>NZ_QTMM01000002.1:0-479155 GCF_003635445.1 Parabacteroides sp. AF17-3 | reverse complement strand
TATTTTAACGTTGTACATAATCAAGCATAATGAAAGACTCGATCGCTTATCTGCCCAAAGACAAACAGGAAGAACTGAATTTTCTTGTAACGGAGATACTTCGTCGCTTACCTCAGACGGAGTTTATTATTCTGTATGGAAGTTATGCGAGGGGTAATTATGTTCGCCGTAGCATACGAATTGAAGACGGCGGTATTCCTACCGTTAAAATCTCAGATTATGACATCTACGTGATAACAAGCGGAATAAACAGCAAAAAGGCAGAAACCATTTTGGATAACGTAGAAGATATCTTCTTTGCCGGAAAAGATTTTGACCGCGACACTCCGGTCGAGTTTATCAACGATGATATTAAGCAGCTTAATAAGTTTATTGAAGAGGGCCGGTATTTCCATACACAAATAAAGCAGGAAGGAGTAATACTTTATAATAGTGGAAAATACAAATTGTCTCGTAGGAGAAAACTCAATTTTGATGAGATAAAGAAACAGGCACAGGACTATTTTAATGAGAAGTTTGAAAAAGGAAATTTCTTTTTTGATGATGCCATAACAAATAAAGAAAGAGATAGGTATCAAATGGCATCTTTTTATCTTCATCAATCCTGTGAAAATTATTACTATGCTATCCGATTGACATTTACTTTGCGAAATAACAAACAACATAATCTATCCAAATTATCTTCTACCACCAGGCGCTATTCCGATGATCTGAGTACTGTATTCCCTCAAAACACTCCTGAAGAGAAACGACTTTTTAAACTATTAAAAGCCGCTTATGTGGATGCCCGGTATAATCCTCACTTCGTCGTGACTAAAGAGGATATCGATGCGCTTATCCCAAAAGTCGAATTGCTTAGGGATATAACGAAGCGGATTTGTGAGGCGAAAATTAAGGAATATGGGGAGCAGAGTGGTATATAGATACATCGACACTTTCGATAGTTGTCCTTTTTGTATTTACTGGAAATAAATATTATCTTTGTAACTAATACAATAATATTGATTAAGCCGTTTATTGCTACTATAGTATGACTTTATTATATACATTCGACGAAGATAAGACAGAAGCCATAATGAAGGTTCTGGCACAAAACTGTCAGAAGAGACGTTTGGAAAAAGGCCTCTCACGAGATGCTTTGGCAGATTTGAGTAAGGTTCCTGCTGCTACAATCGCGAAATTTGAAACGAAGCATGTCATATCTTTAGTTTCTTTTGTTGCATTGGCAAAAGCGTTGGGATATACCAATGATTTGAAACAATTATTGTCAGAACCATTATACAACACAATGGCTGAACTGGATGAGATAAACAGGAATTTAAACAGGAAAAGAGGAAGCCGTAATGTCAGGAAAGAAAAAGAGTGAAACCAGGAAGATAAGGTCTTTGGAGAAAATCAGACAGATAAATAAAGTGTCTGTATTCTATGGAGACAAAAAGGTGGGTGAACTTGCTATGACTCCTACTCAAAGGTGTGCTTTTGAATATGATAAAGAATGGCTAAAGTCCGGTTTTTCTATTGCTCCAAGGCAATTAGACTTGAAAGAAGGTTTGTTTATTGCCCCCATAGAACCTTTCTATGGCAATTTTGGAATTTTTGAAGACAGCCTGCCTGACGGGTACGGGCGTTATCTTTTAAACAGAATATTGCAAAAAGAGGGGATAGATGATACCTGCTTGACTCCTGTGCAACGTTTAAGTATTGTTGGCGCTTCCGGAATGGGGGCCTTATCGTATGTGCCTGAATTATATATCGGTGAGCCAAAAGGTCTACCGGAATTAGATTATATGCAAAATTTAGCTCTCGAGGTGCTTGCCGAGAAAACGGATAAGGATGTCGATGTTCTTTATTTTAATAGTGGTAATTCAGGTGGCTGTCGCCCAAAATCACTTTATAAAGATGAGGAAGGAGATTGGATATTGAAATTCCGTCATATCAATGATCCGAAAGATATGGGTAAAATGGAATATCAATATAATAAAGCTGCTCGTGCATCAGGTATCAATGTGCCTGACTTTAAACTTATTAAAAATAAATATTTTGCTACAAAACGATTTGATATAGAAGATGGTCAACGTTTACACACCGCAACAGCCGGAGCTTTACTTAATCAATCTATCCATTATCCGGCATTGACTTATGAGAATTTATTGGCTTTAACCGGAGTCATCACGCAAGACCCTGTTCAGGTGGAAGAAATGTTCCGAAGAATGGTATTTAATATACTGGCTGAAAACAAAGACGACCATGTTAAAAACTTCAGTTTTTATTATAGGAACGCCCAATGGGAATTGGCACCAGCCTACGATTTGACAAGATGTAGTGGCGGTTATAATGGTGAACACGCTACAACTGCTAACGGCAGCGGAAATCCAACTATTGAAGACATGCTTGTCGTGGGCGAGGGTATCCGTATTTCCCGTAAAAGAGGACAAGAGATTATCGGTCAGCTTAAAGAAGTCTGCAAAGAAATTCTTGCCGACAGATTCAAAGAAAGATCCAATAAGTAGCAGTTGTTCACATAATAATGTACTTTTGTATTTTAACGTTGTACATAATCAAGCATAATGAAAGACTCGATCGCTTATCTGCCTAAAGACAAACAGGAAGAACTGAATTTTCTTGTAACGGAGATACTTCGTCGCTTACCTCAGACGGAGTTTATTATTCTGTATGGAAGTTATGCGAGGGGCAATTATGTTCGCCGTAGTATACGGATTGAAGACGGCGGTATTCCTACCGTTAAAATATCAGATTATGACATTTACGTGATAACAAGCGGAATAAACAGTAAAAAGGCGGAAACCATCCTGGATAACGTAGAAGATATCTTCTTTGCCGGAAAAGATTTTGACCGCGATACCCCTGTTGAGTTTATCAATGATGATATTAAGCAGCTTAATAAGTTCATTGAAGAGGGGCGGTATTTCTATACACAAATAAAGCAGGAAGGAATTATTCTTTATGATAGTGGGAGATATAATTATCTCGTCGTCGGAAATTAAACTTTGAAGAGATCAGAGAGCAGGCACAAGAGTATTTTGATGAAAAGTGTGTGAGAGCAAATAACTTTTTAAAGTATGCAATAATGGCTGACAAAGAGACAGATTATAAAGAGGCATCTTTTTTTCTTCATCAATCCTGTGAAAATTATTACTATGCTATCCGTTTAACACATACACTACGAAACAGTAAACAGCATAACCTTTCCAAATTAATATCTTCTGTAAGACGTTATTCCGATGACCTGAATAATGTATTTCCTCAAAACACCTCCGAAGAGAAACGATTTTTTAAACTATTAAAAGCTGCCTATGTGGATGCCCGCTATAATCCTCATTTTGTAGTCACAAAAGAAGATATTGATGCACTTATACCAAAGGTGGAAATGCTTCGAGATATTACAATGCGGATTTGTGAGGAGAAAATTAAGGAATATGGAAATACTGATTGACCAGAAATCAATTATATTGCAATTTAATGAATGCTTTGCATTGATAAAATAAGATGACAAACGAGGTTACCTTTTTTTATATTCCAAAATAAATAAACGATATTCTAAATTTCATTTATAGGGCTAAAACCGGTTCTGTTTTTGTGTAATTGGTTTTAAACCTGTATCTTGCGCGCCTTTTAAAATATTTATTAATGAGTAAAAGCGTGTTATGAAGAAGAATTTGTTTAGCTGTTTATTGCTACTATTTTGTGCCTCCGGAGTATTTGTTTCTTGTGGGGACGATGATGAGAAAACGACTGTTGGATATTCGGGTAAGGATATAAGCGGAGATGCTGGGATTACCCGTGATAAAGAGACGAAAAAGGCTGTGCTGAGTGTGGATACCGATAAAGCCTGGGAATTATATGCCGGTTCTACAGCTGAAGATATCGATATGAATACACCTTGTCTGACCGGTGACGGAAAAGGCTCTTTCGATTTGAGCGTCGATGCCGGAAAAAGATCCGTATTCTTGTTTAAGACGGCTGAAGGTCAGGCTTTATTAGCGGAAAGATTGTTGCCGGTCACTGCGTATAACTTCAGGGATTTGGGTGGTATAAAAAATAAAGAGGGGAAATTTGTTCGTTGGGGAAAATTGTTCCGTACGGACGAAATGAATAAGATGACTGATGCCGACCTGACATATCTGGCAAGTACGGGACTGAAAACCGTTGTCGATTTTCGTACTGCAACAGAAAAAGAAGGTGGATTTGGCGGTATGATGCCGGCTGCTCCGGATAAATTGCCTTCTACTGTAAAGAATCCTTATAATTTAGAGATCAATGCCGGTAATATATTTTCTGATGAAATTATCGGAAGTATATCTAAGGGACTTAGTGAGGAAGAAACTGCACAGATCATGATTGACGGGTATATCGAAATGATCAGTTATGATGATTATGTGGCCAAATACAAAGAGTTCTTTAAATATCTTCAGGATGAAAATTCTTTACCGTTAAGTTATCATTGTTCAGCTGGTAAAGACCGTACCGGGGTTGCGACCATGCTTATCCTGTCGGCTCTCGATGTGGATAAGGCGACGATTATGAAGGATTATTTGCTTAGTAAAGAATATATTAAGGGTAAATATGATTCGTATTTGAAATATTATCCTCAGATCGCCCCGTTAGTAACTGTCGATGAAAAATATCTGAATGCCGCCTATGATAAGATAGACGAAAAGTATGGCTCCATGACTAAGTTCCTGACAGAAACGTTAGGAGTCGATATCCAGAAGATGAAACAGTTGTACTTGTATTGATTACTTGTAAACCCCGATTATTCCATCTGCTGTAATTGTCTCGGCACTTACCTTGAACTTCCGGCATCTGCTGTTATTGTAGAACCGGATACTGGCTTTGCCTTTTTCATCCGGAGTAACGGAGGGATTCCAGTATAAAGTGCGTCGGTAATCTGGTTCGGGAGGAAGCACTGAATAATCGGGACTATAAAATTCTTTGACCTGGCTGTAACCTTCCAGCCAGGTTTTTCGTACCCCTTTACCTGCATCTGTCGAAATCTTGTCTTCCGGGTATGTTTCAACAAAAACGACACAACCATATATCTTATCTATTTCCAGCGGAGATATTCTTGGGTCTGCATATTTACACATAGTGGAGATATCCTCGTTGATGTAGATAGACTTGATGGCTTCGAGCCGGATCAGTTTGTATTTGTTGTAATCCATTTCAGTAGCCATCGTCGGTTCATAGTTGATTACAAAAAGAGGCATTCTGCCTTTGTATTGCAGATATTCGTCCTGTCTGGAGAAGGCTTTTCTGAAATTATTATTCATATTAATCATCAGTTCATGGATATCTTTTCCGATGTATTTGCCCTGGTCCGTGATATCATCCCATTCTGACTGAACGTCATAATAGGCGATAGATTTCGATCGGTTGTTGTAGATATCCTTTTCACGTGATCTCTTTTTAGCGGTAACGGTTACTTCATCCAGGCGGAGGATTTTTTCTTTGTTTCCCGCTTTGGCCAATGAATCTTCGTAAGAAGTCAGCAGGGCGTTGATATCTTCTTCCGGTTCCTGAATATCGGGAACTTCTTCCAGCTCAGTTTTTTCTTCTTTATCTCCTTCCGCTCTATCGGCGATGTTCACTTGCATCTCGGCATAGCGGTATCTCTTAGGTTCCGGAGTGAAAAGCCTGTCCAGTATGATCCGGTGGTCTTTCTTTTTCCCTTTTTCGCTTACAGCCAGTATCATATTCCATTTCCCGGTAATATCTGTACGGAAAGCGAAACGTCCCAGGCTGTCTGTAACAAATACATCGAACGCATTGCCGGGCTTTTCCTCTTCGCCCCTTTTGAGCAGGAAGGAAGAGACGGTGACATTCGGTTTGGGTATTTTCCTGACAAATGAAACTACCTGGCCGTGCATTTCGATACCTTGTTCCGGCCTGTATTTCAAGTCGAATGGTTCTATACCAGCCATCTGCTTCCAGGAATAACGGTGCCAGCCTTGCACCATCATAAGAAGGTCGAGAGCTGAGCGATGGGTAGAGTCGTCCGCTTCGAAATAGTAAGACGGGTTGCGGACGTACCCTTTGATTTCGGACATCAGCAGTAGATCGGTCAGGATAGTATGATTCCACGCAACTTCGTTCATGCCGTCTCTCACCGATAAGGAGAATGGCGTTTGTACGGGATTGGCTTCCCGGTCGGTTAGGGTAAATTCCATATCGACTGCTTCGTAAGGCTCGTATGTCTCTTTCGAGGTTTTTGACTGAATACTAAATTGGTTGTCTTTGTTGTTGAATAGGAGGCGGTCGCAAAGTATTTCTCCATCGGAATTGAATAATATGGCTTGTGCAACACCTGCCGGGAAGTTTGTTTTATCTACTTTGAACCGGATTGTTTCATTATGGATGACATTAATAAGGCTGTAGCCATGTAGTTGTCCTCTGCTGATAAAAACCAGGCCCAGTTTCTCGGCGGGAGTATATTTATTTTTCTGTAGGGAGATTTCGAGACTGTCAGGAGAAGACAGGTTGTCCACATGGAAGGTGAATCCTTGTGGTAATGGCTTGGGCATATCAAACTGGTATTGTTTGCCGTTGTAGTCGACTATTGCTTTTCGTTTGCTTTCGTCAGGTGTATAGTCGAAGAAACCTCGTCCTTCGTGAACTGTTGAAAAGGTGGAGATATCTTCTTTGTCTTCATTGATGATCTTTCCGGAGGCTTCCAGCGGGTTACCGAATGCATCGGTTATTTCGAATGCAATCCGTGAAGTGATGCCGTGGATCAGGTTTCCTCCTTCCGGATAGAGTTTCAAGGTTACTTTCTTGTCTTTTTGAGGCTTCTCCCGTTTCTTCGGGTATTTGCCGTATCCGTATTTCAGCATGTTTTTCTCTTCGAAGTTTCCCTCTTCTTTGGGCTTGTTAAATACGGGCAGTAGCCGGGAGAAGATAACGTCTTCGCCGAAGTTCAACATATATTTCGTGTAGGCACGGACTTCATAAAATCCGGAATAGAAGGGAAGCTGGCCTAGCGTGAAATCACCATGGCACCGGCCGTCTTCTATTTTCAAGACACGCTTGTCCACTATTTCTCCTCCGGGATTGAGCAGTTCGACATACAGGGTTTTGCTCAGTTCGGTTGCCTGGTGCAATTCGGAGGTTACGACGTAACATGTAAACCAAATATTATCGCCCTGATAGTAACTGGTGTTATCGAAATGCAGGTAGACTTTTTCGTGGGGAATATATTGGGAAAACTGATCGGTCGCACGAATAAACTGGGTTAGTTTATTGAGTACACTGTCCGGTTCCTGCCCCGATGCTTTAAGGCAAAATAGTAAGAGAAAAATATAGTTGATAACGTTGTAATGTGTTTTCATGCGACTTCGTACTTCCCTTATATGGAAGAATATACGAAGTTACAGATAAATAAAAATGTTGCAAAGGGATGCAGGCTTTTTTTAGAAAGGGCGCATGCTTTTTCGGAATAGCATGTGCCCTTTTTCTTCAATCTTCCTTATTCCTCCGTATCGATTACAGGAGCGTCGAGATTCGTTATTTTCTCTTCTATATCGAATGTTTTGCCGTCTGCATCTGTGTAACTGTATCTTAGATAGAAACTTTGTCTTGTTTTATCGTAAGTACTTTTACCCAGATCAGTTATTTGGGCATCCAGCCAGGGTTTTATAGTAACAGATGTGCTATCCGCGCCGATAGTGAGAAGCATAAAATTGGTTTTTATGTATCTGGCTTCTCCGGACAATGAATGGATAGGCATCCGTACAGAATTGGAAGACATGGCTTTCAGGGTTGGCTGTACCGAACGGATTGTTTTAGGTAACTCAATAGAACTACCCGCATAATTTCCAGAGAATCCGTTGACCATTTTAACTTCGTAAACCATTGTTTTCAATTCTTCGTTCACATCATACCCTTCGCTGTTTGAGACGATCGTGAGAGGTAGGGCATACGAGATGTCGGGATCAAGCCCTTGTGGCTTTAAGGGGATATGAAGTACTCCGTATTGAGCATTTGCCGGAATGGTCACCGATAAATCCGTCGATGTGTAATTTGCTTCCGGTAACAATTTTTTGTCGATGTATAGAGGGTTCCCCAATGCACTTTTTTTATTGAGCGAGTCAAGCGCATTCGGGTTGATTGCCAGTTGAACCGTCAGGTCGGACTTGATAGGTTCGGAAGAGGCGCAATAAATTGAAAATGACATGGAATTGTTTTCACTTCCATACGCATGTTCACCCACGTAGAGCATATCACGGCTGTTTACGATATAGAGTGTTTTTTTATATTGTTCACCAAAATCAGCCGGTTCACTTGAACAACTCCAAAATATGAAGGCTGACAGGGAAAATAATATGAGCTTTAATTTATCTGGTTTCATAATAAACTGTATTAATGTATTTGTCTAAAAAACATGTTATTAAAATCCGGGCATCTGGTCCAGATTAGGATTTTTATCCACTTCACTTTTAGGTATGGGGAAGAAAGTCTGTCTGCGGGTAAAGACCTTGTAGATCCAGTCTCTTTCTTTTACCTGGATAATGTTGTAAAATTTATCTTTTTCTGCTTCTGTTGCGCTTACATCACATCCCATAACCGGTGCGTTCTCGTAGATAATTGCTTTTTTAGTACGTCGCAGGTCATGATATCTACGTCCTTCCCAGGCAAATTCGATCTGACGTTCCCGTGCAATCAACTCCCTCATTTTTTCTACATTGGCAACATCGGCATCGGTGATGCCCGGTAATCCGGCCCGGTAACGGATCAGGTTGAAACAACGTTTCATTTCGCTTGTGTTGCGTGTCACTGTAATGTCGTTGATGGTATATGCCTGATCCAGTTCATTCATCGCCTCTACATAGTTTAAATATACTTCGGCCATACGGTAGGCCGGACAATATTTGGTTTTCTGCCTTCCGCCGCTGATCCATGAATCTTCGTAATGAAGGAATTTCCGGCAGAGATATCCGGTCATCGGGTATTCTTCGGCTTCGCCTTGGGGACGGTTCAGGGCATAGTCCCGTCCACTTTTTGAGTCGCTGAAATATTTGGCCACTTTGCCATCCTGCTGGTCCACTTTGTCGGGAGGAGTTGAGGTGGAGGGGAAGTAGGAGTTATTGAAGGCAATCGTTGCATAAAAGCGCATTTCACGATTCGCATACCATTTATGAGTTCCGCTCAGCAGCGTAAAGCCATTACTGTTTTTCTCTCCGGAAAATACCAGATCCGTATTTGTGTAACCTTCTTCATAAGGATAGGCTTCACTTGCATTATTGATGGTACGTCCGTCGGCCATGTAGTAAGCATCGACCAGTGATTGCGGTACGAAGAATACATTCCAGGCATTCAGTACACCCGGGGCGGCATATTTATTCATGCCGTTGATTCCCGTACTTTGGCGGCTAAAAAGTATCTCCCGGTTAGATGATGCTAATACACATTCGCCATTGAACATATCTATGTAAGAATGGTAAGGATCGATACCTCCTACGCCATCCGGGAAATCACCTTGTTCGGCTGCCGTTACAGGGAAAGTCGGAGTATTCTCCATTTTGGGAACAGTATAGAGATCGTTGGGTTTGATGTCGACCAATCGTTTAGCATTGGCAGCAGCGATGGCCCATTTTTTTATGTCTTTTACCGGATTGAGATAAGGTACTCCCTCATTGTTTATAAAATCGCTGAATTCTGAATTTTCACCGTTATAAAGCGGGCTGGCCGTATAAAGCGTCAGGCGTGACAGTACTGCCAGTGCAGAATTTTTTACTGCCTGGCCGATTTCTGAATTATCCCTGACCTGTGTGGGTAATAGTTTGATTGCTTCTTC
This sequence comes from Parabacteroides sp. AF17-3, assembly GCF_003635445.1. Classification (NCBI taxonomy): domain Bacteria; kingdom Pseudomonadati; phylum Bacteroidota; class Bacteroidia; order Bacteroidales; family Tannerellaceae; genus Parabacteroides; species Parabacteroides sp. AF17-3. The sequence continues at coordinate 469,344 of NZ_QTMM01000002.1, read as the reverse complement.
CAGCAAGGCAGATACATAATCGCTGCATTCATCCCATGTGTTGCGTTCGACCATCATCTGGTCGATAGGTGTGTCGAAGTCGACAGGCGTATCAGGAACAATGGGGACGGGACCATAGGCCAGCATCAGTTCAAAATAGATCATCGCTTTAACGAATGTCGCCTGTCCGATCCATTCCGATCGTTGTAAAGCGCTTACTTCCTGACATTCATTTACTCTTTGAATAAAAGTATTGGCTTTGCGGATTCCTTCATAAAAATAATTCCAATAGTCGAAGTGGTCCAGATCTTCCGCTTTCATTTCATTGTTACAGAAATAATTGTAGTTGTGTCTGTTTCTCTTGTAGCCTGCTACACCTTCATCGCTAATTAGAACCCAGGGTTGCGCATTGTCTGTCCATGCACTTGGCGAACCGTAGTCGACCAGGTAACTATATACGTTATTCAGATACTTCTGTGTATATTCTTTTTTTGCAAACACAGTGTCAAGGGTGAACAGATCGGCTACATACGGATCTATATCCAAAAAGTTACACGATTGGAAAGTAATTCCTGCACTGTTGAGGATAACGAATAAGAAGGCAAATAGACTTGTTTTTATTTTTTTGCTTGTCATGATTCGATGAATTAAAATGAGACTTGTAAGACCATTGAATAAGAACGGGTAATAGGATAAACGGCACCGTTGTCGCTTGCTTGTTCGGGATCCCATAATTTTACTTTATCCCAGACACATAAATTATCTCCGAGCACAGATATACGTAAATTGCTCATGTTTATTTTCGATAATATTTTTTTAGGGATCGTATATCCTATTTCAAGAGTTTTTAAACGGAGATATCCTGCATCGGCAAGCCAGAAAGAAGAGGGCCGATTGTTGTTTACATTTTCTCCGTAGGTAAGACGGGGAAAACGGGCGTTAGGGTTCTCTGTCGACGGGTCTCCTGAGTAAGAAGCCGGTGTCCAGCGATTTTTCTGATCGTTCACGATGGAAAGAACGTTGCCGGTCACACCTCCGGCAAACGGGTAATATCCGTTTCCTCCCATGAAATAATCAACCTGTGCTGCTCCTCTGAAAAATACACTGATGTCGAAACCTTTCCATTTGGCACTGGTCGCAAATCCGTATTGAACTTTTGGTATGTTGGAATTACCGATAGGAGCAATATCATAATCGTCGATACGGCCATCGCCATTTATGTCCTGATACTTAATGTCTCCGGGGAGAACTTTGCCGAATTGGGTAGGACTGTTTTTAACATCCTCTTCATCTTTGAAAAGTCCCAGAGCGATTAAACCACGGGTCACACCATAGCTGGTTCCTTTTTTAGCCAGATAAGGGTAGCGGGGAGGTACCTCGTCGTAATCGATGATCTTATCTCTTGTCAGTGTGAAGTTTCCGCGCAATTCAACGTCTACATTACCAAAACGATGGGTATAAGAGGCTGTACCGTCTGCTCCCCAGCTCTTCATCTTGCCCACGTTTCCCCAGGGTTTTGTGCCTACACCGATGGTTCCGGGCAGTGTGGTACGTTCCATGAAGATATTATTTCGTTTGTCGATAAAAGCATCTACCGTGATGTCAAGCGCTTCCCAAAGGGTAAGGTCGATACCGAAATTCTGTTTGATCGCTTTTTCCCAGACAAGGCCGGTGGAACCCAGTACGGCATCGGTTACTCCACCTCCCGAATTTTGGTACTGGTCGCCGAAGACATATCCGGGTGCACTCATATTTACGGTTGTAAGATAAGGAAAACGGACATCGTTACTGATCTGGTCGTTTCCTACCAATCCGTATGAATAGCGGAGTTTTAGGGTCGTGATGAACGGTAATTTCTTTTTCACCAGCGGATAGTTGGAAATAACATACCCCAAAGCGGCTGAGGGGAAAAATCCGAAGCGTTCTCCTTTCGGGAAATTTTCGGAACCATTATATCCGAAGTTACCTTCTATAAAGTAGATATCATTATAAGAATAAGTAAGGCGTCCGGCTATCCCTTGATTACGATGCGGGATAGATGCCAGTTCACCGTCTGCATCCGTGCGTTGGTAGTCCTTTTGATTGTAGAGGAACAGTCCGCCGATACGGTGCTTTTCGGCAAATAACCGGTTGTATTCCACTTTACCTTCGACATAAATCGTACGGATACCGTACGAAGTACTTTTGAAAGTCATTGGCTCGGCAACAACAGTTTTGAGTGTCATCAGTTCCCCGGTATTCCAGTTGCGGTCAGTCGCTTTATACAGATCCGGCATTTTGGTACGGCTGGTAAGATGATTGTTGTAGTTGTCGAACGACAGAGATGCCGTCGCTTTTAAGCCTTTCGTGATAAAATCTAGCGATTGTTCTATTTTCAATAAAGATTCTATAGAATTATCACGGTCAGTGAGGAAGCCGGTTTCATTTAGCAATACGGAAGGGGAGGTCATATCTCCTTTTCCGTAAGCGGGAAGCTGTCCGTTCGAATAGCGTACCGGAACAGTCAACGGGGTTAAGGATGCTTGTGCACCCCATATCTCTTTGGTCGTGCCCATACCCGGACGGTTCATATCAACCAATTTGGCGGATAAGAGCAAACTAATCAGTGTACTTTTGGTCAGATCGACATCGATGTTGCTTCTGAAAGTATATTGATTACGTCTTACATTCGAGTGATAACGTTCCATGCCGGTTTGTTTGTAAATGGCATCGTTGGTCCGGTAAAAGGCACTCATATAATAACGGGCCAGTTTGCTACCGCCGGAAATATTGATATTGCCCTGTACACCCAGTGTCCGTTTTTTCAATATCTCATCCTGCCAGCTAACATCCGGATAGAGGTCCGGATCCATGTTGTATTTTATGATATCAAAAATCTCGGGAGAATAAACCGATTTATCGCCTCTCACTACTTTGGCTTCGTTGGCCAGTCTGGCATAGTCGTAAGCTCTGAGATAGTTGGGAAGTCTGGGGAGTGTTTCTATCATCGTCTTAACACTGCCGTTGATCGAAACTTTTCCTTCAACACCGCGTTTGGTATTGATTAGTACCACACCATTCGCACCTTTGGCACCATATACGGCAGTTGCTGTTGCATCTTTCAGAACGGAGAAACTCTCGATATCTTCGGGAGCCAGTTCGTTCAGGCTGGAACTTCCGCGGTCTATCCCGTCTATCAGTATTAAGGCACTGCTATTGGCTCCGAATGTACTGATACCCCGGATCCAAAATTCGGATACATCGCTGCCCGGTTCGCCACTCTGCTGAACGCCGATCAGCCCCGCTACACGTCCGGCTAGCGCATTACTGACTGAAGTTACACCGCCCACATTCAATGTCGTCGGTTTAATACTTGTAATGGCTCCGACTACGCTGACTTTTCGTTGTGTGCTATATCCTACGATACTGACTTCTTCCAGTTGCTGTGCATCAGCATCCAATACCACATTGATTGTTTGTTCCTTGGCCGTGCCGATTTTGATCTCTTGTGTTTTGAATCCGATATAAGAAAAAACGAGCGTTGTGCCAGGTTTGACCTGAATGGTATATTTGCCGTCTATATCTGTAACGGTTCCATGTGACTGGTCGTTTCGCGGATATATGTTTACACCGATCTGAGTCTCATTATTAGAGTCGGTGACTACTCCCTGAATATTAATTGTTTTTTGCGCTGAGGCAAAAGCCGGCAGCATCGTCAAAAACAAGACGATCAATGCTATATATTTTTTCATTTTTATGTACTTTAATCTATGGTTATTGAATAGCTATACAACGGATCAAATAATTGTAGGTGTCGGCTACATATAGGATACCGTCGGGGGTAGCTGCTACATCATAAGGTTTATTGAAAAGTGCTTCCTGGGGTTTACCGTCTTTATATCCGGATTCTCCCGGAACTCCGGCGAAGATGGTTGCATTGAACTCCTCATCTACTTTCCAGATTACATGGTTGGTGTAGTCTGCCAGATAGACGTTTCCTTCCTGGTCGGCGGCCATTCCTTCGATCTCTCCGAGTTGTGCGGCTTTTCCGTTTCCTTCTTTAGCCGCGCCTTTACCTGTTCCAACGATATGTTCTATCTCGTTTTGTGTAATCCATGGAGTAGAATGTCCGGCAGGAGTATGATAAGGATTCAGGCGATAGAGGCGTCCCCAGGCTTCGGAAGTGATATAGAGATATCCGTTTTTCTTATTATAGGCGATGTGTGCCCATGAATCCATATTCAGATTCTCTCCGATCAGCTCTACCTTTTTTGTTGCAATGCTTACACGGATCAGGCGTTTACCTGAAGAGGATAACAGGAAAACATAGTCATTGTCGGCAGCCAGCCCAAAATAATCCATGGCTCCGGCGATGTAGTCACCTTTGTCATTTTTTTGATCATAATAAGCTTCAGCTTCCTGCCAGTTGCTCGATTTATACAATCCGTAGAAAAGAAGCGGGCGCATGGATGTACGTCTTTCCAGTACATAATAATTTGTAAAGTCCAGATTGAATGAACATTGCCAGGGCTCATGCATCCCGGAAAGTACAGTGCTGAGTTTGTTGTCCTGGATGGAAAGCATCCTAACCATCTTGCCTCCATCGTCAGCAATCAATACAGTCCCTTCATCATCGACAGCCAGCATGACGGGACGTCCGAATGAACCTTCCAAAGCTGGGCCGTCTTTAGCCGTTTTCACGTCTAATTGTCCGGCTACAGTAGTAACGGTGGCTTTAATGTTGTATTTAAATAATTTATCTTTAAGCGTTTCTTCCCTGTATTTGGGTGATCCGTCTGAATTTACTCCATCTTCTACTGCTACTTTGATGGTAGAATGTTCTCCGGGTTGTTTGGGGACCATGGCATAGATAGCGTTGTTTTGTACTTTAAGGATCAAGGCCTCTTTTTGATTGAAAAACAATTTTACTTTGGATATATCATTTCCGAAGTTGGAGCCACTCACCACTACACGGGTTCCTATTCCTCCTTTTTCGGGACCTATGCTTGATACAACCAACGGTTTATCAGGGGAATACGGATTATCTTCAGAAGAACTGTTGTCATCATTACAAGCTGTAAGTCCTCCTATGAAAAGAAATGCGGTAAATAGATAGAATAAGGTTACATTAATTTTTGAGGTTTTCATTGTCTAATGTACTATGTTTAATACTAGGTGCAAAGTATCGTTAGTACAATCAGTAATTATTCATTTGCAACTGAATAATGATGATTGTATGTAAGCAGGCTTTTGCATGGTATAGCAAAAGAGGATCATATTAGATCTAATTTAACAAATAAAGATTACACATTCTCTTAGAGTATGTAATTGAATAATGCGACTAAGGGTATTTCAGGTCATGTTATAATGTTATTTGTGAAAGACTGTAGTCTTTCTGGTTTGTAATTAGTATACGTTAACTTTAATGCTGTAGTCTTCGTAGAACTATGGCATTAGGCGAAGAATTGGGAGACATAAATGGCAATTTATTTCATTTATTTATGAAAAATCGAAATATTGTCCATCATTGTAGTAATATTGTCCATTTTTATGCCTTTAAAAAGCTTGTTATTTTGTATTATTAATTAAATAATATGAGAAATAATGCCATAGTTCTACGAAGACTATGGTGTTGTTATCAATAAGAATTATGCTGTATCAAATTAAATTGTCTCAGTTTTTACTTAATTTGAATTGGGTATGAAGAATGACCTGTACCTTTAAATTTTATTTTTTTTGTTTATATAATCCTTGTTATTTAATCGTTTATTCGTAAAATGTCTGGTGCGTTGTTTGTATTGTTACTTTTAACTACATACTAAAAGAGAGCCTCAATGCTGTCATTTCCTATATTTGCTTTCATTTCTTAAATAAATTGATTAAAATTAATTAAAACACAGGGGCGTTTTGCTTATTAGTCTGTAATCTTGTTACATTTGTGCATGACATACTTTTTATATACTCTAACATCATGAAGACAAAAGCAATTATTATCAGTCTCTTTTTTTGCTTGTTCATGGGCGCATCCTTTTTGTGTGGAGCTACGCCCTATCTCTCCGGTGGCCAACCGGCCGATTCCGTTTTATGGAAACAACAACTGGATATGATAAAGAAAAATACGGCTGAATATCATCTGGGGTATGTCCTTACAGGTTATAAATACATCGGCAAGATTTCTACGGAAGAGGAGCTGGAGAGGGCAAAGCTTGCTATACTTGATGGTACAGGCTATCCTGCTGTTGCGTATGGAAAAACAAAATTGATGAGTTTGAAAGAGTTCTCTTCCATCGACAAAGAAAAGGCAGAAAATATGAGGAAAGATGTAAGGAAGACTTTGGATCAATTGTTGCGGTTGCGGCTTGGATTGGAAGAGGTGGAATTAGAGTGGACATGCGATGGCACTATTTACAAGACTGTCTGTGTAGTCTCCGGCACACTCGGAATCCTCTACGAAAATGTTTTTATCAACTCCTTTCAGCCTGGTGTTGAAACAACTACTGTGCGTTCGGAATTCTAACACAAAATTAAAACAACTATTTTCGGGATCAAAAACAATTGTTTTTTAGAATTAATTCTATATACTGTGTCAGTTTGTATGTCCGGGCTGTTCTCTATGTCATTTCAGACTACTGCTTTCAGCTTTCAGTTGTTCGGGATGGCCTGTTTTTTCAATGTACCCGGCTGAAGGGATGAAACTGTGAAAAAGTGTATACGAAAATTCAAGGTAAAATAACTTTCTGCAAAACATATGACTTTTGTCTTCAAAGCATATATGTTTTGTCGTCAAAGGTCCTGACTTAACATTTCGAAACACCTATGTTTTACGAGCAGGATAATTACCTGCAGGCAAATGGATAACTATTGGTTGGAGAATGGGTAACTATTGGTTGGCGAACGGATAACTATCTGTCGGAATCTAAGTCCGGTTATATCACCTTTCAGTCAGACCCTTTCTCTTTCAAGGAAAGGCTGCGACTGACGCCTGAAAGGTGAGCTTTGAAAATTACATTGCTATAGGCTGGATTTTCTGCATGCTATTCAATGAGGTAGGATGTCTTTCAGATTTCTGATTGTTTTAGACTTGTTCGTTAACAAATTGTAGTTGTTATGTCCTCCCGAATACAGAATACAGTTTATTCCCAAAGTTTTTGCCACTTCCGCATCGTGTAATGTATCTCCTATTATGAGCGCTTTTCCCGGATCCAGGGAGTTCTCTTTTATCAGTCTTTGGCCGATTCCGATTTTTCCGGTAGCACAGATGTTATCTGAACCGTATATTCCTTTGAATTTATCCGTCAGGTGGAAACGGTTAAGCATGCGCAATAGATCGTCTGTTCCGGCAGCAGATAGAATATATTGGCTGATGCCTTTTGCATTGATCGCATCCAGAATAAAAGGGACATCAGCATGCAGCTTTATATCTTTCTCGTAGTTTTTATAACGTTCCATATACTCTGCGGATATCTCTTCGATCGATTCTTTTTCAAAGTCGATGCCTATCCGGATATGGAACTGTTTGACGGGGAAGCAGAATATCTCTTTATAGGTATTTATATCCAGTAGGGGTAAATCCCTTTTTGAGAGCATTTCGTTGATAACCTTGACGTTTACTTCTACATCGTCTAATAACGTTCCGTTCCAATCCCAGATTAAAGTTTCTGTTTCTGATAAAATCATTTTTTTAGTTTAAGTGTTTTTACTCGTCTTCTTTGGAGAAAGATAGTAGACAAAGATAGGCAGATTTCTTATATAATCCGGTTGTTTCGGTCGCGTTGTGGTACATTATTTTTATATTTGCGCCTGTCTCTAAATCCTGTGAATGTATGAAATGTCTGCTGACTGTTCTTATTTTATTGGCTAATATGGCCGTTCAGGCACAAACGAAAGAAACCTGTCGGGTCGCCTTGGTACAAGCACATCTTGCATGGGGAGATGTTGATGCAAACCTTGAAGCTTTTCAGAAGCGGGTAGAGAAATGCCGGGGATGTGATATGATTGTGTTCCCCGAGTTGTTTGTTTCCGGATGCGAAATGAAAAAGAAGGATAAGGAAGTCGCTGTACAGACGAAAGATGAAATAGCGGGTTATTACCCGACTGTCATTGAGAAAATGAAGGAATGGGCGGCTGGTAGCGGAGCCTTGATAATTGGCTCTACAATATATAAAGAAGAAGGGAAATTTTATAATCGCTTACTTGCTGTCTTTCCTGATGGACATTATGAATATTATGACAAACATAACTGTTTTAAGAAAGGAAGTTTTTCTCCCGGAGAAAAACAGTTGGTCCTGAACTGGAAAGGACACCGTTTGGCTACTTATATCTGTTACGATCTCCGTTTCCCGGATTGGAGCCGGAATGAAGGCCGCTATGATACGGCTATTTATATAGCGAACTGGCCGGAGTCCCGGCGTGATGATTGGAATCGTCTTCTTCGTGAACGGGCTATAGAGAATCAGGCCAATATTATCGCAGTCAATTGTGCCGGGACTGATCTGGGAGGTATCATCTATGCGGGCGATTCTTACCTCTTGTCTCCCGAAGGGAAGATTGTCGGGGAATGTGAAGCCTACAAAGATGATATACTGATTGTAGATTTATAATTACCGGTCAATATCTTATATCCATTTTCTCTTCCCCATTGTCAACAGCTACCGGATATGCGTTCTTATTATAAGTATATTTGTAATAAGTCGTATGGGTGTTGCCGGTTTTTCCATCTGTCACGGTTTCTTCCGTAAGTGTGTTCCGATAATTGAGGTACTGGCGGGAAGATATTCCTGATGTAAGTGAATGATAACTGAAGAACCATAACGGTAACTCCACTTGGCTCATTGAACCGGGTTGGTCACTGTATTGAAAACTAGAGGTCGTGATAAGTGTCGAATCTTTGAGGTTGAACTTTTCGAGTTTTAACAGGTTTTTCGTTGATGGCTCGAAAGTTAAGGCATAGTAATATTTTCCATCCCATACTTTCTTATACCCTTCGCTAGTTATTTGAAATGCACCCAGATCTGTTATTTTTGTAGGAAAGCCGTTCCCGTCCAGTTCAATTTCTTGATTATAGGAAATATCCATGCTTGGTTCTCCACTTTGTTTTACAATGATTTTATTTCCTTCCTTTTCGAAGCCTGTATAGCCGTTTCCGTCAGCAATATTGGGATCTGCAGGAGGAGCGTAGGAGATACCGCGAAGTTCATTGCCTTCGTAGTTGAAAGTAGTGGTGAAACCGTCTTGGTTCATCATTTGCAGCAACCGGTTACCGGAATACGATAGGTAGGTTGTTTGATTCTCTGTTTTGAATGCACTGGGGAGACCGTCTCTCCCTGTCGAACCGAAACCTTCGGTATTGTCATCACAAGAAAACAGACAAAAACTTACAGCAATCAGAGCTGTCGAGACAAGGGTATGGATGAATAGTTTCATAATAATTAGTTGTTTATAGTTTTATAAATATGATGCGATAGTAATTTGGATAGTTGCATCTGTTGGAAAAAATATAAGTATTTACGTGGTGAAGTGGTGAGTGTCAGATAAAGGTCCTATGTTTTGAAATGTAAAGACCTGACTTTTTTGAGGTGTTTCCTGGCTTTTTTTCGGGCTGGTAAAAAATGGAAGAGGTGGTGCAAAGGCTTCAAGCCAATGTACCACCTCTTCTTATATATATTAATGTACGTGTTACCTACCCAATTCTTTATTATAGACTTCTTCATCATTAATAATGCGGAGTGCTTCTTTGAAGCTGGCATTATCATCATTGATTACCTGGAAATATTCTGCCATATCATACAGGTCACGGGCTATCAAAGCCTTTATCTGTAAGGCGATAAGCGGTTTTGAACGGTTGTATTCTTCTTCTTTATATTCGATCTTATCTTCTTTACCCAGATTAATTAACTCCTGAAGAGTTTCTTCGGGGACAACAAAGTCTTTCTTGTACTGGCTGAATTTCGGATATTTCTTGTTCATTGCCGCACGGTTACGGTCCAGGTAACTCATGGAAACACGGTTTACAAGACCGGATGCAACTAGGTTACGGTGATAATCCGTATAACGGGTTGTGTCTACCGGGATGAAAACGTCCGGCATGATACCGCCGCCACCGTAAACGATACGTTTGGTTTCCAGTGTGTTGTATTTCATAGAATCCGGGAAGTGGATGCTGTCGGCACTCATTAGCTCGCCGCGGTTGTAACGGTCGATCAAGTCGTGCTGATAATCTTCCAGTTTACCGTTTTCGTAATGTTTCTGGATACTACGTCCGGTAGGCGTATAATAACGGGCTACTGTCAGACGGATCATAGAACCGTCCGGCATCGGAATTGGTTTCTGGACCAGACCTTTACCAAATGTACGGCGTCCTACTACGACACCACGATCCCAATCCTGTACGGCACCCGAAAGGATTTCGCTGGCAGAGGCAGATGATTCGTCTACCATAACGACCAGACGGCCTTCCTCAAAATTGCCTTTGGCTGTCGATTTGGCTTCGTCGCGCGGCTGTTTGTTACCTTCGGTATACACGATCAGTTTGTCTTTATCGAGGAACTCGTCTGCCAGTTCGATGGCAATATTTAGATAACCGCCCCCATTACCTTGCAGGTCGAGGATCAGGTTTTTCATACCTTGTTTTTGCAGTTTGGCAAGTGCGTCGCGGAACTCATCGGCTGATGAAGCGGCAAAACGGTTCAGTTTGATGTAGCCGGTTTGTTTGTCTGCCATATAAGCGGCGTCCAGGCTGGTTACGGGTATCTTTCCGCGGATGATCTTGAATTCGATCAGTTCCGGATTCTTATTTCGCAATACCTTGATGTTCACTTCAGTTCCTTTCGGACCACGCAGACGTTTCATGATGTCGGTCGTCTTCATTTTTACACCGGCTATCAGGGTGTCGTCGACCATGATGATACGGTCGCCAGCCATCAGGCCGACCTTTTCGGACGGACCGCCGGGAATTACCTGAATGACATATAAGGTATCGGTCAGCATATTGAACTGGATACCGATACCGTCGAAGTTGCCTTGCAAAGGTTCGGTCATCTCTTTTGTCTCTTCCGGATCCATATAGTTTGAATGTGGGTCCAGCTTTTCCAGCATACCGATGATCGCATCTTCTACCAGCTTGGAATCATCCACCGGATCTACATATAGATTCGAGATGGCATATAAAGCCATGGATAATTTGCGGGCATCCTGATTCGGTTTCTGGGCCACAGCCGTTGTGATGGCAATCATCGCAACAAGCAGGGATACTACGATTCGTTTCATTTTAATTTTTGTTTCGTAAATAGTCAATATAAATTGGTCTCCTTCGGAACGAAGGGAGAAATATCTTTGCCATACCGCAACAATTCACGTACAATACTGGAACTGATGTGTGTATGTTCGGGTTCTGTAAACAGTATGAATGTTTCAATGCCACTCAACTTCCGGTTGACGTCGGCAATACTTTTTTCATACTCGAAATCGTTGACAGTACGGATACCGCGCATAATGAATTCGGCACCGACTTCTTCTGCAAAATCGACAGTCAGTGAGTTATACGACATCACTTTTACCCGTGGTTCGTCTTTATAAAGACACCGGATCGCTTCCAAGCGTTTTTCAAGTGTGAAGTAAGTCTGCTTCTTATCGTTAATACCGATAGAAATGATGATCTCGTCAACCAGGGCTAGCCCACGGCTTACCAACGATTGGTGTCCGATCGTAAAAGGATCGAACGTTCCGGGGAACAAAGCGATACGCTTTTTCATTTTCAATGTTCAATATTTCATTTTCAATTGACAACGTCTTCTTCTACAACCAGATTGTCAATAATAAAGTTCTGTCTTTCCATGGTGTTTTTACCCATATAGAATTCGAGCATATCTTTAACCAAGTCTTCTTTTTTCATCGTTACCGGGTCCAGACGCATGTCCTTGCCGATAAAGTTTCTGAACTCGTCCGGTGAAATTTCTCCCAGACCTTTGAATCGAGTGATCTCCGGATTCTTTCCTACTGCCTGGATTGCAGCCAGACGTTCTTCTTCGGTGTAGCAATAATACGTTTTTTGTTTGTTGCGTACACGGAAAAGCGGGGTTTGCAGGATATAGACATGATTCCGTTTGATCAGGTCGGGGAAGAACTGCAAGAAGAACGTGATCAGCAGTAACCGGATATGCATACCGTCGACGTCGGCATCGGTAGCGATGATAACTTTGTTATATCGCAGACCGTCCAGTCCGTCTTCAATATTGAGGGCGGCTTGCAGTAGGTTGAATTCCTCGTTCTCATAAACGATCTTTTTAGTCAGGCCGTAGCTGTTAAGCGGTTTACCGCGTAGACTGAAAACAGCCTGAAAGTTCGGGTCACGGCTTTTGGTGATCGATCCGCTGGCCGAGTCACCCTCGGTGATGAAGATACAACTTTCTTCTGTCCGGTCGCCTTTGGCATCGTTGAGGTGGATGCGGCAGTCACGGAGTTTCTTGTTATGCAGGTTCGCCTTCTTAGCTCGTTCACGGGCCAGTTTCGTTACACCGGCAATCGCTTTACGTTCCTTTTCCGATTCGAGGATCTTGCGAAGCAGGGCTTCCGAAGTATCTGTGTTCTTATGCAGGTAGTTGTCGAGTTCTTTCTTGATAAAGTCGCCGACGAATTTTGCCACGGTAGGACCTTCGGGACCGACATCTTTCGAACCCAGCTTGGTTTTTGTCTGGCTCTCGAACACAGGCTCTTCCACCTTAATACTGATGGCGGCAACGATACCGGCACGGATGTCCGAATATTCGAAGTTTTTATTATAATATTCTTTGATGACACGTCCCAGCGTTTCGCGGAAAGCGGAAAGATGCGTTCCCCCCTGAGTCGTGTATTGTCCGTTTACGAACGAATAATATTCTTCACCGTATTGGTTACTGTGTGTGATAACCACTTCGATATCTTCTCCGTTCAGATGAATGATCGGATATAAGGGCTCGGTGGTCATATTTTCGTTCAACAGGTCGACCAGTCCGTTGCGTGAATGGAATTTCTTGCCGTTGAACATAATGGTCAGGCCCGAATTCAGAAAGACGTAATTCTTCAAAAGGCTTTCTATGAATTCGTCCTTGTATTGATATTCTTTGAAGATTTCCTTGTCCGGAATGAAATAGATAAGTGTTCCGTTTGCTTCGTCAGTCGGTTGGATTCCAGACTCCTCTGTAATGATGGCTTTGCTGTATTCGACCCGTTTACACTCTCCTTCGCGGAAGCTGGTAATCAGGAAATAGCTGCTCAGGGCATTCACAGCCTTGATACCGACACCGTTCAGTCCGACAGACTTTTTAAATGCCTTGCTGTCGTACTTGGCACCTGTGTTCATTTTACTGGATACGTCGACCACCTTTCCCAGCGGAACACCGCGACCATAGTCCCTGACGGAAACAGTTCCTTCTTCGACGGTCACTTCTATAGTTTTGCCATACCCCATCATATATTCGTCGATGGAGTTATCGAGTACTTCTTTCAGCAATACATAGATCCCATCATCCGCATAGCTACCATCTCCCAGTTTACCAATATACATACCAGGGCGCCGGCGGATATGTTCCATCCAGTCCAGCGTCTTGATATCGTCGTCATTATACGCTGTCGGTTGTTGCATTGTTGAATTCAGTTCTTCCATAGAAAATCCTTATTTTAATTTTTTGATAAATGCTCTTCTTGTTTTGTGATGTTCACGTTTGAAATAGTCCCATTGGGCCTGTACGGCATTGTTGCTTGCCAATTCCGGATTACTTTCGGCATATTCGACACCCAAACCGATATATACGGGAATAAGGTCGTTGAACAGCAATGCGTTTACCCCTTTGTTCTGATATTCAGGCAATACACCCGTCAGATACAAGTCGATTACTTTGGGCTTTGTTTTCAATGCTTTCAGCAGGTGTATCCAGCCGAAAGGAAATAAATGTCCTTTTGCCTTTTGCATGGCATGTGAAAGGCTGGGTAATGAGATTCCGAAACCGACTACGGTGTCATCCTCTTCCCTGATGATAAGAGTCACCAGATCCAGACGGATCATCGGGATATACATTTTTACATAATAGTCGATCTGCTTCTGGGTCAGTGGAGCAAAACCGTATAATGGTGCATACGCTTCGTTCAGTGTTTCAAAAATCTTTTGTGCATACGGCCATATCTCTTTCGTCTTTTTGAACTTCATTGTTTTAAGGCCATATTTCTTTTTTACTATTTCTCCGATGCGCAGGTGTTTGTCGGGTACACCTTCCGGGATATATATTTTAAATTCGTGCCAATCCTGATCTTTTTCGTATCCCATACGTTCCAGATGCTGCGGGTAATAAGGGAAGTTATAGATGGCGGCCATGGTTCCGAGTTGGTCGAATCCTTCGATCAGCATACCTTCATGATCCATATCCGTAAATCCCAGCGGGCCGTGAATCTCTTTCATTCCTTGTTCTTTAGCCCATTTTTCAACGGCGTTGAACAAAGCGTCTACGACTTCTGCGTCATCGATGAAATCCAGAAAACCGAAGCGGGCGCGCTGTTGGTTCCACACTTCGTTACTACGGCGGTTAATCATTCCGGCGATACGGCCGACGATTTTACCGTCTTTGTAGGCAAGAAAATAGATGGCATCGCAAACTTCGAATGCCGGATTCTTCTTCTTGTCCAGTGTAACCATCTCCTCCTCGATCAATCCCGGTATATGGTAGGGGTTGTCTTTATATAAATCAATATTGAACTTAACGAATTTCTTCAGTTCTTTTTTGCTGGTAACTTCTTTAATTACTACACCCATTGGTTATTTTTATTAGAACGGCAAATTTACATAATAAATTCGTTACATCGACCTTTTAGACTTAAGATTAGGACTTTTAACATGATACCCTGTGCCTGTTCGGATCTGTTTTAGGAGGAAAATAGTATTACCTAGGCATGTGTATATAGTTTCATTAGGTAGAAACAGTTGTTTCATTACTAGGAACAAGTTGTTTCACTATGATGAAACAACTGTTTCTCCTGAAGGTAATAAGTGAAACAATCTGATTGCAGGTTAAAAACACTGTTGCCGGCGGGTTACCGGGCGGGACGAATACTTTTTTTCTTTAGGAATAAATTCCTGCCTATTCTTTATGAATGATTAA
The DNA here is from genome assembly GCF_003635445.1 of Parabacteroides sp. AF17-3. Taxonomy (NCBI): domain Bacteria; kingdom Pseudomonadati; phylum Bacteroidota; class Bacteroidia; order Bacteroidales; family Tannerellaceae; genus Parabacteroides; species Parabacteroides sp. AF17-3. The sequence continues at coordinate 454,261 of NZ_QTMM01000002.1, read as the reverse complement.
AATACTTTATATTTGCATTGATATAATGAGCAGCGAAATTGATTATTTACCATGAAAAATTTAATAGTGACCCTTATGTTAACAGTCCCTTTTCTTTCAGGAACATCATGTTCCTCGGCTCCTAAAATGATCCAGTCGGATCTGGCATTTAAAGCAGAAGCAACAACCGGTGAAGGTTCTATCTGGCATCCGGACAGAAATACCCTATTCTGGGTTGATATCGAAGGAAAGACCTTGTATGAATATTATCCGGACAAGCAGGACTGTAAAACGTGGGAGTTCGACCGTATGGTTTCGACAGTGGTGCCGGAGACGGACAGCACGGTGGTTGTCTCTCTCCAGGATGAGATTGTACGGGTGAACTTGAATGACGGAAGTTTGTCATCTGTGGCACCTATTCCCGATTATGAAGGAAAAGTAAGATGTAATGACGGAAAATGTGATCCGGCAGGCCGTTTATGGATCGGAACGATGGGATTCGGGGCGCCTAAAGGTGCCGGAACATTATATACGGTTGTGCCTGACGGAACGGTGGAGACCAAGTTGGAGAAAGTTACCATCTCTAACGGGATTGTCTGGTCGGCCAATAAGAAATACATGTATTACAATGATACTCCGACCGGTAAGGTAGCTCGTTACCGGTATGATGAAAAGACAGGCGAAATCCTGTTTGATGGCGTTGCTGTCACCTTACCTCCCGGTTCAGGGGCTCCTGACGGGATGACGATCGATAGCAACGATAATTTATGGGTAGCTCAGTGGGGCGGTTTCGGTGTGTACTGCTACAATCCTTATACGGGTGAGTTACTGGGAAAAGTAGAAGTTCCGGCTCCCAATGTGGCCTCTTGTGCATTCGGCGGCAAGGATATGGATACGCTCTACATTACAACGGCACGGGCCGGACTTTCGGAACAACAACTGGAAGAATATCCCCTTAGCGGTAGTCTTTTTGTTTGTAAACCCGGAGCAAGCGGGCCGGAGCCTTACAAATTTAAACAACCGGCAAAGTGAACAATATAATTTAACCTGTTTGTAAACAGTATATCGATTATATTTGTTTATTTTGTGAGAGAGATGATTTATCTCTCATTTAATTACAAAAAATATATGACGAAAAACAAATCCGGGAAGAAGGATAATAGAGAAAACAAACCGAAGAAGAACAAGGCTAAACGTATGAAGAAAGAAGCCATGCTCCACTCCGTTATGTCCGTTTTTCAATCCTCTCCCAAGGAACCATTTAACTATAAACAGATTAGCAAACTGATTGGCGTAGAGAGCCAGGTGCAGAAGCTACAGGTTGTAGACCTGCTGTATGATCTCTCTGCCGAAAATTTTATTACAGAAATAGACCGCGGACGTTATCGGTATAACGGTCTGGGTACCACTGCGATCGGTACATTCGGACGCCGGAGCAACGGGAAAAACTCGTTTATACCGGAAGATGGGGGTGCGCCGGTTTTCGTGGCGGAACGGAATTCCGGACATGCGATGGACGGTGATAAAGTGAAGGTGCAGTTGTTTGCCAAACGCAAGGGCGCTGAACCGGAAGCCGAAGTGATCGAAGTACTGGAAAGCCAGAAAAAGACATTTGTCGGCAAATTGCAGGTAACGAAAGGCTTTGCCTTCCTCATCACCGAGAACAAGACGCTGGCAAACGATATATTTATCCCGAAAGAAAAACTGAAAGGCGGTAAGAATGGCGATAAAGCCATTGTCCGTATCGTTGAATGGCCGGACGAAGCCAAGAACCCGCTGGGTGAAGTGGTCGATATTCTGGGTGTGGCCGGTCAGAATACAGCCGAAATGCATGCGATACTGGCAGAATTCGGCCTGCCGTATACTTATCCGGAAAATGTGGAAAAGGCGGCAAATAAGATATCGGAGATTATCCCGGAAGAAGAAATTGCCAAGCGTGAGGATTTCCGTAAAGTCCTGACCTTTACCATCGACCCGAAAGATGCCAAGGACTTTGATGATGCCCTTTCGGTTCGCCAGCTGGATAACGGAAACTGGGAAGTGGGTGTGCATATTGCCGACGTAACTCACTATGTAAAACCTGAAAGTCTGATCGACCGTGAAGCGGAAAGCCGTGCGACTTCCGTCTATTTGGTGGACCGTACGATTCCGATGTTGCCCGAACGGTTATGTAACCAGATATGTTCTTTGCGTCCGGACGAAGAGAAGTTATGCTTCTCCGCTATTTTTGAACTGGACGAAGAGGCCAACGTGAAGAAGTCGCGTATCGGACGTACCGTGATCAAGAGCGACCGCCGCTTCACCTACGAAGAGGCACAGTTGGTGATCGAAACAGGCGAAGGTGATTATAAAGACGAAATACTGGTCCTGGACGCATTAGCAAAGAAGTTGCGTGAAAAACGTTTTAAGAACGGAGCCGTTAACTTCGACCGCTTTGAAGTAAGGTTTGAAATTGACGAAACCGGAAAACCGATCAGTACTTATATCAAGGAATCGAAAGATGCCAACAAACTGATTGAAGAATTTATGTTGCTGGCGAACCGTACAGTAGCAGAATTTGTAGGTAAAGTGCCTAAAGGAAAGACAAGGAAAACGTTTGTCTACCGTATCCACGATCTGCCCGATCCGGATAAACTGGAGAATTTTGCCGCCTTTATCCGCCGCTTCGGTTATAAGATGAAAACGGAAGGCAGCAGTAAGATCGATATCTCCCGCAACCTGAACCGTTTGCTGGATGAAGTACATGATAAACCGGAAGAAAATCTGATTGAAACATTGGCAATCCGTTCGATGCAGAAAGCACGTTATACGACAGAGAATATCGGCCATTATGGTCTGGCTTTTGAATATTACACTCATTTTACTTCTCCTATCCGCCGTTATCCGGATATGATGGTGCACCGTTTGCTGGAACGTTATCTTGAAGGCGGACGCAGCGTGGTAAAGGCAAAATATGAAGAAAAATGTGACCATTGTTCTACGATGGAGCAGGTTGCTGCAAATGCTGAACGTGCGTCTATCAAGTATAAACAGGTTGAGTTTATGCAGGATAAGTTAGGCATGGTGTTCGACGGTGTGATCTCCGGTGTTACCGAATGGGGATTGTATGTTGAGTTGAATGAGAACAAGTGCGAAGGCCTTGTTCCTATCCGTGACTTAGGAGATGATTTCTACGATATGGATGAAGAGACATACAGCCTGATCGGCCGTCGTAAGAAACGCCGCTTCCGTCTGGGTGATCCTGTAACGGTGAAGATTGCAAATGCCAATCTGGAACGTAAGCAGCTTGACTTTATGTTGATGGAATAAAGAAGATATTATTGGATAAAATAAAAGAGACAACCGGTCATTAATGCATCAGTTGTCTCTTTTTGTTTTATATAGAAAGTGATAAAGTCGTATTATTCTTCAACAGGCTGGAGGTTTTCGCCGATAGTGTATCCTAATTCGTCATCCCGTTTTTTATCCTGGAAAAGATATGAGTTTCCTTCTTCAGATTCAATATAGTAAAGGTTTGTATAGATAAAGTCCGGGTTGTCATGTTTTAATACTTTGGCAACATTGTCCGGGATAGGAGTATCCATGCTTAATTCATACACTGTCCTTCTCCAGAAACCTCTGTCCGTTGCTATTTCCCCATGAAAGAAAACATGTTTAATTGTATCATTGTGAAGGATGAAGTATTCATGCTCTCCGTCATTCATGTATCCTCTTATCTCTGCCCCTTTATATTTTTCGTGTATAAAATTAAAATGGTCTTCGGGCAGATTTACAAACCAGCGTGTATCGTTTGGAGTACATCTAAGGGTTCTCAAGTAAAGTCCGTCGTCATTGATATAAATATAATGTTGCATGTTGTCGGATTTTTTCCAGGGATACGTGAAATGTAATGTGTAAAGGGGCCTTGTTATCCCTGCTCGTTCTGTTTTAAATATCTCAATGTCCTGTACGCCAATATATCCGGCTTGCAGGAAAGAAGTCTGAACTTCAATGGGGAGTTGTTGGATATCGCTGATCTTTGTATAGGTCATTTTCCAGCTATCATTGACATACGAGATCAATGCCTCATTTTGTTCCGGATCTTTAAATTTTATTTGGTCGATGCCATCCGAATAATTCATGAAAGAAGTGATCTCTGCAGATGGATATCTTTTGGAGAAGTCGCTTTTGATTGCTGCGGGAATCTCATCTTCTATTGTTGAGTTCTCTTTATCACAGGCAGTAATACACATAAGTAGCATACATGCTACGATGTAATGGATACAATTAATTCGCTTCATAAGTTTTTTATTTAGACAGGTAAATACAATAGCAATACTAGTTGGGTACAAAGGTAAGAAAAACAAGGAATAGAAATCCTAAGACAGACTTCTGTTCCTTGTTTATGATGCATTATTTTTTTTACCAGTAAATCAAACCGAGTGTGCCGCAGCCAATTAGCGCTAATCCTAATAAAGCATAAAATATACGTGCTCCTTTTCTGCCGAATTTATTTACGAAAGTCGTTGCTCCGCTGGTTTCGAAATACCAGTCGAAGTTAAAGATGGCAGCGACCAGGGAAAATGCTCCCAGGGCAATGAAGATGGCTAGTATGAAATAATCGGTAGGTTCCATCGGTTATTTCACTTCTACGGTTCGTGATCCGTCGGAATTTTCGCTGATCGTAACGTTTACCACGTCTCCCGGCAGCAACTCTTCGATCTTTTCCGGCCATTCAATAAAGCAGAGGGCGCCACTGTAAAAATAATCTTCGGTTCCTATCTGTTCTGCTTCACTGATCTTATTGATGCGGTAAAAGTCAAAGTGATAGATCAACTCGCCGGTCGTATCGCTGCGATATTCGTTGATAATGGCGAATGTCGGGCTGTTGATCACATCTTCTACGCCCAGCTCTTCGCAGATCGCTTTGATAAATGTTGTTTTTCCGGCTCCCATGTTTCCGTAGAAGGCAAAGACGGTACGGTCATCCATTCCGGCAATGAATTCTTTGGCTGCCTGGCGGATGGTATCTAAATTTTCAATCTTGATAATACTCATGATGTCTATTGATTATTGATCATTTGTAATCTACCCGCAAAGGTATATTAATTTTCAATTTTCAATTCTCAATTTTCAATTATTTTGGTATCATGGTAATAAACGGCACCATCATTTCCTCCATCGAGATACCTCCGTGCTGGAATGTATTCTTGTAATAAGAAACATAATAATTGTAGTTGTTCGGATAAGCGAAGAAGTCATCGTTCATCGCAAATATATATTTGCTGCTCAGGTTAGGAGAGGGCAGGCCTATCTTTTCCGGATCGCGTATCTCCAATACTTCTTTGGGGTTGTAATTCAAATTTTTACCAACTTTGTAACGGAGGTTGGTATTGGTATTCCTGTCTCCTATCACTTTGATCGGGTTATTGACGCGGATTGTTCCGTGGTCGGTCGTAACGATCACTTTATACCCTTTATCGGAGATGCGTCTGAACAACTCCAGGGTGGTCGAGTGTTGGAACCAGGAACGGGTCAGGCTGCGGTAGGCAGCTTCGCTTTGTGCCAGTTCACGGATCATCTTCATTTCTGTCCGGGCATGCGATAACATATCCACAAAGTTCAGGACAACGACATTCAGCTGGTTGTGCGTCAGTGAAGAGATCATATTCAACAGCTTTTCACCGTATTGTGAGTCGTGTACTTTGTTATAAGAGAAGGTGTACTTCTTGCGGAAACGGTCGATCTGTGTCCGGATCAAAGGCTCTTCGTTCAGGTTTTTTCCTTCTTCACTCTCTTCATCCACCCATAAGTCCGGAAACATCTTTTCTATCTGTAAAGGCATCAGGCCCGAAAAAATAGAGTTGCGGGCATACTGTGTGGCGGTAGGAAGAATACTGTAATACAGGCTTTCGTCGAATGTAAAATATTCAGCCAGCAGGTCTTTGACGACACGCCACTGGTCCAGACGGAAATTATCGATCAGGATGAAGAACACCTTTTCATCGTTGTCCAGCAAAGGGAATACCTTTTTCTTGAAAAGATCCGGACTCATCAAAGGACGTTCGGCGGGGTTCTGTATCCAGTTTACATAATTCTTTTTTACGAATTTACCGAAAGCGTTATTAGCCTCTTCTTTTTGCATCCGGAGCATATCGGTCATTTGTACCTGGCTGCTTTCCAGTTCCAGTTCCCAGTAAACCAGTTTCTTGTATAACTCCATCCAATCGTCGGTGGTCAGCGAATCGTTGATCTGCATGCCGATACGGTTGAATTCCTGCTGGTAGCCGACTGTCGTCGTTTCCGAAATAATCACATTTTTATGAACGTTCTTTTTGATGGAAAGAAGCAATTGGTTCGGGTTGACCGGCTTGATCAGGTAATCGGCGATCTTATTCCCGATAGCCTGGTTCATGATGCTTTCTTCCTCGCTTTTGGTAACCATGACGACCGGAACATTGGGATTGATCTCTTTGATCTGTGCCAGTGTCTCCAAACCGGTCAGACCCGGCATGTTCTCGTCCAGGAATATGATGTCGAACGATTGATCCCTGCAACAGTCGATAGCATCCTGCCCGCTGATCACCGGAATCACTTCATATCCTTTATCCTGTAAGAACAAAATGTGAGGTTTCAACAAATCGATCTCATCATCTGCCCAAAGTACTCTGTCTTTCTTTACTGCCATATGTTACCTAAATTATTTCTTACAAATTTAATCGGAATAGTTTACATAATAACGATGCTTGTTCCGGTTTTGTATATTGACCCTTGTTTTTTTACGGTCTTTTATATCCTTGTGTTTTATTTTGTAAATATCATGATAATAGGTGAATAATAATACTTATTATCCCTGATATTCTGATTACAATAACAAAATAGCCCGTAAAAAGTTACAAATATCCCCTATCTGTACAGACAAAAAATGATAAGTTTGTAAACCTGTTATCAGGGATAAAGGAGATGAAACCGATTAATCTATTACTGTTGTATGAATAGAATACGATTTATATATATTATTGTTTGTTTACTCTGTACGATTACTCTCGTACAAGGGGTAGAGAATAAAATCCTGTTTAACCGTCTGGATGTGAACAACGGGTTATCGTCTAATGAAGTGACCTGTATCTATAAAGACCGGAAAGGATTTATGTGGTTTGGTTCGAGTTCAGGACTGAGCCGTTTCGACGGCTATGAGTTCCGCACCTTCCGGCATGAAGTGGACGGTGCGTTGTTTTCGGAAGCCTATGTGACCCAGATTACGGAAACAGCAGACAGAAATCTGTGGATCTCTTATGAAGACGGAAAGGTCGGGGTCTATAATCCGGTTAAAAATATATTTCTGACGTTGGATGAGGCCCGAAAAGAATTGGATTTGCCAGCTAATATATCAGGCGTCTTTCAAGGGAAAGACCTGCAATTGATATTCTGTACTTCAGATAACCGATTGTACGCCTATGATTATTCCACAAGGAAAGCGGTCGTTTATCCGGTTGATCCGTCGGAAGGGCAGGTGTGCGATGTCTATCAGAAAGGGGAGATTCTATATGTGATCCATACCTCCGGTGTAATCGAGATGATCGATTTGCAGCAGGGAAAGTCCATCTTGAAGAACGGCCATCTGAAAAAAGTGTGTAAAGCCAGACGATTCATGTTGTTCATAGATAGTGATAACGAGATCTGGGTTTATCCGGATCCGGAAAGTTATGGGGGATTGTACCGTTTCACTCCGCGGAATGGCAGGTGGAAACAATATAATACTTCTTCGTCTCTTCCCCTGAATTCTTCACTGATACGGGGAGTGGAGGAAGATTCGGAAGGTGTGATCTGGATTGCTGCCGATCATGGTGGCCTGAATCTGCTGGACAAGAAGACGGAAACGATCCGTTACCTGAAGAATAATCCGTTCGACCTGCGGAGTATCAGCCAAAACAGTGTGATCAGTTTATATAAGGATGATACGGGAATTATCTGGACAGGTACTTATAAGAACGGTATCAATTATTATCATGAAAGTATCTTTAAGTTCCGTTCGCTCCGTTATCCGGTTATGGAGGCTGAGGATGCGGAGATCAATGACTGTAATTGCGTCCTGGAAGATCGTTCCGGAAATTTGTGGATCGGGACTAACGGGAACGGATTGTTATATTACAACCGGACTACCGGGCAATACCGGAAGTATCGCCATGATCCGGCTGATCCGTCGAGTATCAGCAGTAACATTGTTGTTTGTCTGGAAAATGATGCCAGCGGTAATCTCTGGATCGGTACTTATGTCGGTGGACTGGATTGTTTTGACGGGAACCGTTTTAAACATTACCATCCTCAGACCGACAGTTTGAAAGAGTTGTCGAACAACAGTGTCTACAGTCTTTATGCAGATGAGGCCGGCAATCTCTGGATCGGCACACTGGGAGGAGGTATGGATTGTCTGGACCTCAAGACGGGGGAATGGTCACATTTCCATTCGGGCGACCCGGAGAATCCATTGGGCTCCGATTATATTTATTCCATATCAAAAGGTAATAAGGATGAATTATTGATAGGCACCTCGTTGGGGGTGAATATGCTTGATACGAAAAGCGGGCGTGTATCTTCTTTTAAAGGGGAGATGAATAGGGGGAAAGTGTTCAATGATAAAGCGATCAATACAGTTTACCGGGATAGCCGTAATCTGTTGTGGATCGGCAGTAATAACGGACTGACCGTCTATGACCCTTCCCACGATAAACTATATCAACTGGATAAAACGAATGGTTTGCCTGACAACGATATTATGTCTATCCGGGAAGATGATACGTATGTTTTGTGGCTTGGGACGAAGAACGGTTTGCTTCAGCTAACCCCGCATTATAAGAAAGACGGAACATATCAGTTCAATTGTATTACTTATTATGAAAATGAGGGTGTACAGGGCCGCGTTTTTAACCGGAACAGTGTATGCCGCTCTGCTTCAGGAGAACTGATCTTCGGAGGAACGAACGGACTGACTGTTTTCAATCCTTCCCGGATAAAGTATAATTTCTATCCTCCGACAGTTGCCGTTACGGGCTTCCTGGTACAGAATGATCAGATTTTGCCCGGACAGCCATATAACGGGCGTATCATCTTGCAGGATGATATCAGCTATTGCAACGAGTTGTCGTTGCAATACGATGAACGTAGTTTTTCTTTGAATATCGCAGCTCTTAGCTATTTTCTTCCGGAGAAGAACCGCTTTTCGTATATAATGGAAGGCTTCGACAAAAAATGGGCTACCATTGATGCGGTAAACCGGAACATTACTTATACTAATCTTTCTCCCGGAACCTATACCTTTCTGTTGAAAGCAGAAAATAATGACGGTGTTTGGGGGCAGGAGCCGATAAAATTAAAGATAACGATCATGCCTCCTTTCTGGGGGACCAACTGGGCGATCTTTTTATATTGTATCCTGGCTGCCATTATCGTGTTCGCTATTATCCGGGGTATTCTTCATATCCAGAAGCGTAAATTCGAGAAAGAACAGGAACGGATACGGGTTAACCAGCTTCATGAAATGGATGAGATGAAATTACGCTTCTTCACCAATGTCAGCCATGAGTTCCGTACACCTTTGTCTTTGATCATTACACCGATAGAGAAGCTGATGAAGAGCGAAAGTAACCTGGAGAATCAGATGATACTGAAGTTGATCTACCAGAATGCAAACCAGTTGTTACGTTTGGTAAACCAGTTACTCGATTTCAGGAAGATCGATGTGCAGGGTGTCCAGTTACTTTTGTCCTCCGGAGATATCGTGTTGTTTGTCAGGAATATTACTTATTCATTTAAGGAACTGTCGGAGAAAAAGAATATTCGTTTTTCGTATACGACTTCCTTCCCTTCGTTGGTCATGAAATTCGATACGGATAAGGTTTTTAAGATCGTATCCAATTTATTAAGTAACGCCTTCAAGTTCACACCTGAAGGAGGGGAGATATCTGTTAACCTGAGCATGCAACAGGATGAGGATGGAAAAAGTATGCTGTTAATCCAAGTCATTGATACGGGGATAGGGATTGAAGAAGATAAATATGATTTGATCTTCAATCGTTTCTATCAGATACCGTCGGAAGATAAATCCGGAACGGTGGTTGGAACAGGCATCGGATTGCATTTATGCCGTGAGTTTGTCAAGTTGCATAACGGTACGATCTCCGTCAGGAGCCAGGTTGGAAAAGGAAGTACGTTTACGGTATCGCTTCCGATCGAACTTCCGGAGATACAGGAGATTATCTCTTCACCGGATAAATCGGATACGGGCGGAGTCGGGGAAAGGACAGGAATATCAGAGGAAAACGAAATATTCGGACAGACACAGCAAGAAAATACGGAGATGCGTACGGAGCCGAATAAACCGACTTTACTCATTGTCGATGATAATGCAGATTTCCGTGAATTCATGAAGTTGAGTTTGAGTGGCTTGTACCATGTATTTACGGCTGATGACGGTGAACAGGCCTGGAAAGTTATTCTGGCAGAACTTCCGGATATGGTAGTCAGCGATGTGATGATGCCGGTAACGGATGGGATCGTTTTGTGTAAACGAATCAAACAGGATATCCGTACATCTCATATTCCGGTAATTCTTTTGACGGCGAAATCGGCAGAAGAGAGTAAAATGACCGGTCTGGAAGCAGGAGCCGACGATTATATCGGCAAACCGTTCAATATGGATATGTTGATTCTGAAGATACAGCATCTGGTAGAAATGAAGAAACGGTTGCAGAAGCAGTTCATGCAATCATCGCAAACAGGTATTCAATTGGCCGATATCCCGATCAGTTCGATGGATGAGCAGCTGATGCGGAAAGCGATAGCCTATATCGAAGAACAAATAGCTAATCCGGAACTTTCTGTCGAGCGGTTAAGCCGGGAGATGGGGATGAGCCGTGTGAACTTTTATAAGAAAACACTTTCGATAACGGGTAAAACACCGGTCGAACTGATTCGTGCAATCCGTATGAAACGGGCAGCGCAACTGCTGGAGAAAAGTCAGATGCGTATCAACGAGGTTGCCAGTGAGGTCGGTTTCAACGACATCAAATTATTCCGTAAATATTTCAAAGATGAATTCGGGACGTTGCCGTCCGACTACATGAAAAAAGAGTAACCATTAATATACAATTACCATGAAAGCCATTTCAATGACCATTACAGGACTTCTGATTCTTTTGTCAATGGGCGGCCAGGGAATTATTGCCCAATCGCTTCGCCCTTCCGTTCCTGTGGAACACTATCGCTGGAAAAGTGTTCAGATCGTAGGCGGAGGATTTGTAGACGGGATTGTTTTTCATCCGAAGGAAAAAGACGTACGCTATTGCCGTACCGATATGGGTGGTGCCTATCGTTGGGATAAGGATACGCAACAGTGGGTTTCTATGCTCGACTGGATCACTTATGACGATAACAATCTGGTCGGTGTGGAGAGTATTGCGGTCGATCCCAATGATCCTCAAACCGTTTATCTTTCATGCGGAACCTATACCCGCAGTACGAACGGGGCTGTCCTTTGTTCAAATGACGGAGGACGGACTTTTACCCGTACCGACATGCCTTTTACCATGGGAGGAAATGAAAATGGCCGCGGTAATGGCGAACGCATGATGGTAGACCCTTTGAATAGCGATATAATCTATCTGGGTACCCGTCTGGATGGTCTTTGGCGTTCAGCGGACCGGGGAAAAAGCTGGCAACAGGTTCGTTCGTTTCTGGATGTGACGAAAGTTATTCCCGAAGGAGGTAATCCGTGGATGCAGGATCGTGGTTGCGGTATTAATTTAGTTTTGTTTGATCCATCGGGCGGCACAGTCGGTAAAGGTTGTTCGACTTTGTATATCGGTGTTTCGCTAAAAGATCGCAACAATTTCTTTGTCAGCCATGATTATGGAGAAAGCTGGCAACCGCTTGCGGGACAGCCGGTACAATACCGCCCCACTCAGGCGGCCCTTTCAGAAGACGGCTATCTGTATATTACGTATGGCAGTAATCCCGGTCCGATGCGGATGAATGACGGGGCGGTCTGGAAATATGATCCTCGCACTGAAAAATGGCAGGATATTTCTCCGGTAAAGGTTGATCCGGATAAAGGGGCTGCTTTTGGATATGCCGCAGTGTCTGTCGATCAGCAGAATCCGAAGCATCTTATTGTCAGTACCTTCAATCGTCCGGTCGCCGGTTCGTATGCGGAAGATGATATTTACCGGACTACCGATGGCGGAAAAAACTGGAAACCTGTTTTTGCTGGAGGTGCCCGCTTCGATTACAGCAAAGCTCCTTATGTGGAGTTTACCCCGTTACATTGGATGTTCGATATTGAAATAGACCCGTTTGATCCCGATCATGCCCTGTTTACAACCGGATATGGCGGTTGGGAGACATTCAATCTCGGTAATATGGATAAAAAAGAACCGACACAGTGGCAAGTGATGAGTACGGGGATAGAGGAAACTGTTCCTTTGGAATTATACAGCCCGAAACAGGGTGCGCAACTGATCAGTGCGATAGGTGACTATGGCGGCTTTACCCATTTGGATTTGGATCGTCCCGTTCCGTCCGGTAGCCATGCCGATCCCTATTATTCCAATACGACCGATATTACCGGGGCAGAAGATCAACCGGATCTGGTTGTCCGTGTGGGGACTGTTTCGCATCATCACCCTGAAGGCAAGCCGTTAGCCTATTCGATGGATGGGGGAAAGAGTTGGCTGGAGCCGGTTTCCCTGCCTCAGGAAAAAGCTCAAAATGGACATGTCGCTGTTTCTTCTGACGGACGAACCTGGATATGGACACCCGACCGCATGCCTGTCTATTATACGAATGACCGGGGGGTAACCTGGTCGACTGCAGAGGGAATCCCAGAGAATCTCCGTGTGATTGCCGACCGTGTCAATCCGAAACGTTTTTACGCTCTCGATCTTTCTGCCGCTGTTTTATATGAAAGTATGGATGGCGGTGTTAGTTTCCGGTCCCGCCGATTGCCTTTTGCCCCATTTGACAGTAAGGCACGCAATGCCCGTGGTGATCGCCGGGGAGGACAGGACCGTGTGTATGCTACGCCGGGAAAGGAAGGCGACTTATGGATTGCCGCTTTTGACGGCCTATATCATGGTCTTCCCGGAGAAGCATTCGTACCCCTGGATAAGGTGCGTCGTATCTACGCTTTCGGTTTTGGAAAAGCCGCGCCCGGTTCGGATTATCCGTCGTTATATCTGGCAGGGATCGTGAACGGGATATCGGGCTTTTTTCGTTCCGACGATGCGGCCCGTGGCTGGGTACGTATCAATGATGATGACCACCAATACGGATTGGTGCTGCACATCTCTGGAGATCCGAAAAGATACGGGAGAGTATACGTCGGTTCGCATGGACGCGGAATTGTTTATGCCGACCCTTATTAGCTATATATCAGATCGATAAATCTATGTGTTTTTCCACTAATGATGGAGGTAAAAACGGGGGAATAAACAAAATTCCCCCATAAAAGACACAATTTATCCCTCTTCATTTACCGTTTTACCCGCATCGTGAAACATTATTTCCTTCGTGTTAGAGGTACATGAACTAATTTTGTTTCAGTTAAAAATTTATTTTTTACTTTAAATCAATTCAGTATGAATAAACACGTTAAAATTTTGTTGACGCTGAAGTCTTTGGGATTTGCATTCTTATTTAGTACCGGTCTTGTTGCCCATGCGGCAGTAGATAACGGTGATGTGAATCCGGCAAGCACAACTGCTATGCAGCAGTCGAAAAAAATCTCTGGTATCATTACAGATGAGAAGGGCGAACCAATTATCGGGGCGAACATTGCTGTAGTCGGTACAACGATCGGTATAATCAGTGATATGGATGGCAAGTACGAACTGGAAGTTCCGGAAGGCGCTGAGGTGAAAGTCTCCTATATCGGTTATAATCCTCAAAGTTTTAAAGTAACCCAGAAGACTTCTTATAATATAGTATTAAAAGAAGACTCCGAGATGATCGACGAAGTAGTCGTTGTCGGTTACGGTACGATCAAGAAAAGCGACATTTCCGGTTCCGTTGTTTCGGTCGACAAGGAACAGATGATGAAACGTAATCCGCTGAACCTCGCGCAAGGGTTGCAGGGCTCTGCCGCCGGCGTGATGGTTTCCAAGAACTCGGGTGACCCGGAAGGGACGGCGACAATCCGTATCCGTGGTGTTGCGACGGTGAACGGCTCGGCCGATCCGTTGTATGTAGTCGACGGAGTACAGGTCGGCAGTAATGCCAACTTTGTAAATCCAGCCGATGTGGAAAGCATCGAAGTACTGAAAGACGCTTCCGCCACCGCTATCTACGGTGCCCGTGGTGCGAACGGTGTCGTTATGATCACGACGAAGAAAGGGGTGAAAGGGGCAACCCAACTCAACTTCTCTGCTAACTTCGGTATCCAGAACATGACCGGTAAGCTGGACGTAGCCGATGCCGACCTTTTTGCCTACTCTGTTCGCCAGGGACGTGCCAACGATAAGGCCTCTATCCAGAACAAAGCCTTTGGTGCAGACTATGCAGGCCGCCTGCGCACCATCGACTGGCAGGACGTTATGACCCGTACCGCTTTGCAGCAGAATTACATGCTATCCGTTTCCGGTGGCAACGATAAGACACAATCGACTTTCTCGGTCGGTTACCTGAATAACGACGGCGTGATACTGGATTCCAACTTCTCCCGTCTGACGGCCCGTGCCAATGTAACTCACAAGGTAAAAGACTTTATCGAAGTAGGCGGTAACGTCGCTTTCGTTCATTCTGAAAAGGTGGGAGGCGGAAACCTCCGCAGCTATGCGACATTGACTCCGACTATGGATTATGTGGATGAAACCACCGGCCAGTTCATCAGCAACGACTGGCGCGCCAATGCAGACGGAACTTACAACGCTTTCATGCAGATCAGCGGTGAAGGCGATATCCAGAAAGGCCAGGATAACCCCTATGCCGCTAAGATGGAAGAAGATAAGACCCCTACCTATGAAAACAAATTTGTCGGCAGTGCCTATCTGAACCTGAATCTGTTCAAGGGATTGCAATTCCGTACGATCGGCTCCTATACGCTTTCGACAGTAGACGGAAGCGGTTTCAACATCGTAAATCCGCGAACCATCACCGCAGCACAGACCAACTCTTTCTGGATGAACCAGTCGCAGGATAATAATATCGAGATCGAAAGCTATTTCACCTATAACTGGAAGAACGATATCCATAACCTGACGGTCATGGCAGGTAATTCGGTCACCAATTACTGGGGCCATTGGGTCTCTTCCAATGCAAGCAATTTCCTGGCAGACACTTATCGCCAGATGTCGTTGACCAGCGACCAGACTTCACGCATCGGCGACGGCGGTTATAATCTGAAGACGCGTTACATCTCCTGGTACGGCCGTGCCATGTACACCCTGATGGACCGTTATATCGTTACCGCTACCGTACGTCGCGACGGTTCGTCCAACTTCGGATCGGGTAACCGTTGGGGTACTTTCCCTTCTGCCGCTTTGGCATGGCGTTTGTCTGAAGAAGATTTTATCAAGAACCTGGATATATTCAGCAACATGAAGCTGCGTTTCGGTTGGGGACAAACCGGTAATGCAGGTAGTGCGACCAGTCTTTCCGTTGCCCAACTCTCTTCCAACCGCATTGCTTACGACTGGGGACAGTTAGGCGGTTCATCTTCCAACTATAATAAGGTAGTCGGCTTCGCCCAGCTGAAAGAGATCGACACCAACCTGAAATGGGAAACGAATACACAGACAAATATCGGTCTGGACCTGGGCATGCTTAATAACGACCTGAACATTACGATGGATTACTTCATCCGTGACTCCAAAAATCTTTTACTTTATCGCAACATGCGCCCGTCTACCGGACACGGACAGGTTTATACCAACGCCGGACATATCCAGAACAAAGGATTCGAGTTTAGCGTATCCTATAACAAACGTTTCGGCGACTGGAACCTCGGTGCTACACTGACCGGCTCTACGTTGAAGAACAAAGTAATCGAAGTGGGCGACCCTATCTATAACAACCTCGATGCGAACGGCGATTTGATCACCGACGACGGCGATAACTGGACCAACCACTCCGTAACGATGGAAGGTCACGCAGTAGGTTCTTATTACGGTTATGTAGTGGAAGGCATCTTCAAGAACCAAGCCGAAGTAGATGCTGCGAATGCTCTTGCAAAAGAGAACGGATACGACGCTTACCAGGTAAATGCCACCACCGTGGGCGATTATAAATACAAAGACCTGAACGGCGACGGCCATATCGACGGTAACGACCAGAAAGTATTGGGGAACGGTTTCCCGAAACTGAATTACGGCCTCACCCTGAATGCCAGTTGGAAGAACTGGGATGCAATGATCTATATGTACGGTATTGCCGGTATGAAGATCAACTCGTATGCCGCCATGAAAATGACCCAGCTATATAAGACCGGCGGCGGTATCCAGAATACATTGAAGGAATACATCAACAACGCCTGGAGCGAATCGAATCCCAATGCCGTTTATCCGCGCATGACTATCGTCGATAACAATACAAACATGAAAGCATCCGATGCTTACGTGAAGAAAGGCGATTTCTTGAAAATAGCGAACATCCAGATCGGTTATACCTTCCCGAAACGTTGGTTGCAGCCGCTCCGCATGGACAATGCACGCATCTTCGCCTCTGTCGAGAACCTCGCATGCTTCTCCGGCTATAATAAATTCGGCGATCCGGAAGTCGGTAATGCAGCAGTCTTGCAAACCGGTTTCGACGGTGGCCGTTACCCCTATCCGCGTACATTCACATTTGGTTTGAGCGTACAATTCTAATTGTTTAATCTTATAATTCGAGTCTTATGAAAAAAATAGTTATATCTGCCTTATCGTTACTCCTTTTGCTTACGACAAACAGCTGTAAGGATTATCTGGAAGTAGACCATTACGATATTCTCCCTGGCGACTTCATGTTCCAGAGTGAAGAAAACGTGGAAGGTGGCCTGATCGGTTGTTACGATACCTTCTATCCCTCCAAAGAAGACAACGAGGCCGGTGCCGACGGTTCTATGTGGGGCTTTAAGCCACAATACATGCTGTCAAACCATCCGACCCTCGACACACAGGCTAGCGGTTGGGATAAAGCCTATTGCACGGAAGACTGGACCTCTTCCAGTTCCGAGTTCCTCTCTTTATGGGTAGGCTGTTATAAGGCGATTTCCCGTTGTAACACCTTGCTCGACGGCCTGGAAAGTATGGACAACGATCTCTTTAGCGAAGGCGAGGTCGGCAAGAAGAAGATCGAAGCGCAGGCACGTGCTATCCGTGCTTACAACTATCTGGCTCTGGCGAAAAACTTCGGACGTGTGCCTATGCTGATGGCTGGCGAGACATATGTAAATACACCTTCCAAGCCGCGCCCGGATACGGAAGATGAAACATGGCAGGTGATTATCGATGACCTCGCATTTGGTGCTTCCGTTCTCGACTGGACACCGATCAACGGCGAATACGGACGTATAACAAAAGGCTTCTGTTTAGGTTATCAGGCTGAGGCCCTGATGTATCAGGAAAAATATGCGGAAGCCAAGACTTTGCTGAAAGAAATAATCGACAGTAACACCTATTCACTGGTTCCATGTTTCAGCTATTTGTTCGATCCGGAAAAAGCCTGGCAGACAGAAGACGTTTTTGCTACCGTCATGTGGACGGATAACGGGAATAACATGTCGGACGTACAGGGATGGTCGCCGACGGAAGATCATTATATGACAGCCTGCTATTGTGCCGCTTCTATGGAATATAACGGCTGGGGTTCCCTGTTTGTTTCCTGGGAATGTTACAATTCGTTTGAAGAGGGCGACCGCCGTCGTGCCGCATCAATGGTGGCTTTAGGCGAGACGAACCCCTGGACCGGACAGACGATCGGTGCCAACGGCGCTCCGAATGTAAAGACCGGTTCCGAATATATGCCAAATATCTCCAGCCTGAAATACTGGCGTGCCAACTGCGACTATGGTTCAACTATCAACCAGCCGTTCACCATGCACCTGCTGCGCTATGCTGGTATCCTGTTGAATTATGCGGAATGCAGCTTCCATACCGGCGACGAAACAAGTGGCTGGGATGCAATCCGCCAGATCCGCGAACGTGCCTGGGGAAACCACGAAGTAGGCCTGAGTGATCCGGAATATCCGATCGCAATGCAAAGCGAAACTGTTTCGGTTCCTGATGCAAGAACTTATTATACAAGATATAAAGCCGAAAAAGGTTATTCTGCCGACGTATGGATGATAGCCGTCAATATGGAACGCCGCCATGAGTTCAATGCAGAATTTAGCCTGTTCTATGATTTGAAGCGTACGGGAATGATCGAGGAATTCATCAATCTGGAATATCCGAAGGGAGTAGGTACTGCTCCGGGATCGGATGCCGCTTATCAGGACTGGCGTACCTATCGTACATTCGATTATAACAAGGATAAGATGCTTTATCCGATTCCTTATCAGGAAATCCTGACGAATGCGGAGATCGGACCGGAAGATCAGAATCCCGGCTATTGATTGTAAACGTTTATTATAGGAAGCAGGGGGTGTTAAAGTCTGTTGTAGGAAAGACCTATAACACCCCCTCTATTTCCTTTCACGGAAGAAAACCGTTACTATCAAAATGACATTACCTTATCGGGTAAATCAGATTATTATAGCATGTATTTCGAATTACTTCACCGGGTAATATTTTTTAACATATCAAAAAGACGGTAAAATAACTTGTTGCATTTCATTATGCTATTTGGGATTGATAGGTCTTTATTAAATCTTATTCACATGAAACGAACACTTATCGGCATATATTTACTGGCTTCTGTCTTCTCCTTGACGGCTCAGGAGTTCAAGCTCAATTCATCCGGATACTTCAACAACGGGGGAGTAGATGTAATGTCGTTCAACGATTTCTATCCCGAAGGCCATCAGGGGGGCGTCAGCCTTATCATGCATGGTAACCGGATCGCTACCAACGGTGATATCCGTCTCGAAGCAACACCGGGACAATGGCAGCCGGTGCCAAAACAACAGGATCGCATTGTAGATAATACTTCCAACACGATCATCACGCGGCTTTCCTATCCCGATTCTTCCCGCCATATGACCGGTTTCAATCCGATGATTTATCCTGACCTCCAATTCAATTATACGGTCCGTGTAGAAGGGAAAGGCGGGGATATCGTAGTAACGGTCGACCTCGATCGACCCATCCCGGCAGACTTCGTAGGTAAGGTAGGTTTTAATCTCGAACTTTTTCCGGGCGATCTTTTCGGCAAACCCTGGATCATGGATGAACAGGACGGTATTTTCCCACAACAGCCTAACGGACCTACTTTAAATGTACGTTCCAATCATCAACATACCGGTGATTACTGTTCTTTTACAAAAGAAAGCGGCCTCTTGGCTGACCGGAAACAGCTGGCGAGAGACGGTTCGTCTTATAATCCCATCGTCGCCGACGATCTGATAGCCGAACCTTATGCGGTTGGACATTGTTTCACCGTCCGCCCTGACGATGCTTACAACAAATTTACCATCTTATCGGAAAACACAGAATTAAAACTATACGACGGACGTATGAACCATAATAACGGTTGGTTTGTCGTCCGCAGCGAAATTCCTGCCGGAGTGACGAAAGGCGCTGTCTGCTGGACTATCACTCCGAATGTAGTAAAAGATTGGCTGTATACGCCTGTTATCCAGACTTCACAGGTCGGTTACCACCCGGCGCAGCCGAAAGAGGCGATAATCGAGTTGGATAGCCGCGATAGCGCACGTCCTGAAGCTATATTATACCGTCTTACGGCAAAAGGAGAGGAGAAAATCCATGCCGTAGCCCCACAGCCGTGGGGAAACTTCCTGCGTTACAACTATCTTAAATTTGATTTCACGGACGTGAAGGAGGAAGGACTTTACCGGATTCGTTACGGAAACTCGGTCTCTTCTGTTTTCCGCATCGCCCGGAATATCTATGAACGGGGCGTATGGCAGCCGGTCCTGGAATATTTTCTTCCGGTACAAATGTGCCACATGCGGGTGAACGAAAAATATCGGGTCTGGCACGACTATTGTCATTTGGACGATGCCCGTATGGCTCCCGCCCTGAATCATATCGACGGATATACGCAGAATGCTTCGACTTTGACAAAGTATGCCCCGGGGGATATCGTTCCGGGATTAAATATCGGCGGATGGCATGATGCGGGTGATTTCGACCTGCGCGTAGAATCGCAAGCCGGTGAATCTTATATCCTGGCATTGGCTTATGAGGCTTTTCGCGAGGATTATGATGTCACCTCCATCGATCATCATAACCGGATCACCGAGATCCATCAGCCGGATGGTAAACCGGACCTGTTACAACAGGTCGAGAATGGTGCCTTAACCGTAGTGGGAGGCTATCGTGCCCTGGGCCGCCTGTATCGTGGAATTATTTGCAACGACCTGCGCCAGTATGTCATGCTGGGCGATGCCGGTGCCATGACCGACAATGTGATCGGTAATGCCGACGACCGCTGGGTATTCACCGAAGATAACCCTTCCCGCGAATTAAGCACTGCCGCCGCCCTGGCTGCCGTCTCCCGTGTGTTGAAAGGCTTTAACGACACCTTGAGCGTACAATCTTTGCAGGCCGCCCGCGAATTGTTTGATCGGACTCGTGTGACCGATCGTTCGGAAATAAATAAGTTACAGGCTGCCGTAGAACTTTATCTGGCAACTCACGAGGATGGATACAAAAAATATATCCTCGGCCAACAGAAACTGATCGTTGATAACATCGCCCGTACAGGCTGGTTTATTGGACGCGCCGATCAGGCCATCAAGGATAAAAAATTTGCAGAGAACATACGCAAGGCACTCGCCGTTTTCCGCCGCGAACTGGAAGAACAGAAAAAGGAAACCCCGTATGGTGTCCCTTATAAACCGAGCATTTGGGGGGCAGGCTGGGATATCCAGTCGTTCGGCTATCAACAGTATTTTCTCGTGCAGGCTTACCCTGACCTGTTTGGGTCGGAGTTGCTTTACAGCGCGCTCAACTTTGTGCTGGGTTGTCATCCGGGAAGCAATACCGCCTCTTTCGCTTCGGGTGTGGGAGCCAATTCAGCAACGGTAGCCTATGGGTTGAACCGTGCGGACTGGTCTTATATCCCCGGTGGTGTGATCTCCGGGACTGCCATGATCCGTCCGGACTTCCCCGAACTGCTGACTTTTCCTTTCCTCTGGCAACAGACAGAATATGTGATGGGAGGAGGTTCCTCGCACTATATGTTCCTGGTGCTCGCCGCCCGTCAGTTATTGGAAAACAAATAAGAGCTAACAAACAGATACCAACATATAAAAGAATACATATCATGAAGAACATATTGACAAGCATCGGCTTATTGGCATTGATACAATTCCAGCCTCTTCAGGCGCAGGAATTCAAACTCGATCCTGCCGGTTATCTTCGTAATGAAGGTGTAGACGTAATGGCTTTCAGCGATGTCTATCCGGAGGGCAAACAAACCGGCGTGACCATTATTATGAACAACAACCGTGTAGCCGCCAGTGGTGATATCCGCCTGGAGACCTCTCAGGGGCAGTGGCAACCGCTTCCCGTTCTGCGGAGCCGCCAGGTGAATGAGGCGGACAACAGCATAACCGTTACGTTAAGTTATCCCGATTCGTCCAGGCACATGACAGGTTTTAACCCGACCCTTTATCCGGATTTTGTATTCCGGTACACGATCCGTGTAGCAGGAGAGGGTGACGATGTCATCGTAACAGTCGACCTGGATACCCCCGTCCCTCAGAAATATGAAGGAAAAATAGGTTTTAACCTCGAGCTTTACCCGGGTTCCCTTCTGGGAAAACCCTGGATCATGGATCACAAGGTGGGTATTTTCCCTCCACAGGCGAATGGTCCGACAATCTCCTGCGAATCGAATACCCAATGGCTCGGCAACTTTAATCCGGAAGGAAAGGTCGACCTGAAACATCTTTTAGGTGACGGCACCTACAACCCGATGATTGCCGACGATATCATAGCCGCCCCTTATGCCCGTGGTAAGAAATTCACCATGAATCCGGCTGATCCTTACAACAAAGTGACGGTCCGTTCAGAAATCGGAGACTTGATCCTTTATGACGGACGTATGAATCATAACAACGGCTGGTTTGTTCTGCGGACAGAGATACCGGCGGGTGTTTCCAGGAACGCGATCAAGTGGGTAATCACTCCGAATGTAGTAAAAGACTGGCTGTATACGCCTGTAGTACAGACCTCGCAGGTTGGTTACCATCCAGATCAACCGAAGATAGCTGTGATCGAACTGGATAGCCGTGATAAGCAGATCGGTGAACCGGCTCTTTATAAAATTACGGATGCGGGTGAAGAGCTTATCCTGGACAGACCGGCACAGGAATGGGGTAAATTCTTGCGGTACAACTATCTCCGTTTCGACTTTTCGTCTATCCGAGAAGAAGGTTTGTATCAGGTTCGTTACGGTGAATCCGTTTCTTCTGTATTCCGTATTGCTGAAGACATTTATGAACGTGGCGTCTGGCAGCCGGAACTGGAGTACTTCCTGCCGATCCAGATGTGTCATATGCGGGTAAACGAAAAATACCGTGTCTGGCATGACCTTTGTCATATGGATGATGCCCGTATGGCTCCTGTGAACCTGAGCCATATCGACGGATATTCTTCAGGGCCGTCTACACTGATACAATACCAGCCGGGTGATATCGTACCCGGTCTGACCATCGGCGGCTGGCATGATGCCGGTGACTATGACCTCCGCGTGGAGTCACAGGCAGGAGAGGCTTATATCCTGGCATTAGCGTATGAACATTTCGGTATCGATTACGACGCGACAACGATCGACCATCATAAAAGGGTTACCGAGATCCATCAGCCGGACGGCAAACCGGACTTGTTGCAGCAGGTGGAGAACGGTGCATTGACCGTTGTGGCAGGTTATCGTGCTCTCGGACGTCTTTACCGCGGGATTATCTGTAACAGTGTCCGCCAGTATGTCCATCTGGGAGATGCCAGTGCCCACACCGACAATGTGACTGGAAATGAAGACGATCGTTGGGTATTCACAGAGGATAACCCGTATCGCGAACTGACGACTGCTGCCCAGTTATCAGCAATCTCCCGGGTTTTGAAAAACTTTAACGATACATTGAGTACACAGGCATTGGATGCAGCGAAAGAACTGTACCGGATCACCCGGACTGATGAGCGGACTAAAGGAGCTAAAATACATGCGGCAGTCGAACTGTATCTGACAACCGGTGATAATTCCTATAAGGAATATGTGCTGGCCGAACAGGATTATATCGTTCAGCACATCGATCGTCTCGGCTGGTTTATCGGTCGTTTCGATAAAGCGGTGAATGATAAGAAATTCTCGCAGTCTATCCGTAAAGCATTGGTTACCGTTCGTGACCAGTATGAGAAAATGAAGTTGCAGACTCCATACGGCGTTCCTGAAGATCGTGGAAACTTGAGTTCTGGTTCCTGGGATGTGCAGACTCTGGGTTATTATTACTGCTTCCTGCAGGATGCTTATCCTGATCTGTTCACACCAGACTATATTTTCAATGCAATCAACTTTATCCTGGGTTGCCATCCGGGAAGTAACACGGTCTCTTTTGCTTCCGGTATCGGAGCGAATTCGGCAACAGTGGCTTATGGGGTGAATCGCGCCGATGGTTCTTATATACCGGGTGGAGTTACTCCGGGAACAGTCCTGATCCGTCCCGACCTGCCGGAACTGGTGCCGTATCCGTTCATCTGGCAGGAAGGTGAGTATTGTATGGGAGGCGAGGCTTCTTACTTTATGTATATGGTATTGGCTGCCCGGAAGATACTGAATGATAAATAGGATTGTAAAACGCATTTATTTCAATGAATATGAAACGAATATATTATCTTCTGTCAGTATTGCTGATCTCCTCTTCCATTTTTGCCGGTAATTACCGGAGCTTCAAAGTCTCGGTTTATACCCGTGCATATGAGGTAGAGAAGATGAAAGATCTTGCGTGGCTGGACTCCACCTGGAATATAATCTCTCAACAGGTAAAGGTCGATAAAATCTATTTGGAGACGCACCGTGACCTGTTGATCGTTCCCGATGAAACCCTGGAACAGGCAAAGAAGTACTTCCTCGACCGGGGAATCGAAGTGGGTGGCGGCATCACCTATACGATCAATGAAGCGAATAACTTTGAAACCTTCTGTTATTCCGATCCCGAACATCGGAAGATGGTACAGGAAATAGCTGAACATACAGCCAGGCATTTCGATGACTTTATCCTGGATGATTTTTTCTTTACCAGCTGTAAATCGGATATAGAAATCAAGGCCAAAGGCAGTCAGAGCTGGAGTGATTACCGCACTAAACTGATGACTGAAGCCGGTCAGACGTTGGTTCTGAAACCGGCAAAGAAAGTCAATCCGAATGTAAAGGTGATTATCAAATATCCGAACTGGTACGATCATTTCCAGGGATTGGGATTCGATCTGAAGAACGGTCCTCGGTTGTTTGACGGTGTATGGACCGGAACGGAAACCCGTGATCCGGGTAATGCACAGCATTTGCAAAATTACCTGAGCTATAACGTGGTTCGGTATTATGAGAATCTGCGCCCCGGTCATAACGGAGGTGGTTGGGTGGATGCCGGTGGTTCCGAACTGGGGATGGACCGGTATGCAGAACAACTTTGGCTGACCATGTTCGCCAAAGCCCCTGAAATGATCCTTTTTGCCTATAACCAACTGCTGGATGTAAAGATCAAACCGGAGCACCGTACTCCCTGGCAGGGACAAGGAACCAGTTTTAATTACGATGACATGATAAAGCCGGTCAGATCAGCCGACGGACAACAGGTGCAGCCAACTACGATTGCCCGTGCAGCCGGTGTGACTTTCGAACAAATAGATAAGTTTGTCCATAAGCTCGGGAAGCTGGTCGGGATCAAGTCTTACAAACCTTATCATTCGCTGGGGGATGACTTTCTTCCGAATTATCTGGGAATGATCGGCCTGCCGATGGATATGTATCCCGAATTCCCGACAGATCAGCAAGTTGTTTTGCTGACTGAACAGGCTAAATATGATCCGGTGCTGCTTCCAAAGATGAAGGCTCAGTTACAGAAAGGCGGAGATATAGTGATTACCAGTAACCTGTTGAAAGCTATACCGGAACAGATCGCCGAAATTGCTGAATTGCGTTGTTCGGATCTGAAAGCATTGGTGAATGATTTCGGGCCATTGGGTAAATCCGGTCGGGACCTGTTGATCCCTCAGGTTCGTTACCAGACAAACGATGCCTGGGAGCTGGCAAGTGCCGGACGTCCCCTCGAAGGTGGTGTCAGTGGATATCCGATGTTACTTCGGGCTCTTTATTCGAAAGGTAGTTTGTATGTGATCACTATTCCGGACGATATGGGAAATCTATACGATCTTCCCGAAGGCGTACTGAATATATTTCGCCGGGTGATGAGTCAGGATCTGCCTGTACATATCGAGGCTCCGTCGAAGGTGAGCCTGTTTCTTTATGATAACGGGACATTCATTGTGGAATCATTCAATGATGAGCCTGTCACAATCCGAGTGATCACAGATGAAGGAGTAAAGCAACTGACTGATATCGTCGACGATTCCGTTGTGATTCCAGTGAGTGAAGAAACTTCATCCAAGAGAGTTCGTCATTACCAAAAAGAGGAAAAGAACCAGTCCTTCCGCCTGACGCTTATGCCTCATTCATACCGTGTATTTAAATATTAAACAAGATAAATCATGAAAAATAAGAATCTATTTCTAGCATTGACCCTCGCTGCCCTGGGAGGACTTTCCGGACAGTCGCAGGCACAGCTTCAGATTAATTCGGGTTCACAGTATCTGATGAACCAGGCGAGAGATATGAGCACCGATTTCGGTGACTTCACCAACATCTTTTTCTTTGCAGATGAATTGTCATCATTTGATGTAGCAAAAGCCAGCGGTACCGTTCGATGGAAACGGTACACGCTGGAAAGCCGCCAGGCGTTCAATACAAATACCGTATTGCCTGTACCGCTGAAAATGCAGGATTTCCCTTTTACAGCTTATGTAAATGATCCCGAATTAAGATTCTCTATCGACTTCGTCTCTCCCCGTACGGTCCGTGTCCGGATGTTAACGACACCGGTGGAACCGAAGGATGAAACATCCCTGATGCTTGCCAAAGAACCGGGCAAAGACAGCTCCTGGAAGGGAACAGAAACGGGGAATGCCGTGACATATGCAAATGCCAACGGTAGTATAACCATCGAAAAGAACCCCTGGCGTATCGTTTTGCGTGATGCGAATGGCAAGGTCATGACGCAGACCCGTACATTGCATGATAACGACTCGACTCAGGCTAAGGTTGTCCCGTTCAATTTTATCAAACGTGGGTCGGATAATAGCCGGAGCATTAATCCTGTATTCTCGCTGGCTCCGAACGAAAAGATTTTCGGTTGCGGTGAGTCTTTCGGCCCTCTGAATAAAGTGGGACAGAGAGTACACCTGTTTGTAACCGACCCCCAGGGACCTGAAACCGACCAGCAATATAAACCTATCCCCTTCTTTATGAGTAACCGCGGCTATGGAATGTTCATGCATACCTCCGCCCCGGTGACCTGCGACTTTGGTGCGACCAATATCAATGTCAATAAGCTGTTCATGGGGGATGAGACAATGGACTTTTTCGTTTTCTTCGGAGAACCGAAAGATATTCTGAATGAATATACGGAGATTGTGGGTAAGCCGGGAATGCCGCCTCTGTGGTCGTTCGGAACCTGGATGAGCCGCATCACTTATTTCTCCCAGAAAGACGGATACGACGTAGCAGAAAACCTGCGTAAGCATAAGATCCCCTCTGATGTGATTCACTTTGATACCGGCTGGTTTGAAACCGACTGGCAGTGCGATTACCAGTTTGCTCCGAACCGCTTCTCCGATCCGCAACTGATGTTGGATGATCTGATAAATAAAGGCTTCCATACTTGTTTGTGGCAGTTGCCTTATTTCACGCCGAAGAACCGTTTCTTTAGCGAGCTGATTGAAAAGGACCTGTATGTGAAGAATGGTAAAGGAGAACTTCCTTATGAAGATGTTGTATTGGATTTCTCCAATCCGAATACGGTTAAGTGGTACCAGGACAAACTGGCCAACCTGATCAAGATGGGGGTAGGTGCTATCAAGGTCGATTTCGGTGAAGCTGCTCCGTTCAATGGCATCTATGCTTCCGGTAAGAGCGGGTTTTATGAGCATAATCTTTATCCGTTGAGGTACAACAAGGCTGTTGCCGATATTATCAATGAAGTACATGGCGAAAATATTATCTGGGCGCGTAGTGCCTGGGCAGGCTCACAGCGTTACCCGTTGCATTGGGGCGGTGATGCCGAGAATACAGATATGGGTATGCTGGGAACATTGCGTGGCGGTCTGTCGTTCGGTTTGAGCGGATTCTCTTTCTGGAGCCATGATATCGGAGGTTTTGTAACATCTACTCCGGAAGAACTCTATCGCCGCTGGTTGCCGCTGGGATTCCTATGCTCCCACACCCGTGCACACGGTGCACCTCCTACAGAACCCTGGCTGTATAATGAAGGTTTCCTGAAAGCTTTCCGCCAGAATGCGGAATTGAAGTATAAACTGATGCCGTATATCTATGCACAGGCAAAAGAATGTACGGAGAAAGGTCTTCCGATGATGCGTGCTCTCTTTGTGGAATACCCGCATGATGCCGGTGCATGGTTGGTTGAAGATGAATATCTGTTCGGTAGTCAGATGCTGGTTGCTCCGATGATGGAGAGCGGTATGGAACGCGATGTCTATCTTCCGGAGGGGAAATGGATTGATTACCAGACCGGAAAAGTCTACACAGGTGGCTGGCATACGATCCTGGTCGGAACGGTACAGGCGGTTATTCTGGTACGCGACGGCTCTGTGCTTCCTCATATCAAACTGGCGCAGAATACCGGAGAAATGGATTGGAGCCAGATTGAACTGAAGGTATATGCCGCCGATGCTTCCGAAGCAACCGGTTTGGTGTGCCTGCCGTCCGACAATCAGCTTCATCCGTTGACTGTCTCTGTAAAGGGGCATCAGGTGAAAGCCGACGGCCTGGAAGGAAAAGTGAAATTTAAAGTGACAGACTAATAAGATAGAATATGAAACAAGCGATTGTATGTCTTACTTTCGGAACGCTGTTGTTCTCTGCCTGCCATTCGGATGCTGTCCGACAGACAGAGAACGGGATAATCGTCCCGATTACTTCCGGCGAGACTAAAGCCGTTAAGCTGGAAGTGATTACCGACGATGTAATCCGGGTGATGGCATCGCCAACAGGCATATTTGAAGAAAGTGCAAATCTGATCAAAGATACGCGTCAGCTACCTGTCCCTACGTTTGAGATCACCCGGAGCGGAGATACCATCACGCTTGGAACAGCTACTTTACAGGCTCGTCTATTACAGAGAACAGGTGAAGTCTGGTTCACGGATAAAGCAGGGAACCTGATCCTCCGTGAACAGAATGGAGGTGGGAAAGAATTCACCCCGGTACGGGTGGAAGGAACCAATGGCTATTCGTTCCGTCAGGTTTTTGAAAATGACGAAGAGGAAGGATTGTACGGTCTGGGGCAACATCAGAGCGACGAGTTCAATTATAAAGGAAAAAACGAAGAACTGTTCCAGTACAATACGAAAGTAAGCGTTCCTTTTATCGTTTCCACCAAAGGGTATGGAATACTCTGGCATAATTATTCCCTGAGTCGTTTCGGGGATAAACGCCCTTATGCGGAACTGGCCGATGTCTTTAAACTGTATGATAAGGAAGGACAGGCGGGTGCATTGACTGCAACTTATTATAAGGATCGGACCTCTTCGGTACAACCTTTGATCCGAAAAGAGGACAAAATCAATTATGAAGATCTGGTAACGATCAAGAATTTCCCGGAGAAATTTCCATCCAATGAGGCTTATGCCACCTGGGAAGGAGAGATAGAACCTACAGAAAGTGGTGTACATCATTTCAAACTACATTATGCCGGATATACGAAAGTCTTTATCGATGGGAGAGAAGTGGTCGCCGAACGCTGGCGTACAGCCTGGAACCCGAACGATTATAAAACCAAAGTCCGTCTGGAAAAAGGGAAACGTTATCCGATCCGGATCGAATGGCTTCCGGATGGCGGTGTCTCTTATTTGGGATTGAAGGTGCTGAGTCCGTTGCCCGAAGCCGAACAGAACCGTTTGGCTTTCTGGAGCGAAATGGGCGACCAGATCGACTATTACTTTATCAACGGTAAAAACATGGATGACGTAATCAGCGGCTACCGCACCGTGACAGGTAAAAGCCAGGTCATGCCTAAATGGGCAATGGGCTATTGGTTAAGCCGCGAACGTTATAAGACACAGGAAGAATTGCTCACGGCACTGGATGAATACCGCCGGCGGCAGGTTCCGTTGGACGTGATCGTTCAGGACTGGAGCTACTGGCCGGAGGATGCCTGGGGAAGCCATGAGTTCGATAAGGAACGTTTCCCCGATCCGGCAGGTATGATTAAGGAGATACACGATAAGGATGCCCGTTTCATGATCTCCGTATGGCCTAAATTCTATGCGACGACAGAGCATTATAAGGAACTGGACCAACTCGGAGCGATGTATCAGCAAGCGATTAAAGACAGCATCCGCGATTGGATCTATCCGGGATATATCGGCTCTTTCTATGATGCCTATAACCCGGAAGCCCGCAAACTGTTCTGGGATCAGATGAACGAACATCTCTACAGCCTGGGTGTCGATGCCTGGTGGATGGATGCTTCCGAACCGAACGTACAGGATAATACGGATATGGAGTATCGCAAGAAACTGTGCGGACCGACTTATCTGGGACCTTCTACCAAATATTTTAATGCTTATGCGCTGATGAATGCGGAAGCTATCTACGACGGACAGCGTGGTGTGAATCCGGATAACCGTGTCTTCCTGCTGACCCGTTCGGGGTTTGCCGGACAGCAACGTTATTCGACGGCAACCTGGAGCGGCGATATCGGTACCCGTTGGGAAGATATGAAAGCCCAGATCAGTGCGGGACTGAACTTTGCCATGTCGGGTGTTCCTTACTGGACGATGGATATCGGTGGTTTCTGTGTAGAAAAACGGTATGAACATGCGAAAGAGGGCAGTGAAGACCTGAACGAATGGCGCGAATTGAATACCCGTTGGTATCAGTTCGGAGCGTTCTGCCCGTTATTCCGCAGTCACGGTCAGTATCCGTGCCGCGAAATATACAATATAGCTCCCGAAGGAACACTGACGTATAAGTCCATGAAATATTATACCGAACTGCGTTACCGTCTGATGCCTTATATCTACAGCCTGGCTGGTATGACTTATTTCAACGACTACACGATTATGCGTGCTCTGGTAATGGATTATGCAGATGATAAGAATACCTATAATATCGACGATCAGTTTATGTTCGGTCCTGCTTTTATGGCTTGTCCGGTTCATCAGTATAAGAAACGTGACCGGGAAGTCTATTTCCCTGCCGGAACCTGGTATGACTATTATACGGGCAAGAGCATTACCGGAGGAACTTCCGGCACAGTGTCTGCGCCTTATGAACAAATGCCATTGTTTGTGCGTGGCGGTTCTATCATTCCAACTGGAAAGTTGATACAGTCGACAGCCGAGCAACAGAAAGACCTGACGGTGTATGTGTATACCGGGACGGATGCTTCTTTCTCCTTGTATGAGGATAATGGAATTACCTACGCTTACGAGAAAGGAGAGTACAGTACCATACCGCTTTCTTATAAAGAGTCCGGTAAGGAATTAACGATCGGTGACCGTTCCGGTTCTTTCCCCGAAATGGCGGCAGAACGGAACATAAAGGTTATCTTTGTGACACCTGAATATCCGGCAGGAAAAGAAACTTCTGCCGTCTATAAAGGTGAACAGTTAACCATTTCGTTACCCTGATAAACTATAGCGTATGAAACAAATAGCAATTGTATTCCTGAGCCTGTTGCTGGCGGCCTGTTCGGCCGGCCCGCAGGGGCGTGAGAGAACCTCCTTTAACAACGACTGGCTATTCTCGCTGACAGACAACCAGGCGGATCTTTCCGCTCCGGATGCCGACGATACCGGCTGGAGGCAACTGAACCTTCCGCATGACTGGAGCATCGAAGCAGATTTCTCCAAAGAGAATCCGGCGACACCCGGGGGCGGAGCCTTGCCCGGCGGTATGGGTTGGTACAGGAAGCATTTCAAGATACCGGAAAGTGACCGGGGAAAGCAGGTCTATATCGACTTCGACGGTGTTTACCGTTGCAGTAAAGTATGGCTGAACGGTCATCTGCTGGGATTCCGTCCGAACGGATATATCTCGTTCCGTTATGATATGACTCCTTATCTGAAATACGGTCAGGAGGAGAATGTACTGGTTGTACAGGCTAACAACTCGCAACAACCTAACTCACGCTGGTATTCGGGATCAGGTATCTACCGGAATGTCTGGTTGGTTAAAACCGGTCAGGTTCATGTGGATCAGTACGGAGCGAATATTACAACTCCGGATGTCGCACAGGAGAGGGCGACGGTAATGATTGAAACGACACTGAAGAATACTTATGCAGCTGCAGTTACTGCCGAATTGACGACAATCATTAAAGCCCCTTCTGGAAAAGTTATTGCACATACCTCTCTTTCGGTCGAACTACCCGAGAACGGTAGTGATATTATTAAACAGACTCTTGAGGTAAAAGCCCCTGAATTGTGGGGAATAAAAAATCCCGCATTATATACTGCTGTAACTGAAGTAAGATCTGGAAATCAACTGACCGACCGATATGAAACAACCTTCGGTATCCGTACTTTCCGGTGGGATGAGGCAACCGGTTTTTATCTGAACGGAGAACCGACAAAGGTGTTGGGTGTTTGTCTGCATCATGACCTGGGATGCCTGGGTACGGCCGTTAATAAACGTGCGATCGAGCGTCAGTTACAGATAATGAAAGATATGGGTGTCAATGCGATCCGTACCAGCCATAACCCACCGGCTCCCGAATTACTGGAACTATGCGACCGGATGGGACTGCTGGTACAGGATGAGTCGTTCGATATGTGGAGAAAACGAAAATCACCTTACGATTATGCACAATACTTTGACGAATGGCATGAACGGGACCTGACCGACCAGATCAAGCGTGACCGTAACCATGCCTCCGTTTTCATGTGGAGTATCGGAAATGAGGTACTTGAACAATGGTCGCATGCGGATGCCGATACACTGAGCCTGCAGGAAGCGAACCTGATCCTGAATGCCGGTCATAAGATAGATCCGGCTTTGCTGGAGGATAGCACAATGAGTGTCCAGTCGTTGATCACGATCGCTTTGGCTGATATTGTCAGAAAGTTGGATACTACCCGTCCGGTAACGGCCGGAAATAACGGTGTAGATCCCACCAACCATCTATTCCGTTCCGGGGCGCTCGATGTCTACGGGTTCAACTATCATGAAAAGGATTTTGCACCTTTCCCGCAGGTCTATCCCGGAAAGAAGCTGATCGTCAGTGAATCGACTTCGGCATTGATGACACGCGGCTATTATCAGATGCCGTCCGACGAAATGTATATTTGGCCTGAGTCATGGGATAAACCTTTCGACCGTCCGGAACACCTGTGTTCTTCATATGATAACTGCCATGTCCCTTGGGGCTCTACGCACGAAGTGACCTGGTACGAAGTGAAACGCTTGCCGTATGCCTCCGGTATGTTTATCTGGACTGGTTTTGATTATTTGGGCGAACCGACTCCTTACTGGTGGCCGAGCCGCAGCAGTTTCTTCGGCGTTGTAGACCTGGCCGGGTTCCCGAAAGATGTCTATTATATGTACCGGAGTGAATGGACCGACCAGCCGACTTTGCACCTGTTCCCGCACTGGAACTGGAAGGAAGGGGAGATGGTGGATATCTGGGCCTATTATAACCAGGCGGACGAAGTGGAACTCTTCCTGAACGGAAAGAGTCTGGGGGCAAGGAGTAAAAACGATAGTACGTTCCATGTCTCCTGGCGCGTACCGTTCACACCGGGTACACTGAAAGCCGTATCCCGCAAAGCTGGTCAGGAAGTCCTGGCGCAGGAAATCCATACTGCGGGCGAAGCGGCTCAGCTGACATTGATTCCTGATCGTTCCGTTATACAGGCGGACGGCACAGACCTTTCCTTCATAACCGTTGAGGTAAGGGATAAAGAAGGAAACCTGGTTCCCCGTGCGAATAACCTGCTCCGTTTTTCCGTAGAAGGTGACGGTTTTATCGCAGGAACTGATAACGGTGACCAGAATGATCCGAACAGTTTGAAGAAACCGGAGCGGAATGCTTTCTATGGAAAAGCCCTTGTCGTGGTGCAGAACACAGGCAGGAAAGGCGTTATCCGTGTAAAAGCGACAGCCGACGGATTGCCGGATGCCGTAACAGAGATTAAAGTTCAATAAATTAGTAAACATGAAGAAACTGATAACTATGGCTGTGCTTTCCTTTTGTATGACCGCTGCGGTATCGGGTGCACAGCCCTCAGATAAAGACGATCAGCAGATCGAGAAACGGATTGAGAAGCTGGTCCGTAAGATGACATTGGAAGAAAAGGTTAGTTTGTTACACGGGAACTCTAAATTCTACGTCTCGGAGATTAAACGCCTGGGCATTCCCGAATGGAGCCTGAGTGACGGTCCGCACGGGGTCCGCGCGGAAATCAACCGGCACGACTGGGGCTATGCCAACTGGACGACCGACTCGTCCACCTATTTCCCAACCGGTACTGCCTTTGCAGCCGCCTGGAATCCGGAACTGGCCTATTACCGGGGAGAAGTGTTGGGGGAAGAAGCCCGGTGGCGTAAGAAAGACGTCTTGCTCGGCCCCGGTGTAAATATCATCCGTAGCCCGTTGTGCGGACGTAACTTCGAATATATGAGTGAAGATCCTTATCTGAACTCGGTTCTGGCTGTTCAGTATATTCAAGGATTGCAGAGCCGTGATGTCGCTTGCAGCGTGAAACATTTTGCCCTGAATAACCAGGAAACGAACCGGACGACCGTTGAGGTAGAATGTAGCGAGCGTGCCCTTCGTGAAATCTATTTGCCGGCCTTCAAAGCGGCTGTACAGGAAGGCGGTGCTCTGACTGTGATGGCTGCCTATAATAAGTATCTGGGTGATTGGTGTGCTGAAAATAAATATCTGGCCCGTGATATTCTTCGCGACGAATGGGGATTTAAAGGCGTTTATGTTACCGACTGGGGTGCTGCGCATAGTACGGTCAAATCAGCAATTGCCGGTCTCGACCTGGAAATGGGTACCAATATCGAAAACTACGATGACTGGTATTTTGCCAATCCTTTGATCGAAGCGGTTAAAAAGGGAGAGATACCCGAAAGCCTGGTAGATGAAAAGGTCAGAAATGTACTTCGTGTAATGATCAAGACAAAGCTTCTGGACCCGAAGAAACGTTTTAACCAGGGTTCCATCAATACGCCGGAACACCAGCAGGCCGCTTATCAGGCTGCTGCCGAAGCCATTGTATTGTTAAAGAACAAGGAAGATTTGTTACCGCTGAACGTCTCTTCTGTTAAAAGCATTGCCGTAATTGGTGATAATGCCACCCGTAAACATTCGAACGGCGGATTGAGTTCGGAGATCAAGGCTTTATATGAAATAACTCCGCTGGAAGCAATCCGCACAAAGTTGGGCGACCGTGTAAAGGTCAACTACGCACAAGGATATGAAAAACTTTCCACCTTTATCGAGGGAAGCAATAACGGACAAAACGCTGGGAGCTTTACCGATGGCAACCAACTGAATGAAGAATTGTTGAAAGAGGCGGTGGAGACTGCCCGCAATAGTGATGTAGCTATTGTTATAGGTGGTTTGAATCATGACTATGACACGGAATCATCCGACCGCCAATATATGGAACTTCCTTACGGGCAGGTCCAGCTGATTCAGGAGGTCGTGAAAGCCAACCCCAGAACGATTGTGGTGATTGTTGCCGGCTCTCCGGTCAATATGGCGGCATTGGATATTTGTGCGCCCTCGATTTTGTGGGCATGGTATAACGGTATGGAAGGCGGTAACGCTTTGGTAGATGCCATCACTGGTAAGGTAAATCCCAGTGGCAAAATGCCGTTTACAACACCTGTTGCATTGGAGCAGTCACCCGATGTCGCTTTGGGTAATTTCCCGGGAAGAGACCTGAAAGTGAAATATGAGGAAGATATCCTGGTCGGTTATCGTTGGTATGACACGAAACAGTTACCGGTTGTTTATCCCTTCGGATATGGATTATCTTATACGGACTTTTCTTTTGCCGGTTTATCTACCGATAAGAAAAGCTACGGACCGGATGAAACGGTCAAAGTAACTTTCACTCTGACTAATACCGGGAAAAGAGATGGGGCAGAGGTTGCCCAGCTTTATGTAAGCGACCCGGAATGTTCCGTTATGCGTCCGGTAAAAGAATTGAAAGGCTTTAAAAAGGTATTCCTGAAAGCTGGTGAAAGTAAGCAGGTCGAGATCGATATCCCGATAAGTTCTCTGGCATTTTATAGTGAAGCACAGAAACAGTTTGTGGTAGAACCGGGTACTTTCATATTGAACCTGGCTACTTCTGCACATGATATAAAGGCTGATACTTCTATTGAAGTCCGTTAGTATTCAGCCTGTTAATTAAAGAAAGGGTCTGTAGCCGTATTATTGGTTACAGGCTTTTTTGTTATGGATAACTACGTAATATTCCTTGTTTAATATAATTTAATTGTTTATTTATCATGTAAATACGATGTTGTCGTATATTTGCGTACATATCGTAGTAGAGAACATATAGTATTAATAATTATACCATGAGAACAAAATTGTTATTTATCGTTCTCTTTTTGTCAGCAGTAATGACGGGGAACGGAACGGAGGACAGGAGTGAATACTTAAGAAAAGTATTAGATAATTTGGAGAAGATAAAAACGGCTACTTACCGTTTGCAGAGTGAAGCTTGGGAACCGGGCGACACAATACCAGGCTATTCTGTCTATACATTTGTAGAAGAATATGATAATCCGGCAGACACTGCGGTAGGAGCCAGTTATACGGACTATTCGGATGCTGAGAAAAAGCAAATAAGTTCCTGTTATGATGGGTATGTACGTCTATCCTTTTACCATGACAAACACGGAGTTATGGTTGATGATTTTACTCGCAGAAACCTGTCTTTCAGACTGGTAGGCGTAGGAACTCCTTATTTCAACTATGCGAAGAATATTATTAAATATGTGCTGACAACCCAGGACAGTATCTCCGTGGACATGAAAGATTGCGGAGATGAATATCTGCTTAGTTTGGTTATTAACGAAGATGTACAAGTTGAATTTTTCGGACGACCTTACCATCTTCCCAAGCCGCCGTTCTACCAAGACCCGACTTCCATATATGAGGTACACATCCGTAAATCGGATAATTTACCCTACAAGGTCAGAAGAGAAATGTCACATAACATAACTGAATATACTTATATAGAAGGCCAGTTTAATACACTGAGCGCTAAAGGAATTACTGCCTCCGACTACATCCCGGCAGATTACGAGGTCAGAGAATATGGCAAGAAATATGACACCAAGCCAGAGGTAAATATTACTGGTCAAAAAGCTCCCGATTGGACTTTGACGGATACCAAAGATCTGCAAGTCTCATTGTCGGACCTGAGTAGTAAAGTCATTGTAATGGAATTTACCGGAATCGGTTGCGGCCCTTGCGCAGCTTCTATCCCTTTCCTGAATAAATTGAAAGAGACATACAGCGCAGAACAACTGACGGTTCTTGCCGTTGAAATCTGGAATCGGAAAATGCCGTCACTTCAGAATTATGCAAATAGACAACATATAAACTACTTGTTTCTTGCCGGTAACGATGAAATAGTGAATACTTATCTGAATGGCGACCGAGGCGTTCCTTTTTTCTTCATACTGGATGAGAACAGAGTTATAAAACGAATCATAAAAGGTTATAATCTGGAACATACCGGGAAAGAAATAACCCAAGCAATAGATGAGCTATTAAAATCGAACTAGTGTCATTGAAAAAGTACTCGAGAACGAGAAAACGTCTTCAGGAAGTTGTTCAATTCCTCTCCAGGTGTTTCACCTATTTTCTCCAGGTGAAACAAAAGTTTCTTTGGCGGGAAACAAAAGTTTCTCCCGCAAGAAACAAGGGTTTCCTCGGGAGAAACGAAGATTCAGATTATAGTAATATTAATTCTTTGTCAGCGTATAATCCGTAATCCCCAGTGCCTCATAAGCCTGGAGCAACGCTTCGTCGTTATCGGAGATCATCAGTAACTTATCGTTTTCCATAAGAACCGTATTCCCTTTAGGGATGAAATAACGTCCGTCGCGCATCACCATAACCGCCAGTGTATGGTCGGGCAGGGTAAGCTCCATCAGTTTATTCCCATGCGTAAGCACTTCCGGAGTGATGTCGATTTCACTCATCGCGCTCTTGATGCCTTCCGGCAGTTCGATACCGAATACATCTTTTCGTTCCGGTTCGTCGATCATATCCAGCCATTTGGCAGCCTGTGTTACGGTAGTGCCTTGTATCAGCAACGAAAGGATGGTGATAAAGAATACCACATTGAATATCAGTCCGGCGTGTTCTATTCCCGCAATCATCGGATAAGTGGCGAAGATGATCGGTACGGCACCGCGCAGCCCTACCCATGATATATACAACTTCCCTTTAAAGGAGAAGTTTTTATAAGGAATCAGGCAAAGGAACACGCTGATCGGACGGGCGAAGATAATCATGAAGATACCGATCGTTAACCCGATGGGGGCCACCGGCAGCAGTTCGTGCGGGTTGACAAGCAATCCGAGCGTAAGGAACATCACGATCTGCCATAACCAGGCAAAACCGTCGAAGAACGTACCGATACTCTTTTTATGTACAATCTTGGCATTTCCTACCACCAAGCCGGCTATATATACGGCCAGGTAGCCGTTTCCTTTACATAGTGTAGTGGCGGCAAAAGTAAAGAATGCAGTAGCCAACAGCAGGATCGGATACAACGATTCGTTGTCAATATCTATCTTGTTGATGATAAATACAGCTATCTTTCCTAACAGAAAACCAGCAATAGCACCCACTGACAGCTGGATAACCAGCGATAAGGCAGCATCAGCCAGGTTCATCCCTGCCGTCTGGATATAAGCGATCAGTAACAAAGTCAGCATGTACGCCATCGGGTCGTTACTACCACTTTCCAACTCCAATGTCGGACGAAGCCGTTCTTTCAGGTACACCCCTTTGCTTCGCAGGATAGAGAATACGGAAGCCGAATCGGTTGACGACATGACGGCCGCCATCAACAGCGACTCCGGAAGTGTCAGCGTCTCGTAGCCGGTGACCAGTTTGGACAAGTAATAGATGAAACCACCCGTTATAAAGGTGGTAGCCAATACCCCGATCGTCGCAAGTATAACCCCTTGTGGAGCAATCGGTTTTACTTCTGATATCTTCGTGTCCATACCACCCGAGAACAGGATGATACTCAAAGCCAGCATACCGATAAACTGTGCCGCATTGGGATTACTGAACTGGATACCCAGTCCGTCACTGCCGAACAACATACCGACTCCCAGGAATAATAACAAGGCGGGGAGTCCGAAACGATAACCTGCCTTACCGGCGAAAATACTGAAAAAAAGAATGACGGAAGCAATCAACAAGATTCCCTCCGCATTATGTAAAATGTCTAAGTCGTGGAACATAAGCGGAAACGGTTTACTCTAAATTATCTTTCAAAATAACGAAAAAAAACTGAAACTACAATGGTTTGAATGCCGAAAAAACAAGCTTATATACTGATTAATGAATATATTACGTATATTTGCCGGCGTAAAATAAACACTATGCATAAAACACATTTATTCGTATTATTGTTCGCTCTCCTGATAGGGACGGCGTGTAACAAAGAGAAGCACTTCATCTCTGACAATGCATTCAGAGCCGAAGTAGAGAAAGATTTCCAGGCCAAACAGGCAGCCCTGCCTGACGGAGATCTGTTTGCAGTTTTCAATCAACAAATGACGCCGGTAGAAAAAGAGGCGCTTACATTCCTGTACGCCTATATGCCGATCGGCGATATTACCGACTATGATGGAAAACTTTACCTGGATAATATCCGCAGTTCTTTCCAGGCAAAGCAGGAAATGCCGTGGGGTGACAGTATCCCTGAAGACATCTTCCGTCATTTTGTTCTTCCTATCCGTGTAAACAACGAGAACCTGGACGAAAGCCGTATGGTCTTCTTCGACGAACTGAAAGACCGTGTGAAAGGCATGTCCTTATACGATGCCGTGCTGGAAGTAAACCACTGGTGTCATGAAAAGGTAATTTATACGCCTTCCGATGCCCGTACCAGCTCCCCGTTGGCTTCTGTAAAGACAGCTTACGGCCGTTGCGGTGAGGAGTCTACCTTTACGGTGGCTGCGCTTCGTTCGGTAGGTATCCCTGCACGCCAGGTATATACCCCGCGTTGGGCACATACCGACGACAATCATGCCTGGGTAGAAGCCTGGGTGAACGGCAAATGGTATTTCCTGGGTGCCTGCGAACCGGAACCGGTCCTGAATCTGGGATGGTTTAACGGTCCGGCTTACCGGGGTATGCTGATGCATACGAAGGTATTCGGCAAATATAACGGTCCGGAAGAAGTGATGCTTGAAACAGACGGTTACACAGAAATCAATGTGATCGACAACTACGCACCGACAGGCAAAGCCATCGTGACCGTAGTCGATACCGACGGTAACCCTGTCCCCGATGCAAACGTGGAATTTAAAATCTACAACTATGCAGAGTTCTATACCGTAGCCAATAAGAAAACCGATGCCGAAGGAAAGACTTTCCTGACCGCTGGTAAAGGTGATATGTTCGTATGGGCAACCAAAGACGGTAAATTCGGTTTCGATAAAGTATCTTTTGGAAAAGGTGACGCGACGATCAAGCTGGATAAGAAACCGGGGGATGCACTCGGAGCAGTTACTCTTGACATTATTCCTCCGGTAGAAGGCTCTATCCCTGCCGAAGTAACTCCGGAACAGAAAGAGGCCAATGCCAAACGCCTGTTGGAAGAAGATGCTATCCGTAACAAATATGTAGCAACTTTCTATACCGAAGAAAAAGCCGAAGCATTGGCTAAAGAACTCGGTATCGACCCGCTGAAGACTTCTGACTTTCTGATCGGTAGCCGCGGTAACTGGATGGAGATCGAAAAGTTCCTGCGTGAAACTCCGGCTGATAAACGTCCGGTTGCTATGGCGTTACTGGATGTGATTTCGGCTAAAGACCTCCGTGATACGCCGGCTTCCGTTCTGGCAGATCACCTGAATAATACGGAAGAAGTGAAGAGCGAACAATTCAATAATTATATATTGAACCCGCGCATAGCTAACGAGTTCCTTACTCCGTATCGCAGCTATTTCCAGGCAAATGTAGATGCAGCACTGGCGAAACAGGCAAAAGAGGACCCGCAGGCTCTGGTTGAGTGGGTGAAAAAGAATATCACAATCAATGATGCATTGAATCCGCAGCGTATTCCGGTTATGCCGATGGGTGTGTTCAAGGCCCGCATTGCCGATAAGGGTTCACGTAATATCTTCTTTGTCGCTGTTGCCCGTAGCCTGGGTATCCCGGCACGTATCGAACCGGTAGCCCGTAAGGTACAGTATATGAAGGATGGCAACTGGATGGACGTTGACTTTGAAGCAGCCGTTCAGACTACAGCCAAACAAGGTAAGGTGGTCGCTTCCTACAGTCCGATCAAGGCTTTGCAGGATCCGAAATATTACAGCCACTTT
Source organism: Parabacteroides sp. AF17-3 (assembly GCF_003635445.1). Taxonomy (NCBI): domain Bacteria; kingdom Pseudomonadati; phylum Bacteroidota; class Bacteroidia; order Bacteroidales; family Tannerellaceae; genus Parabacteroides; species Parabacteroides sp. AF17-3. The sequence goes on along the minus strand of NZ_QTMM01000002.1, from coordinate 413,306 downwards.
ACGATTGCCAAGATTCTTCCGGATGCGAAGTTGCAGACATTGAACTTCGAACGTACCGGCAATGTAGATATGGGCGTTGGCGATACCTGGAGCAGTATGTTGAAGAAACCGTTGTCGATGGACGAAGGTAACTATATGATGGTAACCGGAACCCGTATGGCAAACGGTAGCGTCCTGGCCGAAGTATCTTTCTTCAACGTAGAACCGGATAAGACAACAGATACTAAACTGGAAATGCGTGAGAACACCGACGAAGTACAGGTAATCGGTAACTTCAATTCGGAAAACAAGTTCAAACGTGCCGATAACGGTGAAGAAACCAGCGTACTGGCAACAACCGGCCGTGGTTATTTCGTTGTAGCCATCCTGGGCGCCCGTCAGGAACCGACCAACCACGCTATGCGTGATATTGCAGCCGTGAAGAAGGATCTGGAAGAATGGGGCCGTAGCATGGTGCTTCTGTTCCCGGATGAAAAAGGTTACAAAAACTTCGATCCGAAAGAGTTCGGCGACCTGCCGGGTACAATCACATACGGTATCGATGCCGATGGTCATATCCAGAAAGAGATCGCATCGGCCATGAAGTTACAGAATGCCAGCCAGCTTCCGATCTTCATCATCGCCGATACCTTCAACCGTGTCGTATTCGTATCCCAGGGATACACCATCGGCTTGGGCGAACAGTTGATGAAGGTGATACATAAGTTGTAATACATTCATAAAGTAAATATTCAGCCCTGTATTCGGTAGTAAAGAAACTCCCGGATACAGGGCTTTTCTATGGAAGGGCTAGCATTTTATTAAAAGGACAATATAATCTGTATAAAAGTTTTTTTATATCAGGTGAATACTTTATATTTGCTGCAAGGATATGAAAATCCTTGTAGTACTAGTATTATTAACAACTAAAATCGTAAATAACTATGGGAAAGTTTATCAATCCCTGGGTCGATAGGGGTTTTAAAATCCTGTTTGGCCGTGAAATCAGCAAAGATTTGCTGGTAGATTTCTTGAATGATCTGTTCAATGGAGAGCACAGTATTGTCGATCTTACTTTCCTGAATGTGGAATTGCCTTCCGAGACGATAGAAGGGCGTGGTGCCATATTTGATCTGAAATGTAAGGATGCCGATGGCGCTGTTTTTATCGTAGAAGTTCAAAATGCTTCCCAATGTTATTTCCATGAACGCGGATTATACTATCTTTGTAGAGCAGTGTGTGAACAGGGAGAAAGAGGTCCGGAATGGAAATTCGGTATCTGTCCGGTATACGGAGTATTTCTGTTGAACTTCAAGTCCGGACGAACCGATAAACTGCGAACGGATATAATCCTGGCAGATAGGGAGACAGGAAAGCTGTTTAGCGATAAGATCCGTCAGGTCTACTTGGAGATGCCCTTCTTTACGAAAGAGGAGGATGAATGTGAAACCCCTTTTGAAATGTGGTTATATATATTAAAGAATATGGACAAGCTAGAGCGTATGCCTTTTAAGGCACAAAAACAACTATTCGAGAAGCTGGAACAGATTGCCGGTATAGGAAATCTCACCAAAGAGGAGCGCCTGGAATATGATGAGGCGCTTAAGGTGTATCGTGACTGCAAGAATATTGTTGATTATGCTAAAGACGAAGGGCATGCAGAAGGTAAGACTGAAGGTTTGGCGGAAGGTCGTGCCGAGGGGTTACTCGAAGGGATGCGTCTTATGGCTGCAAACTTGAAAAGACAAGGGATAGATGTTAAAGCTATTTCAACAGCTTCGGGCTTTTCCGAAGAAGAGATTAATAGCTTGTAAGTCCTTTTTATAGGATCAATGAGTCAGGGCTATCGTTTTTAACGATGGCCTTTTTTGTGCCTGAAATGCTCTGAAATAACCCTTTTAACATTTGCATGCCAAATTCCTACAAAGAGGTATGCTGTGTATCAGCATATTAATATATGTACGCGTGTTTAAATCCATACATATAATTATGGTGTAAAATGGTAGATAATATATTGTTTTATAGTGTAATTACGAATGTATAGTAATGACTAAAAGAAAGGTTCCTTTTTTCTCGCCAGCAAAATTAATTATAACTTTTGAATGGGCAATACATTCCCCAATATTTTTTCCTAAACCTATGTGCTTTCTTATCAATTGGATAGCAAAGTAAGTATAAAATTGCTTGTTTCTTGCACAAAGTCAAAACATACCTAAAATAATGACTAGAAAAAAGGAACGTTTTTTCTAGTCATTAGCTTCTGAGTAGCGTTCCTGATCTAAGGTTAAAAGGCTTTTTAAGTAACACTATTATTAATATTAAACGAAAGATTATGAACAAAAAGTTTTCTACTTTGGTGGCCGGTATGTTGCTGGCGACAACTGTTGGAACTGGTTATGCTCAGACTCAGGATGTGTATACTAAGGCTACGGCTCCTTCTATAGAAGCTGTGTCTAAGGTTACCGATGGTAGAGCTTATCAGTTATCGGATGGTTATAATGTGCTGGTTATGCAGAAAGTAAAAGATCTGCAGGGCGGCGGTTTTCACTATGAATTGGCCTTTATCCCTTATTTTCAGGCTAATATTGGAGAATCTCTTTGGACTGTAGAAAAAGACTCTAATGTCGACAAATCCAGAACTGCTTTTATTTTCAGAAACCTGGCTCATCACCTTACTTTGTCTTTCGATCCTGCAAAAGCACAGGATTATAAAGGTGGAGTACGGACTGCTTCCCATTTAGGAGGAAAGGATGTTTCATGGACATGGATGCTTGATGAAGCTGGTGAAAACCTGACAATTGCAAGAACTCCGGAAACATATATTCATGCAGACTCTATCATGACTTTGCTTCCGGCATCAGATGGTTCTGGTAAAGTGGCTGCTGTTAAGTATGCAACAAAAGATGTTCAGGAAAGAGTTGATTTCTTTAGAATCAAACCGGTTGTTGCTGGTCCCGTATGGTTGAGTAAGTATGATTTGAATAGTAAACTTCAGACTCAGGCTGACGACAAGGTTGCTTTCGCATTTGCCAAAGGTGTTTCCGAAGGTATGCCTAACAAATGGGTAGAGCAGGAATATGAAGCTGTTGATCCGAAGCCGGGTACATTGTCTTATGGCGAAGTGGCTGATGCTTATGAAGCTTATGAAAAAGCCTATGCGGTTTACGAAGCCAAAGTAAAACAGGTAGACGCAGCTTTAGAAGCATTGAATTCTCAGAAAGAAGATTACGCTGTAACAGCGAAGATGCTGAAAGATGAACAAGGGAACTATAATGATCTGGTAAAACAATTACAGACTGTTAGTGTTTCTCTGCGTGGACATCAATATGAACTGAAAGACCTTAATAAAAGATTACAGTCTATTGAAGAAAGCATTAAGAATAATGCAAATATCAGTGATGCACAGAAACAAAAGATCGAAGGATTACTTCGTGAGTTAGTACATGCGGAGGATGCATTGAGTGCAGCAAATGAAGTTGTAAGTGACCGTGAGGCAGAGTTAATGACTGCTAATGGGGAACTCCTTGCTGCAACAACTGCAAAACAAACAGCATTAACTACCCAAAGTGTTGCTGAGCAAAAGAAAAATTTAGCAGACGCCTTCAAAGGATTACAAGATGATGCTAATGCAGATATAGCAGCTTTGACATTCGATCTTTTCAATAAGGAATATCTTGACGATTCAAAATCCTGGAATACGATTTTTACTGCTGCGGCTATAGAGACTGAATCAGATAAAGAGTTGTTTATGGCCTTTGCGAAAGAATTATACGCAAATGTGATAGCAGGAGAAGCTGGTGCTGATGCCTGGACACTTAATCAGACTGAATGTAAAACAGCGACGGCCACTTATATCACAAATGTAGTGGATGAAGCCTTAAATCAGGCTAATGCAGAGGTGACTGCTGCTGAGCAAACAGTAAAGGAGGCTGAAGAAAAAGTAGCTGACCTGGAAACAAAAAAAGCTGCTGCAGAGGAAAGTTTAGACGCTGCCAAGGCTGCAGAGAGCAAGGCACGTACAGCATATATTACCGTAAAAAATAGCATTATTCATTCTGGCGAGCTGGATAAAGACCTTTTAGCGTTGCAAAAACGTCTGGAAGATCAGAAATCTGAGTTGGAGGCTACAATTGAAGAAGAAGAAAGTAAGGAAGATACACTGAATAAAGCTTGCATGACTTCGATAGACAGAATTCTCGCTTTAAGCCAGGATCTTGAATTCGACAAGGGTGATGTTATTTATCACATGCATAAATGGGCACTTGCCGACAGAGCTGCCGCTAAGGCTGCCCGTACTGCCCAGGGATTATATGCAGTTTATACTAATTTGAATGCAGTTAAAACTCCGTATTGGCTATCTCTGAAAGCTGATAACGGTAAATACCTGATGGTTGATACTGCTTATCTGTCAGATGAAGTGGCTGGTCAAAACCACTTGACATTCAATACAAGAGAATATAAGAAATTTGAAAATCCGAATGCACCGCTTGCTGCTCGCGACATCAATGGTCGTTTCAACTTCCGTTTCTTGTATTTCCCGACTCAGGACTCTTTGCGTATCGAAGCTGACGGTTACAACCAGAAGGATGTTACAACAGCCAATTGGAAAGATCGTGATGACAGTGAAATCCGTTACAGAGCATCTTTTGCTCCGGGCTTCGAACAGAATTTAGTGAAAGTAGCAGTTCTGGGTAAACATCGTGAAGTAACAGTTGGTAGCTCTGAATATATCAAACGTCCGAATGCATTGGAATGGACAATCAATGACCGTATCGGTTTAAGTCTGGCTGGCCCTGTAAATGTTATTAATGTTCCTGCAGGTCTGTACTATCTGGATATTGTAAAAGCAAATACTCAGGAAAACGGTGCCCGTTTGATGTTGGATGTTGATGGTTACTCGCTGACTAAAGTGACTCCGGCTGATCAGGGTAAGATGGATTTTGCCCATATGCCGGCTGCGAAGTGGTATGTAGGTTCTACTCCGACAGACTTCGGTGGTTATCCGAATATTTACAATATGGAAACAGGTGAAAAACTGAACCTGGGTGCGTATACTGTAGAAGAAAAAGACGGTAAATATTATGTAACAATCAGCCAGTATATCTATCAGGGTTATGTTGAAGAGAAAAATGATACATTCGTATTGAGTGTGGCTCCTGAAAGTGAAGAAGGTTATTACCGTACAGCAACGGAAGATCCGAGAGCGCTCTTTACATTGAATTATCTGAATATTTCTTCCGGATTGAATGTTGAAGTAGGTGATAAGACAATCAATAATGATTCTGTTTTAGTTGTATCTGCTAACTCTGAAGATAAATTCAGATTACACAGAGTCGGAAACAACCGGGAATATGGTTATGGCAACTCTTTGGAACGCGGTTTATATCAGATCAGTCTTTACAATCCGAATAAGTTGAACAAGCATAATAAATATGTACAGATCACAAATGTAGATGGAACAGAAATGATGGTAGTATCCGATGCAGCTTCTGCAACTAACTTCTATTTGAAAGAAGTAAATGATGTAGACGGTACTCACTACTATGCATTGATTGATGCCGCCTGGGACAAGAAAGCCGGTGTTGTTGATGCTACAGGTTTGATCAAAGCTGAAGATATTACAGCTGAAACACGTACTTCATCATTTGCTTTAGTCGTTGATTCAACTCGTTATTATCGTGAATTTACTAAAGACGAACTGGGTGAAAAGAATATGTTGAAATTCTATCGCACACGTTCAACTGATAAAGAATATCTCTATGCTTCTGAAGCTACTGATTTGAATCTGTTGGCAGTAGAAGGTAAGGGAGACAATGCCGATGCTTTGGCAGAAATGACAGTGATTCCGACAACTGAAACTGGCGTATTGATGCCTCAGTACTTTATTGGCCGCAATGTAACAGAACAAAAAGGCTCTGTTAAATGGTGTGGCGAAGACCATGCTTCATTAGCTGATTCTCTGGCTTGCGTACATACTCATGTTACACCTGATACTATATTCGGTAACTTCTTGGTTAACTTGAAGATTGACGCTAAATACAACAAGTATGACTGGGAAAACAAATATACTCGTCTTGCCTTCCTGAAAGGTTATGTAGTGAAAGAAGAAGGAACTATGCCGGGTACAGGCAACTATACTAAATTGTTTGTTGATGGCAAACAAGTAACTATTGCTGAAAACAAACATAATGCAGCTAAGTTTGAATTCCGTCTGATCAATGATGATGAAGCTCAAGACTTCTTGATCGAGTCTGAATCCTGGAAGAATGACAATGCATTTGCTGGTGCTGCTCGTCCTATGACTGAAGGCGGTTGGTTGAAAGTCCAGAACGGTGTTCCTGTAATTGTAAAAGACAACTTTGAAAACTTCGATGCTTCATCTGCTGATATCTACAATGTGGAATCTTCAGAAGGTTCATCTGTCGCTAACGAAGATATCACTACTTCTACAATCGCTGTAATCGGCGGTAAGGGAACAGTAACTGTTAAGGGTGCTGAAGGCAAGAAGGTTGTTATCAACAACGTACTTGGTCAGGTAGTGGTTAACACGGTAATCACTTCAAGCGAAGCTACAATCGCAGTTCCTGCAGGTGTAGTTTATGTAACGGTTGAAGGTGAAACAGCAGTACCTGCTATCGTAAAATAAGAAATTATTTATAATCAATAAATTTAAATTGACTGCGTGTCGTAGAGGTGGGGTTCACCCACCTCCATGACAAGTATCCTGCGACAGGCGAACAAGCGGTCGATATTAATACTAAAGTAATGAAATAAAGTTCTTCTGTTCGATCTCTGTGAAGAGCGAAGACAGACAAAAACAAACCCCGGTAGATTTATTTCTACCGGGGTTTTCGTATGTTAGTTGACATATTCTTTTTGTGCCAGAAATGTCTAAAATATTCCTTTTAACATTTGTCTGTCAAGTCCTAGAAAATAGGTGTGCTGTGTATCAGTACATTAATGTACGCGCATGTACTCAAATATATACCTGTGATTGTGATGTAAAATGATAGATAATATATTGTTTTATAGTATAATTACGAATGTATAGTAATGACTAAAAGAAAGGTTCCTTTTTTCTCGCCAGCAAAATTAATTATAACTTTTGAATGGGCAATACATTCCCCAATATTTTTTCCTAAACCTATGTGCTTTCTTATCAATTGGATAGCAAAGTAAGTATAAAATTGCTTGTTTCTTGCACAAAGTCAAAACATACCTAAAATAATGACTAGAAAAAAGGAACGTTTTTTCTAGTCATTCGCTTCTGAGTAACGTTCCTGTTCTGTGATTAAAAGGCTTTTAAGTAACACTATTATTAATATTAAACAAAAGATTATGAACAAAAAGTTTTCTACACTTGTGGCCGGTATTTTGCTGGCCGGTTCATTTCCGATTCTGGCACAGAATGCACATCTGGAGAATGGAGAGGTCACTTACCGTTCTCAGTTTGTGAAAAGTGCATCTTTGGACCAGGGGTTCTTCGGGGTGAAAAACATAGAAGCGGGCAAATGGTATCAGTTGGCGGTTAATATGGCTGATGATACTAAAGCTAACGGAGCTACTTATGTGTTGACTCAGGAACGTGATTATTCAACCGGCAGATTGTATCTGGCTGTTAAGCCGATTCAGGATGCTGTGCTCTCTCATTCTTTATGGAAGATTCAACGTGTTGGTCAGGAAGTAAACGGAAGTATTTATACTTTTACTAATAAAGAAACCGGTTATACGTTGACATTCAATCATGAGGATGCGAAACTTCTTACGGCTGGGGATTTGGCAAATATGGAGGCTATCACAGATGCTGCGGCTCAAGCTGCAGAGCCAATCGTAAGAACATTGAAAACAGGTATACCTTCTGTGATCAGAGGTTGTGCTACCAACTGGGCCTGGTATACAACTCAGGAACAGACTAATCATAACTTTGATTCTAAGTTGCTGTATACTTATTTCCATGCAGATAATCAGACCGCATCTCAGGATTCAATCATGGCATTGGCTATGGTAAAAGTAGGACCGGAAGCAAACGTTCGTTACGATGCCGATCATTATTATGTAAAAACAGTAAAAGCATCTGCTAAAGCATTTGCTGATGCCGATTTATATGATCTTGATGACAATAAGGACCTGGCTTTGGTTCATATCCGTCCGGTAGTAGCCGGTGCAAAGGTATTGAATGCTGATGAAGTGAATTCAATGATCGATGCTGACGGAACCAGCTTGGATTTTGCAGCCAATAATAATGCTAAGTATCCTGGCTATAACCGTGATAATGTTACACGTGACTTTGCTAAGTTCACATTGTTGAGCCCGAAGACAGGTCAACCTATTACTGTTTACAACAATCCGTTTGATGTAGCCTGGATCGCTAAAACCAGTGACTTCGGTGTGTTGGATCGCAGAAACTTCAATCCGAAGGTTCAAACAATCGCTTCTACTACAGTAGCTGCCGACTTTAATAATAATGCTAATGCCTATGCCGGCTATAACCTTTTATTCCAAAATAATGATGATAAGTCTAAATATTTGAAAGTTTGGGATGAATTGTATGAAACGGAAGAAGGCGGTAACTATAATGCTCTGAAAGTTGCGGGGGCACCTTATACATATAAAGGCAATCGTGAAATGACTCCTGATGAAGCACGTTATCATTGGAAAGCAACTTACTATGCTACAAATGATAGCCTTGTATTGGAACCATTGAATGCTTCACGTCATAATTATGAAGGAGATCAGATACCTCTTACAGTAGCCCAATATTTGAATACTGTAAATGAGGCTAAAGCCTTCAGTTCGAATTCAGGTGAGTCTAATGCTTATAACAAAGCTGCCGGTGTTCCGGTTGCATTGTATCTGCAAAACCTGGGACCGGCTGCCGGTGACGTAAAAGGTTATCTGACTGTAGGTTCTCCGAATGGATTGAATACTTATGTAGACAAGAAATATGCTGCTGCCCCGAAATTCGATGCAACAACAATTGCTTATCCTCAAAAGTATTTCTATACAGATGATGAACAGAATGAAAAGCTTTATTTATCAGGAACCGAACAAGCTAACACTGTTTGGATGGTTGCCGGTAACAACCCGGCTTATGTGACAAACGGAGCTTCTTATGTGGGCATGTATACTGACACTAAAGCAAAAGATGTAAAGGATGTAGATATTGAACATGAATCTCCTCAGGGAGCTAATGTTGCTGAAACAACTGTAGATTACAATTCTCTTTATGCCGGAACAACCACTGCTACTCAGTGGCTTCGTCTGAGATTTGATTTGAATTACACTCCGCTTATCCGTGACTTTTACGAAGATGGCCTGTATTTCATACAGTTGAAGACAGATAAGCCATTGGCAGGTAACGGTAGCCGTATTAATAATGCTTATTTGGTTTATAACCATGTAGGTCGTCTGATGTATGCAACTCCGAATGAAAACCAGGATTTCGGTATCATGCCGTCTGCTCAGTGGGTTATCAAACAGAAACCTTGCCTGAACAAGAGTGATATCAATAAGAATGGAACTCCGGAAGTACAGATTTTCAACCGTGAATATGGTAAGGGTTCTTATGCGGAAGGCGAAGAAGTTCCCGTATTTGAAGGCCAGTTGTATCAGACAACTATCGATGGCGTGAAATATAACTACATCATCAACCACCGCGATTATTATAATGTGGCTCGTGCAAACGGTACATTCACGATGAATACGCTGACTTGCTCGGATACGTTATTGATCTCGAAAGTCGATCCTGAAAAGTATGCCGAAGCTTATGAAAGCGAATATCATGGTTACAAACATGTGGATTTCCACAGTCTGGCAGAATCTGCTAATCAGCCGTATTATCTGAAATACAATGATAAGCATAGTGATGACCTGACTACAAATACCGATAAATATTTGTATTCGAATGCTAGCGGTTATCTGGCTGTAACGAATCCGGATAATGCCGACTTCATTAACCAGAAGAACTTGTTCGAAATTGAAACGATTAAATCACATGTTCCATACGGTTACAGCGATATTAAAGGGTTGGAACCGTTGAACAGAACAGTTTATGCCCTGAAGGTTCGTGACAACAATGTTATCGACAACAACCGCAAATATGTTGTGGTATTGAAAGATGCGAAGAACAACCAGCGTTATGCTGTTCGCGAATTGAAAGACATTAACGGTCAGGATGTGAAGATCGCTGAGTTCTATCTGAAAGCAGACGAGCTGACTAGCGATAAGACTGATACTTGCTACGTATTAGTGGATGTTCGTTCTTACGACAAGGTTAGCGGAAAGGATGCAGCCAATGCTATTAACTTGAATAATGATATATTCAATGTTAAGAATGACCTGGATGCCGATGTAAGCAAAACATTGTCTCATTTGCATGTATTCGATGAAAATGCTCCTGTAGCACATGCTTTATATAATGATGCGGCAGATCGTAAATTCATCAATAACGGATGGCAGATTCTGGAAATGGTAAATGATCCTGACAAACTGTATCCGTATGCAATGGATAACGAACCGAATTATGACTGGTCAGCCTTCCAGTTGGTTCGCAATATTCGTCCGTTGTATAAACCGGTTGCTGAAGACCGCGAAGTAAACGGTAATATCAATATCGTAGTGAATGATGGTATCGGCGGAGTAAAACAGGCGTTGTTTGAAATGTCCAAAAATCAGTATGCCGATATTACGAATGCAAAAGAAGGCATCAACTATGCCGGTGTAACTTCTGAAGGTATCAAGCCGGGTAAAGAATGGAATACTTCTATTTATGTTGATTCTGTAGTTACTTCACCGCTTGCTCCGGTTGCAATGCCTCAGTACATGTTATGGGTAGCAAACGATACTATTGCAGACGGTTTCTATTGCGAAGATTATCTGGAAGCACCGGGTCACGGTTATTTCGACAAGCAGGATGCTGCAGATGCAGAAGACATGGAACACTATGTATATTATAATGGTTATGTTTCCGGCCGTATGTTGGTTAACTTCAATGACTCTGTTGCCCTTTATACGGGCCTGAACAAGCTGGATGAAGCAAGCCGTTATAAATATAACAACCGTACCCGTCTGGGCTTCGTAGAAGGTGTCCATATGGTTATTACTGCTGATGAATTACTGACGGCTGATAAGAAAGCTTTCAAGGATGGTGCAGAGAAGTACTTCCCGAAAGCAGATTTCGCACAGTTGAAGAGCAATTTGGCTTCTTTGACAGATCAGGAACTTGTATACGTATTGCGTGGTACAACTTTGGCTGATATCCGTGATACAAAAGGCTTCATCAATCCTAAAAAGTTGAATGATGCTATCAATGCTAAACAGATTGACGTGAAATACCTGAACGGTACTCATCGTAACTATGTATGGGCATTGCGCTATACAGAAGATGAAATTACCGATCCGTCTATTGGTGAAGGTACAGGTCGCGGCCATAACGACTTCTTGTTGGAATCTTTCGATAAAAAAGATGGAGTAGCAGGTGATGCTTCGATAGGAGGTTATAAAGGTGCATGGGTGAAACTGGATAACAATGTTCCTGTATTAGCCAGAATCACAACGACAAATGGTGATCATGACGATCTGGGTGCAACAGATATTAGCGAAGGTTTGAACCAGGGTCAGATTTTCAATATGACTGTAACGGAAGATTATGCTACATCAACGGATGAAGTATCTGTATCTGCAGTTAAGGTATTCGCAACTACAGGTGCTGTAATCATCAAGGGGGCCGAAGGCAAGAAAGTGACTATTAGTAATGTTCTTGGACAGGCTGTAGCTAGCACGGTAATCACTTCAAGCGAAGCTACTATCTCTGTTCCTGCAGGTGTAGTATTTGTAGCTGTAGAAGGCGAAGTTGCTGTCAAAGCAATTGTAAAATAAGGAATTTTTATAATCAATAGATTTTGACTGCGTGGTAGAGACGGATTGATACGTCTGTCTCTACTAATTAACCTGCGACAGGCGAACAAGCGGTCGATATTAATACTAAAGTAATGAAATAAAGTTCTTCTGTTCTACCTCTGTGAAGAGCGAAGGCAGACAAAAACAAACCCCGGGGAATTCGTTCTCCGGGGTTTCGTCGTTAGAAATAATGTGGCAATATAGAAAATAATGGGCCAATGTGGCAATATAGAAAAAGTGAACTATCTGTTTAGCAACTGGTTGTAGCTGATAATAATTGAACCTCTTGCTATCTTCATTAGCACATTGTCTCATTGGCATATTATTGCTACTAACAAAACCCTGTGTCATCACAGGACAATTATAAAGAATAAACAGATGAAAAAAAACAACAAGTCATCCTCTCTTTGGATGCACTGTGCGACGAGATAAAGCGTCTGCACGGGATGAGAGAAGAAAGCGGCTGTCTGTCGCGTAGTAACGAACGGAAACTGAAAGTCTGCAAACGGAGGCTGCAGGGGCTGCTGGGAGCAGTCGTTCTTTTTCCTGAAGACCGTCTGCATATTCCGGCAAAGGAACATATGCAGCTGGCCTTCTATATGGGAGAATTGAATAACCGGTTGAAAGAACATTTCGGTGAAATCAATGACGGTAAGCTGCTCGCTCTGCTCTTCGACATATTTGAATTTGAGGTATCTCGTGGAACCTTCCTGAGATATTACTATATGTCGGAGGATGAAAAGGAAAACGGGAAATAAATTTTCTCCCGATTCCCCTTAAAATTGACCGGTTTATAGTGCTCGCTTTCGTGGCTCAGTCGCACCAGAAGCCTTGAGACTGCGTTGGTGAAGACTATGACCGGTCTTTTTAACTGCTTTTTGTGTAAGAAAGGAATGCCTATATTGCGTCCATATTAACCGGCTGAACAGCCTAAATTTAAATAGTATGAACGCAACACCTTCAGTCTCTTATTTCGTGAAACTTTACCTGTCGACATCACAGTCCTTTACCCTGGAAGAAATCATTATCCTGATCCGTACCCGACGCTGGATACATGAAATAACCGCTTACCGCACTGCCCTGGCTTCCGGTGACAAAGAAGCTGCCCGCTCCCTGAAAGCACAGCTTCCGGGCTTTACTCCCTCCGGCCTGTTCAAAGGAGGACATCGTGCCAACCAGCTGGAAGCCTATAGCCAGGTGGTGGGACTGGATTTCGATCATGTGGCCGACCTGGCTGCATTGATCGCTCTATTCCTCCGGCAGCCTTTTACGCTGGCCTTATTTATCAGTCCCGGAGGTGAGGGGCTGAAAGTCTTTGTCCGGGTCGATACCGCCCGCGAAGAGCATGCCGCTGCATTTGCAGCGGTAGCCGCCCATTATGAGCACCTCTCAGGCGTTTTCTGCGACCGTGCCTGTAAGGACATCAGTCGTTGCTGCTACGTGAGCAATGACCCGGAGGCTTTCTATAATCCGGAAGCTCAGGTATTCTCCCCTGCCTCTGTTGTGCAGGGCCAGGTGTTTGTACACGACTGGCTGCGTGCCCATCCTGCCGTCGAAGGCAGCCGCAACCAGACTGTCTACCGCTTGGGTTGCGAGGCTAATCGGAGAGGCTTCGACCGCAATGAAACGGCCTCTTTTTGCATACCTCTGTTGCACGGTGACGACTTCCCTGAAGAAGAGATTCGTCAGGCTTTATCTTCTGCCTATCAGGGACATACTGATGAGTCGGCTACCCGTCCCCCAAGCAAAAGGACAGAAAAGGACAAAAAGGACACCGCCACATTTTCGGGTGAGGAGCTTCGCGAACAAACCCCTTTTCTACCGGAAAATATAACCACCGGTCTTCCCCTTTTGCTGGGCGATGCCCTTCGTTTCTACACCGACCGCCGCGAGCATGATATGGCTTTCCTGGCAGCCTGTACCGTATTGAGTGCCTGCCTCCCGGGAGTATGGGGTATCTATAACCGAAAACGTGTCTATCCCCATCTTTTCACGGTCGAAGTGGCTCCGGCGGCCAACGGCAAAGGGTGTATCAATGACATGCGCCGCCTGGCTGACAGCTATGCTTCACAGATCGAGATCGAGACGAAACGCAAGGAGGACGAGTATCTTCAGGCGTTAGAAGAATGGGAACTGAAGAAAGCGGCTGCCCATCAGAAGAAACAGGCGGTAAAAGTGACCGATGCCCCTGTAAAAGCCTCTACCTGCTATTTTTTCATCCCTACCCAGATAACGAAAGCCAAGTTGTTGGTTCACCTGGCTGAGAATGGCGAGGTCGGCGGACTGATGGTCGACAGTGAGATCGATACTCTGATCTCAGCCAGCCGTCAGGACTATGGGCAGTTCGACGATCTGTTGCGTAAGGCTTTCCAGCATGAACCTGTCGCCTCCTCCCGTAAGGTGGATAATGAGATGATCCGCGTTCCCCAGCCGCGTCTGGCTCTTTTGCTGGCGGGTACACCCGGACAATTTCCCCGCCTGGTGCCGAGTGCGGAGAACGGGCTGGCAAGCCGTCTGCTGCTGTATACCTGCCGCAGCAAGGCGGTCTGGCAGGATGTTTCGCCTCAGAATGGAGCGGAAGGTTTTGAGGCCTGGATCGACAGTCTCTCCGAACGTGTGCGTGATATAGCCCTGTTGCTGCGTAAACGACGTTTGCAGGTGCGCCTTACTCTCCGGCAGTGGGATGAACTGAACCGTCACTTTGCGCAGCTATTGCGTGAAACCGACCTGTTTGGGGAAGAAGACTTCCTGGGTGCCGTGAAGCGTCACGGACTGATGACTTTCCGTCTCTGCATGATCTTTACCGCTCTCGATGTCGCTTCGCTCGATTACGGGGTGGACGAGCGTTTCTGTGACGATGTTCATTTCCGGGCGGCCCTTTCCATAGTCGATGTCTGCCTCGAACACAGCCGCTTGCTGATGACGCAGCTTACCGCCCCGGCAGATATCCCCGAGCTTACCTGCCCGGATTATTTCCGTAAAATATTCGACCGGCTGGACGATCAGTTCACCGTGTCCGACTTGTATGCGCTCAGCCAGGCAGCCGGTATAAGCGACCGTTCCGTCAGACGCCACCTTTCCCGTTTGGAGCCGGTCTTCATCACCCGTCTGTCTCACGGCCTCTACCGTAAAAACACTTCCCCTGCCGCCTGATCGGATGAGTGTTTTCTGAAAATGTGGCGGTGTCCTTTTTGTCCTTTTCTGTCCTTAACTTTTGTTTCCCTCTGACATTCAGTCTTTTACCCTGTAGTCTACCGTGCAACAGGGTATAGGGGAACAAAGGGTAGGATATAGGGAAAACGGAGATACTCTATAGGGGAAAAAGAGAGTGAAACCCACGGTGTTTTAAACAGTCGGTTTAGGGAAAGTCATATTCAAATGGACCGAAGTGAATATAAAAACGGCCGGATTGATTTATTTTGAGGTTATCGTCTTGAATATCAAGAAATCTTTTTATATCTGCAGTAACGTTTATTATGAACGACAACCATTTATACCGTAACTTATGGAAAATTACGTTAACATTATGTTAGGCAGAGGTTTTAAGGCCGTATTCGGTTAAAAACAAGTAGCCATCGATTTTATCAATGCCACCCTTGAGGGAGAGCGGCAGGTCAGGGATCTGATTTATCTCGATAAAGAGATTCTCCCCGAGTCAATAGATCAGCGCACAGTCATTTTTGATTGTCTTTGTGAAGATGTGGATGGCTCCACCCCTGGCGTACGGACGTGGTACTGGCGAATGCAGCGACAGGTGAAACTTTTGGAGAACTCAAATTGAAACAGGTCTATATTTCATTTGAGTTGTTTAATTTAAGGAAAGAGGAATGTGTGACATCTCTTGAAAAGTTGGTTTTTATATTGAAGAATATGAATATATTTGATATGGCTCCTTTTAAGGAAGAAAACGAAGCGTTCCGTCGCATACTCGATGCTGCCAACGTGAATGCAATGACTCCCCATGAACGTGATGTATATGACGAACTTCTGAAACGTTACCGTGACTGGCGATGCACAACGGAATATGCTATAGAGCAAGCTGAAGAAAAAGGTTTAGCGAGAGGTATGGAGAAAGGTTTGGCAAAAGGCATGGAGCAAGGACTTGCGAAAGGTAAAGCCGAAGAACAGCGCGAGATCGCTGCGAATTTTAAAAAGCAGGGTATCGGTATAGATACGATTACCCTTTGTACGGGTTTACCGATTGAAGAGATCGAACGACTTTAAGGTAATCCAATAGAATAGACTGTATAGAGTCCCGGGAAAGGTACCCCCGGGATTTTTTTATTCCCCGATTCTCCTGTTCTTTCCACTCTGTCCCCCTCCTTCCGTCCCTTTCCGTTGGCCGGATGATGCCGGTTGTATCTTTGTTATGTGATTAATAAACAAGATGTTTAACTTTAAAAAGTATGATTATGCCAGCAAAGTACACATTGGTATTGCGTAAAGACATGCGCAAAGGGGCTGCGGAAGGCAGCAAGTTGTTTTATGCGAACGCGAAAGCGGCAGGGACGTGTGGTATGTATGAGTTATGCGATCTGATCTCGCTGTCGTCCACCGCTTCACCGGGTGACGTGCGGTTGATACTCGATTCGTTGATCGAGGTGATGAAACGCAGCCTGGGTAAAGGGGAGGTGGTACAGGTGGGCGAACTGGGGAATTTCCAGTTGCAGTTCGGCAGTACCGGTACGACGACGAAAAAGGAGTTCAACCAGGCGCTGATCAAAAGCAAACGGATTGTGTTCCGTCCCGGCAAGATGCTGCGCGATGCGATCAGCAATTATTCTTTTGAAAAGATTCCCGATCCGTCGGACAAAGAAGAAGGAGGCGGGGGAGAAGGAGGCGGAGGAAGCGACCGTCCGGAGATCGAATAGGGGGACGGCCCGGCAACCTGGCAGAGAGCCGTTTTTACGGCTCACCCAGGTGCTGGACGATATAGTCCTTTTGTCGGGGAGTGAGGTATTTCTTTCCCGGATGCCAGCCTGATTCTTCCAGTTGGTCGACGAGTGTCCTGCTTACGCGGACCCATTTCAACAATTGCATCGTGGCACTTTTCTGTGAAATATTGGGAAAGTATTGCAGGGCAAGCTCGCCCCATCCCCATACTCTGTTCTGATTGAATGAATTTTCCATACGGTATGTATTTGAAGGTTTATATACCAATAAAGATACGATTTATTATGCACATATTCAAATAAAGTACTAACTAATATCATATAAAATGGATAAACAGATACAGTATTTGCAGACATGTCTGCCGGCAGCCGAGAAGGCGGGTGGGACCTATGACATGAACCCGGTAGTAATCCTGGCACAGGGTGCGCTCGAAAGCGGTTGGGGTACTTCACATTTGGCCAGGGAACATCATAACTATTTCGGTATCATGGGGTACGGGGCATCCAATGGCTATTGGCATGGCGAGCGGGCGAAGGTGGAAGGGACCGGCGGGGTACATTATTTCCGTCATTATGCCGGTGTGGAATTCTCATTCCTTGATTTTGCCCGTCTGATCCGCACCGGTTACCGCCATGCCTGGAGTTTCAGCCGCCAGCCCGAAGCCTATGCGAAAGAGATAGCCTACAGCCCCTATATCAGTGAGCAGAACGGCGATAACCGTGAGTTATACCGCCGTAACCTGATTGCCATAACCGAAAAGATCATCACATTAAAGGATATGTATGATTGGATGCGGGGAAGGGCAAAATAATGTGCTAATGGGATAATATGCCAATTAGAGAAATAATTGAGCTATCAGTTTATAGTGACGGGAGTAACCAATTCCCCTCTCGAGAGGGGATAAGGTGTGTGTTAAAGCTAGTTATAGGGCGAAACTATGACACACCCCCTTCCCCCTCTCAAGAGGGGAGCCGGTTACAACCAGTCAATAATTAGATAGTTCACTTCTGATAACAACATAAACATTTAAAACAATGAATAAATTAAGACAAATCCTGCAATTTATCAGAGCTCTGCTGGGCTTTTTGTTGAACCTGAAAAAGAAGGAGAAAGATGAGAAGAAAGAGAAAGTGGTTATGCCGGATAATCAGCCGGAGGTGGCTCGTGTGTTACCTGGTGATACTGGGGATGACGGCTTTGTGGGCGGACCGTACAGAAATCGTCCTGGCCTCGATCGGGGCCCTGTTGACACTCTCGGGGTGCGGAAACGATTCCGGGGAAGATTCCGGAAACAGCTTACCGTCGCGGCCGGATATACCCTGATGCTGTGTGCAGTAGGGAGTTGTTTGGTGAAGATGATGAGGTGATAACGTAGAGGGGCAGACTAAAAAAAGAATCGAACGCGGACGATATGAGTTTTCCGCGTTCGATTTTTTCTGTTAATCAAAAGTAGAACGTTTCATCCCTTTTATTCGGTCCAGTCTGAAATAACGGCCGACGGGTCCGGATTCAAAACGATGGCTGTGTTTTTAAGTGACTCGAATTTACTGAAGAAGATATTGAACCAGGGGGCGCAATACCCTTCAATTGAGTTCATGCGGTAGCCTACCGGTGCGTTGGTTCCGGGATATCCTCTTTTAACAGGTAATTCCAAACGTTTGTAGTCCCAGAAAATGATTCCTTCTCCCCAGAATTCAATCCGTTTTTGCAGTATGAGTTCTTTACGGAAATCATCCAATGTAGTCGCCTGGCAATTATATTCCGGATAGCGATAGGTAGTCATAAAACTGTTGAGGGCATTTACGCCGGCTGCTACTCCCTGGCTTGCAGCTAATGCTTCGGCCTCGATGAAGTACATCTCTTCGACACGCATCATCAGATAATCGATCGTTGCTCCTATGTTGGCATCGATCATGTTGCCTTCTTTCGGTTTGAACTTCAGGTTCGTGTAAGCTGGTAGCTTTTTGAAATTGACATCGGATAATATGGTACGATATTTGTTTCCCGGTTCTTTTCCGGCATCTTCCGGGGCTATCCAGGTAATTTTACGCCAGTCCGTATCCGGTATTTGATCGTATAAGGCCTTGCTGATTGTGCGGATAGCCCAGTAGGTGGAGTTGCCTACACCGAATGTCTGTTCGGTACATATATTTCCGGCATAGTTCAACCATGTGCTGTGGATATTTTCCTGGTTCATGATCGAACCCCATAACCAGGCGCCGGTTTGGATGGTATTGAATCCGGCCGTATAGTTTTTGCCTCCGAACCATTCCGATTCCGATAACGGTTGTGCTCCACTGTTTGAGATGACTTTGCGGGCATATTCAGCAGCTTTTGCATAACAATCTTTGGCAGAGTTGACACCGAGGTCGACGTTCTGGGTGAGGGCTGACAAATCATTCGGGTATTTTTCGAAACGCGTACCCATTTCCAGCCATAGGCGTGCTTTCAACCCGTAGATGATTGTCTGGTCCGGCATATTCTTGGTTGGCCGGGTATAATCTTTCAGGTATTCTTCGGCATCGTCGAGATCGTTCAGGATATATTCATACATGGTGTAGAAAGGGACCCTGGGGTTGTCGCGGGCTTCGCTTTCCGTTATATTCTCGTAGATGATGGGAACGGTCAGGCCGTATATCTTATTCGCTTCGGCTTCGTTGTCCAGTTTGGCTATGCCTGTTTTCTTGTACTCGAAGAAACGGGAGATATCCATATAGATTAAAGCCCGGAATGTTTTGGCGATCCCCAAATACTGCCTGTTGGTTTCGGTGGCCGTTTCCGGGTCGATCAGGCGTATCAGGTTGTTGGTGTTATTGAGGAATTTGTAGTAGTAGTAATACAGACTGTTTACTGTACTGTTTTCCGCCAATGCCAGACATTGTCCGAATGAACTGAAGTAATCGTAATTTGAATTATAGACGAAGAAATCTTCGCACATCGTCTCTCTTGTCATGCCGAACGCACTATAGCCGAAGTCGAAACTATAATTATTACCATAAGAATTATACGTATTGATATATCCGACGATTGCACTCATCATAGCCTGCATACCGGCTGGCGAGTTGGCTACCTGATCGGCTGTGGCCGTAGAACTTTCGGGGAATGTTTGTTCGATACAGCTATTCATGCCTAATCCCAGGAAAAACACGCTGGAAACAATTACTGTTTTAAATATATTTTTCTTTTTCATTGTTTTATGCTTTATGGAATTTGTGTGAATTTAGAATTGTAAACTGATGCCACCGGTGAAAGTGCGGAGCGGAGAGATTTTTCCGGAAGCGCCCTCCCCTTTGTAGGAGCGTCTGGGATCCAATCCTTTTCTCTTTGACCAGTAATATACATTATCGCATACAAAGTATAAACGAAGATTGTCTATGCCCAGATAAGAGGTATATTTCTTGGGAATGGTATATCCTACCTGTACGTTTTGCAAGCTGAGGTAGCTACCATCCATCAAGAAACGATCCGACATGCTGGTGGTGTATAAGTCGTTGAAATACCAGCGCGGTATGTTTGACCCTGTATTTTCGGGCGACCATGCGTCTGCGATGTCTTTGTGCCAGCGGTTACCGACGCTCGATGCTGTCGGATTAGCCATGATGCCTGCATATCCGTAGTCGTAGGTTTTGCCTCCGATCGTATAACTGAATTGGGCAGAGAGGTCGAAACCATAGACATTCAGTGTCGTACCGAAACCTCCGTACAGGTCCGGGTTGGGGTCTCCGCACAGATAATAGTCTGCGCTGGAGTTGGTGGTTGTGGTCTTTTTTTCTCCTGTTTCCTTGTCGGTGTAATACCACATGGACAGACCTTCTTCCGACACACCGGCATACTGACGCATATACCATGTATTGATGGGTAATCCTTCTCCGTAATACCTGCTTCCGTCCATATAACCGCCGTGGCCTTCCATCTCTGTCGTCTTTTTCTCGGCAGGCAGATAGGTGATCTTGTTTTTATAATGAGTCATGTTGAAGTTGATCGTCCATGAGAAGTTCTTTTTATTGAACGGGGTATATCTCAAATCGAGTTCGACACCTCTGTTATTCATGTCTCCGATATTGTCATAATAACCTGCATATCCCAACGACAGAGGAACGGTGAACCAGTTTAACAGATCGGTCGTCTTGCGGTTGAAGAATTCGAAGCTACCGGTCAGTTTGCGTTTGAATAATTCAAATTCAACTCCCAGGTTCATGTTCGTATTTGTTTCCCAGGTGATATCTTTATTTCCTTTGCTGGCAAAGGCGAGCGATAACTCGTCATTGTTGTTTTTAATGGTATAGGTGTCGATATACCGGAAGTTACCGATATTGTCGTTACCTTGTTGTCCGATAGAGAATTTGATTTTTAACAAGTCTACCCAGTTTGTTTTGAACCAGTCTTCTCTCGAGATCAGGTAAGCAGCTCCGATGGAATAGAAATTACCCCACCAATGATCCGGATGGAAGCGTGAAGAAGCGTCGCGGCGATAAGAACCGGAGAAGAAATACTTGCCGTCGTAATCGTAGAGGCCGCGGAAGAAGTATCCTTCCGTATTGTAATCCGTTGCGTAGGAGTCGGCAGAAGCGGCGTCAATGATGGCTCCGTTCAATTCATGGTTCTCCCAGTAAGAGAACATGTTCTTTTTTTCGGCAGATAATTGGACATAGTTGTATTTATAATTTTCGTGTCCCAACATGGCCGATACGTTATGTTTACCGAAACTGCGGTTATAGTTTAAGATCTGCTGTAAATTTAGTGTGGTTGTGCGGTAATGGAACACGGATATGGTACCGTTTTGCTCCGCCCCGAAACCGTAGAACGGGTTGCTGGTTTTGAAATATCTTTGTTCGCGTACTGTCGTTCCTGCGTTGAACGTGAATTTGAAGTCTTTCAGGAAGGTGATATCGACAAAGCCGTTACCGTTGAAAGTATTCGAATTTGTTTCCGACAGATTGAGAATGGAGCTTTGTATGGATGAGTTCGGAAGAACGGGGCGGGCTAATCCCAACGCGGTATTTGTTGTTCCGTAGTCATACAGTTTGCCGTTTTCATCGGTCATGATATTTCCATGCTCATCTCTGATATAGACCGGGTAGATAGGGGCAACTTGTTCTACGACACTTGCCATATCTGTGCTGTAGTCTTCTGACAAGGTCGATGTTTCGCTGTGAGTATAGTTTACGTTAGCACCGAATTTCAACCAACTCTTTGCCTGGTAAGAACCTTTGAAGCGGGCAGAATAGCGTTCGTATCCGGCATTGGGGACAATACCTTCGTCGTTCAGGTAACCAAAGGAGCCGTACATTTGCATTTTGTTGGTTCCTCCGGATATATTGACGTTATATTCCTGCCGGAAGGCGCTGCTATATGCTTCATCGACCCAGTTGTCGGGAGATAACGTATATCCGTTCACTACCCGTCCTAATTTGGCGTTGGGGTTTAGTCTTCCGTCTTTTCCTATCAGGTATTCGTTTTCCGGATAGTTGAATACGTTATAGGTTAAGCCGCCGTTTTCTTTGGTATTGCCTACCATATTGATATTCGCCTGCGTATATGCGTCATTTTCAGATAATCCTTTGACGTATCTTAGTTGATTATATAATGCTTTATAATGAGCTTCGTAGTATTCTCCGGGGTCTTTGATGTAGTCGTAATCGATGGTGCCACGCGTATTTACGCCCCATTTGGCGGAAGCTGTTACTTTTGCTTCTCCCACTTTTGCCTGTTTCGTGGTGATAATAATAACACCATTGGCACCTCTTGCTCCGTAAAGAGCATTCGATGCAGCATCTTTCAATACGGAAACCGATTCTACATCAGAAGGGTTGATATTGTTCCAACCTCCTTCATAAGGCATGCCGTCGACAATAATCAACGGATCGATATCAGCATTGATAGAACCTATGCCTCGTATGATAAGGGATGGAGAACCTCCGCCAGGCTGTCCGGAACCAGTTGTCATTTGTAATCCGGCAACCTGTCCTTGTAATGATTGTACGACATTGGTGGTTGAGCGTTGTGTCAGTTTTTCTGCACTGATAACTGTGGCTGAACCTGTGAATGCTGATTTTTTGGCTGTTCCATAGGCTACTACGATAACTTCATCCAAATCCTGGGTGTCGCTGACCATTTTGACGTTTAGTATACTTTCCCCTTTCCAGATTATTTCCTGGGTTTTTAAACCGACGAAAGAGAATACGAGTGTCGAGCCTTTTTTGACATCGGTCAGGGTAAATCTTCCTTCTGAGTCAGTAATTGTTCCGGTGGAACTGTCTTTGATGAAAATGGAGGCTCCGACAACGGTTCCGTTTTCATCTTCTACGATACCGGTCACTTTGTTTTTTTGTTGAGTTACCGCAGCTTGTCGGGAAAGAGTATTCGCTTCTGTGTGAATATTCCCAAACAAATTGAATACTGACAGGATAATCAACACTTTGGTCAGTTTTAGTTGAGTTAACATAAGCCTGTGATTTAAGAGGTTAATAAGTCGCAATATTATACTAGTGAAAACTTGTAATTTAGATGAGAGACATAGTCTTTACAGAACTATGATATCTTATCGTGTCAAAAATAATAATATTTTTCTTATTAGGTATTAAATTGTAAAAAATAAGTTATAGAATCTATGTTCTTTTTTTAAAGAAGAGTGTTTTGCACGCTAAATGCCCCCTGTTTTACTTATCTCCTACTTTCTTATAGGACAAAAGGCCATAGTTCTGTAAAAACTATGGTTTGTTAGATAGAATTTGATAAAAAAAGTAAAGGCTACATCGTGATGACATAGCCTTTACTTTTTCTTGAGTTTATATGTTCTTATCTTCTGCGACGTACGCTTCGAACCGGAGAAGATTTCTCGGCTTTCGGCGCTTTTGTCTTTACTGTTTTTTCTTTGGTTTCTTTAACAGCCTTTTCGGTAGTGGCTCCGCCTTGTCCGCGGGCTGATGATTTTCTCGCTTTTTTAGCCGCTTTCGGGTCTTCTACCTGAGTAGTGTCGGGCTGGAACCAGAGAGACTTTTCAAAGGCAACCAACTGGCCTTCGATGCGGTCCTGTTCTTTCTTGAGGGAATCGGGAGTCGGGCAGTAAGCCATCAACGGCTGGTTCATCAGGTTCTGTGTCTTATAGATCTCGCCTTCGAACATACGGCGGCGGAAATAGTCGTCGAGCGTGAAGGTCATGGCATTGTTGATGTTCGATGTCATGATAAATGCCGTGTTGATATACGGGCGGATGCTTTCGTAAGGAATCCAGAACATGGGCATGGTTAACTCGCCGACATCACCTGAAGTGGTCATGATCGGGCAGATGGCCAGTGTCTTTACATCGAATACGGAGTTATTCTGGTCGAAATACCAGGCTTCCTTTACATAATAAGAGCGGACGGTTTCGGAAGGAATATCGCTTTCGTTGATCACGAAAGTGGTTCCCTGGTTACCTTGTCCGGGTACTTCCTCATAATAGATGCCGAAGCGGTCGAGCATGTCTTTCAGGTTGATCTTGCTGTTGTCGCTGAAATCTTCGTAACCGTCTTCATACTGGTATGCATCTATTTTACCTTCGCTGATCAGACTGAAGATGATGGAGAAAAGGTTCATCTGTCCGTTCATCGGGGTGACCGGATAATACAGAGGAGCATTCTTCTCTTTCATCAGGTCTATCTGCCGGTACATGACACGCATCCAGCGGGCGTTGCCCACTTCTTGTGTCATACGCTCGTTCATATCCTGTGCCCGCACGGTCAGTTCGGGTATACCGGTGTCTTTCTTATCATTAGCCCGTTCTCCGCGGGTGGCCTGCGGGCTTCTTCTTGCCCGTTGCTGGGTGTTTCCTGTTTCTTCCTGTGCCTGTATGGAGGTAGCTGTGAAGAACAGGGCGCTTGCAATTGCCAGTATGTAATAAAAACGTTTCATATTTTATATTCTTAGTTTGAAGGCGGTTCGCGAACCGCCCCTACTTAATTTACAATGACTTCGATCGGGGTGAGGGTACGTTCCAGGCCGTCAGGTCCTTTGGCTACTACACCTCTGATGAAAAAGCGTTTTCCTCTTGTCAGACGACGTATCCTGTCTTTCTGGTTGTCCGAGAACCGGGGACCCTGAGAAACTTCAGGTATTGCATTTCCCATGGAGTCGAAGAACAACAGTTCGAAACGTAGTACGTCAAACTTTATATTCAATATTTCATCGTCGATAGCTGCCTGGAGTACTTCCGTCTCGATCAGATTACGCTTGGTCATGTTTCCGCCGCGGAACTTGCGCATATTGCCGTTCTGGTCCTTATACTCGATGTAAGGCATCGGGTCGGGCAGGGCACGTACGCGGAAGGTATTCTTGGCCATTTCCACGCTGCGGCCGTCGGCCATGCGGGCATTGACGGATATAACAGCGTCGGTGCCGACCTTTGAGGGGCGGGCTTCCCAGATATCGCCTTTGCGTGTCAGGGTTCCGTTTGTCATGGTGGCCGTTACGTTCCCGCTCGGTACGCCCGGTACGGCGATACGCATCTCGTTGGCGATTCCGGCATATAATACGTTCATCAGTAACGGGGCAACGGTTGCACTCGGTTCCGTTACGAAGTATTCGCTTTCGAAGTTCTGACGCATCATGCTGCCGTCGTTATTGGGCATCTCGATGTACCCTTTGATCGGGTAAGTACCCGGGGCACCGGCAATGGCGGTGAACTGTCCGCGGCTGTCTTCCGGCAACTGCTTGCCGTTTACGAATACGGCCGGACGTTTGGTTGAATCGACGGCAGACAGGACGATGTTCGCCTTGTACTGGCTTCCGCGCATGACGATCTGGCTCTCCGGTATGACCTGTGCGGTCATCTGGTTCACGCGGTAGTCGCCTACGTCGACACTGTTCAACAGGTTGTTCAGCACTTCGCCTTCTGCGTAGCGGATATCGCTTTGCAGTTTCGTCAGTAATGTTACGGCTGCGGCAACCGGCATATTTTCAAACAACGCTTCTTCCCAGGTGCGGGTATTGATCCCTGCCTTGTGAGGCGGTGTAGTGCTCAGGCTTGCTTCCAGGATGCGGGTCTTGGCACTGTCCTGTACCATTTCGCCCATCATTACGCGGTAAGCGTCGATGGCTTCGCGTAGCTTCTTTCCTTCTCCGGTAACCGGGCCCAGCATGATGCGTGAAGCGGCTTCGAGGTCGTCTTTATGCTCTATCTTGTTTACGTTGGCATCTTTCCCATCGGCAATTACCGCGATACGTTGCTTCAGGTCCTGCACGTAGTTGTACAGGCTGTCGGAAGCGGACTTTACCTGTTTACCCTTATCGTACCATTCCTTTACCTTTTCGGGGTTGGACTGGTAGTAGGTATCCAGTTCGCCTGCCACGATCTCGTTTCGGTGAGCCGAGTTGCTGATGGAGGTGCGTAAACTGTCTTCCACTAGCTCGAAACCGTCGAGAACCTCCGACGACACGTTCAGTGCCATCATTGCGATGAACACCAGATACATCAGGTTGATCATCTTCTGACGGGGCGAGTTGGGATTATTTGCTATTCCGGACATCTTCTTTCAGTTTCGTTTGTTTATTATCTGCCGGATTGCTGTCCGGGATTGTTTGTATACGGAGCCTGCTGCTGGTAGCCGTACGGTTGTTGCTGGTAGGGCTGCTGATAGTTAGGCTGCTGTTGCTGGTAATTGGGCTGTTGCGGCTGGGGGGCAGGCTGCTGGTAAGCGGTTGCCGGACCCATATTGACCGTCATTGCCTGTAGCAAACGGCTGTATACCTGGTTCAGTTCGGCCAGCTGGCGAGTCATCTTTTCCGTTTCGTTGCGGAAGACCGAGCTGTCGGTTACCGAACCGTCGTACATCTCGCGGATGCGGTTCAGGCCGCCGTTGATATGTTCGATCGATTCGATCTGCGAACTGATACTCTTTAACTGTATTTCGTAGATAGTATTCAAACCGGAGATGTTGCGGTTCAACATTTCCATCTGCTGCACGTAGCCGCGTGAGTTCTGGTTGATACCGTCAGAGTTGTCTGTGATGCTCTTATAAGAGTTAAGCAATGTGTCGGATACGTTGGTCAGCGAGTTGGTGACGTGGCTGAAACGTTCCATATTTTCGGACATGCCGGATAGCTGTTCCAGGTATTTCTGGGTAGCTTCGGTCAGTTCCGCCATCTTGGAGATCTGTTCGGCAGCACCGCTCAGTTTCTTGATGCTTTCCGACAGGTTTTTTGTATCTTCTTCGCTGACATCGAGGTTGCTCAGTACGGAGGTTCCGCCCAGGTTGCCTGCGACACCTGCTTTTCTGCCGTTGCCTACATGGATGTTTATGCCGCCTGAGGTATTGTCGTCATCCATATTGTCCGATGAGTTGATCAGGTTGGACATGCCTGTGCCGGCAAAGTCGGGACGGTCCATCGGGTTCTTCGATTTCAGCACGGGGAATACTTCTTCCCAATGATATTCGTTTGAAGGGTGTTCAAAAGCGGAGATAAAGAATACCAATGCTTCCACCGTCATGGCGATAAACAGGATCTGGTTACCATACGGCAGGTGAAGCAACTTGAACATGGCACCTATGATTACGATAGATGCTCCCCAGCTGTAACAGAAGTTCAGTACTCTCTTTCCCATGTCGCTGGAAAGGAACATTTCAATTCTGTTTTTATATCTTCTATATTTTCCCATAATGTTGTATGTTTCTTATATTATTTTTTACCTTTTGAACGGGAGAAACCGATCTGTGTACGTGCGCAACGGAAACCGATATAGGAACGGGTTTCGTTCTGGTATTCGAAGGTGCGCATATCCGAACGGATAAATTGTGCCACGTCTTTCCATGAGCCGCCGCGTACGACTTTCTTCTTCATCGCATACGGGTCTTCCTTGGCTGCGTTGTAGCGCAGGTCGGGGTTCATATCGCTCATCTGGCTCGGGCCCGATTCGGAATACATGGTAGAAGTCCATTCTGCCACGTTACCCGCCATGTCATACAAGCCGAACTGGTTCGGGGCGAAAGAGCCTACGCGGGATGGAATCAGGTGACCGTCTTCGGTATAGTTCCCTTTTCCGGGTTTGAAGTTTGCCATGAAGCAACCTTTGGCGTTCTGAAGTTCGTCGGACGACCAGGGGTATTTGTTTTCGTTCTTTCCGGAGCGGGCGGCATATTCCCATTCGCCTTCTGTCGGCAGGCGGAACGGCTCGATGGCTTGTCCGGCCGGGAAGTTCAACGATTGTTTGAACATATCGGTACGCCATACGCAGAATGCGGTAGCCTGTTCCCAGGAGACACCTACGACAGGATAATCGTCATATCCCGGATGCTGGAAGTACATGCGCATGTATGGCTCGTTGTAAGCATTATTGAAGTCGTTCACCCAACAGGTTTCATCCGGATAAACGTTTACGATGCGGGTATGAAGGAAATCCCACGGACCGCTGAGCGGGCGGGTAAGGGTTTCGTTGATGATGTTGCCGTCATCGTTGATATAGGCGGTATCCTTGGAGATCATAACGACCTCGTTCATATCGACTTGTATATCGGTGTTACGTACGCGTTCGCCCGGATCCAGGCGGTTTTTGCGCAGGGCGGCACCGGTGTAGTCATACCATTCGTATTTGTAGACCATCTGCTTTTCGTCCAGACGTTTTTCGCCGGTGATGGGGTGTACATAGTAAACGCTTTCGATGGCACGCAGCTCATCTTCGTTCGCCCGTTTCCAGGGGATCGGACGGCTCCAGTCCAGATGCGGGGTGACGGGTTCGCCGTAACGGTCTTCCGTGATCTTAAACAGGTCGTTGCCACCGTAAGCCGGGTCGGCCAGGCGTTCGCGGATAATGGAGTCGCGCACCCAGTAGACGAACTGGCGGTATTTGGCGTTGGTTATTTCCGTTTCGTCCATCCAGAACGCGTCAAACGAAACTCCCTTTGTTTCAGGGTTGATTCCCCATAAGGAGTCTTTGTCTGCCGGTCCCATTTCGAACGAACCTCTTTTGATCAGAACCATGCCGTAGGGCGAAGGTTCGTTAAAAGCCACAGATCTTACCCCGGTAACTTCTCCTCCCGCTCCGGAAAGGGATTTACCACATGAGGTAAGCAAGGCTACTGCCATAAGTACTAATAATACTTTTTTCATATACTATAATATACGTACACTTTTGTGTCTGTTCTTTCCTGTTTTTGTCTTCTTCAACTTCAACTGGTAGCGCACCAACACTTCGTGGCTACCGGAACTCCCTTTTAACATGGCCGTGGTAGGGAAATCGTAAGCATATCCAACCTGAAATCTGCCGAATGTGGCTCCCAATAATACTACTACCGACTCGTTTATACGCCAGGAAAGACCTCCGTTAAACATTTTATTATATACCATTCGGGCGGTAATGTCCGCCTGGAAACTCTGCATGTCTGTTTTCAGGAATACAGAGGGCTGTAATTCATACAACGGGTTCCTGAGCTGAATATTGTATCCGCCTACTAAATTTAATCCCATAGGGATATAATAATTAGTCGTTTCACCCAATGCCATTTCGGGCGCTGTCAGGTGAGTGGCTCCGAAACCGGCATAGAAATGTTTGTGGGAATAATAAATACCGGCATTCAGGTCGATCGCCATTGCCTGCACAGCTGTTGAGGGCAAAGCGGGGTCTGAATCTACAGGAGTGTGATAGTCATTATCTGCCGGGATATATATCTTTGTCCCGTCAAAGCCGACATTGAATATGCCTGCCTGCAACCCGATACTTAAAGTTCCTCCGAATAATTTCTGCTTATAGGCATACTGTGCCCCTACTTTTGTATACTGGAATAATCCGATACTTTCCGTGTTTACAACCAGTCCGACCCCATTGTTCGTACTGCCTAATTTGAAGGGCATATCGGCGATAACAAAGAAAGAGGTACTGGCTCCGGGCATGCCGATCCACTGTTGGCGGAACAACCCGAGCATATTCAGATCTCCCGTCGTTCCGGCATAGGCGGGGTTGTAATATCCCAGTCCCAGGAAGTATTGGCTTAACTGCATATCAATCTGACCCCGCACGCTCATCGTGCAGGTAATCAATGCGATAATAAACAGGAAGACTCTCTTCATCTAAACTATAACTAACGGGGTGAAAGATGTTTCACCCCCTACAATAACGCGGCAAACAGGTATAAATTGTATGGACCGCAAAAAACAAACGAGGCAGGGGACTTCTGCAAGCCCGCTACCTCGCCTTTATTTCAATACTTTATTTTAAAGCACATCAATATTCCTCTTCATTGAAGAAGAAGTCTTCTTTACTTGGATAGTCAGGCCAGATATCTTCCATGCATTCATAAATCTCACCTTCATCTTCCATTTCCTGCAAATTCTCTATTACTTCTAACGGCGCACCAGAACGTTGTGCATAGTCAATCAATTCATCCTTGGTTGCAGGCCAGGGCGCGTCTTCCAACTTCGAAGCTAACTCTAATGTCCAATACATAGTTATCTAGTATTAACAACTGCCCGAAGACAGTCAGGTTCTCAAATTTCCCGCAAAAATAAAACAATATTTCTTAGATGCAAGTATAATCCCAAATAATTTCTTTACCATTATTCCTAATACACTCCTTACGGGCCAAAACAAACAGATAATCAGACAATCTGTTGACGAAAATAAGTACAGGCTCTTCGACGGGATTTGTTTCGGCCAAACGGTATATCTGGCGTTCTGCACGGCGGCAGACGGTACGGCAGACATGTGCCAGCGAAGCGGAACGGCTTCCTCCGGGCAGGATGAAGTTTTTCATCTGCGGCAGTTCGCTGTCCAGGCGGTCGATCTCCCGTTCGATACGTTCGATGCTTTCGGGGGTTACCTTGCTCTCGATCTTCAGTTCGGTTGTTTCCTGGTCGGTTGCCAGGTAAGAACCGATGGTGAACAGTTTATGCTGTATGAAAGAGAGGAAATCGATGTCGGCCTGATCGTCCAGGGCTGTGATAAGCAGCCCGATGAATGAATTCAGTTCATCGATGGTTCCGTAACTTTCTATGCGCTGGTGCGCTTTCGATACCCGCTGGCCTCCTACAAGGGAGGTTTTTCCTTTGTCGCCGCCACCGGTATAAATAAGGCTTTTCTTCATATACTTCTTTTTTTAATTTTCAACACTCTTATTATCTGCTCTCTGCCGTTAGAAGTAGACTATATAGTCGCGTTTATGTAATTTCTTGTTGAAGAATACGATCCCCATCGAATAGAGGTCGATAGTCACCGTTACTTCGGGGTGCGAACATATCTCCTTCCAAAATTCTCTCATTTTACGGCTTGCCTTGATTCCTTCAAAAACAAAGATCGTATCGTTATGGATATGCTTTGTACATTCATTAAACAACCAAACGTTGTTATGTTGTTCATATAATGTATTAAAAAATACAAAATCGACTTTTCCCATGTCTTCCAATGCCTGGGGAAGCAACTCTTTATACGTTCCCGTGCGCAGGTCCACCGGGTTGCGTGCCGCTTTATCGAAAGCGATCCGGGCGATGGAGGCGAACTCCGGGATATTCTCAAGGGCAATACATTTCAGTCCGGGGGCGTAGGAGGTCAGATAAAGGGTGGATAACCCCATCGACGGTCCCAGTTGAAGTATATTTTGCGACTTGAAATAGTTCGCCAGGCGGAAAAGCAAGGCTCCGTGCTTGGGCTTGATCGCTTCGCGCTCCACAATCTCTCCGATCGTACGGCGGCGGAGTATCCCTTTCTGCTGCCTGTCCGGATAGGTGATGATATTGTCGCGGAAAAGCAGTTGTTTCCGGATCAGTTCTATATCATAAAAGCTATAATAGGAACAGCGTTCTTCTATTACCTTTGTTATCAGGTTGAAGACGAAAGGCGAATGTACTCCGTAACCGCGGCGGTAACGGATGCCCCGGTATAAAAGTACACTTTTTCGTAAGGTATTAGCTTTGGGTATGATCTGCATTTCTTTTTTCGTATTTGTCACACAAAAGTAAGATATTCTTATTTATTGGCAATAATTAGTATCTACAGATTCATGTCAGAAACAAAATATCTATATATCCGTCACCGGATTTAGGTTTATATGGTGTATTGCACGGATACGGCTGGGAACGAGTCGTATGTAGCGAGAAACATTGTGCTGAGTAAAGGCGGAAGGCTGGAGAGTATTAATAGTTTCTTTGTTTTTTCAGGCAGGTAATTTGTTATCGACAGTGTCGGCAATATTGCTGACACTGTCGAAAGCTTTGCCGACGCTGTCGATAATTTTGCCGACAGTGTCGGCAAAAACTTTTCCCGGCAACCAGACAAGAGTATGTCAGGTGTTCTATGCTTATGATGACCAGTCAATCATCCGCAATGAACGCGGTGCCGGGGAGAGGTACGCCGAATTGTTTCAAGTCTACGTTGACCAATGCCATTTGTTCCGGTAACATGTTCAGGGGAGACGATGAAATTTGCTGCCATGTGTATCTTTTTCCTGTATAGGCCGATTCCCGTGCCATGACGGCGGTTAAGGCAGATGTGGCAGCCGTTTCGGCTATATTCAGCACTGTCCCTTTCCGGATATGATCGACCAGCATGATGTGTTCAAGGGTATACATGTCGTGTACTTTGAATTTCGACTTGGCAGCTTCCGGATCGTATTTCCAGATTGTTTCCCCGTTTCTGTTACGGATGGAAAAGTCGCTGCTATGCCACGATCCTTTTTCCCCCTGAATGACAATCCCGGCACCATTGTCACAACCGTCTATCCTTCGGACCATTCCTTCCAGCATTACTCCGTTTTCATATTCGAAGTGCATGCTGAAATTGTCGTATACATTGCCTATATTCTTACGAATCCTGGAACCATAGGCAATGACATTAACCGGTTTGAGTTGCGTGAACCAGTTGAAAACATCTATCCAGTGGATCAGCATGTTACTGATCTGGTCGCCGTTCACCCAGTTCCAGTTGAAATGTCCGCGGATCATATATTCCATATCGGTCCATTCC
This sequence comes from Parabacteroides sp. AF17-3, assembly GCF_003635445.1. NCBI lineage: Bacteria > Pseudomonadati > Bacteroidota > Bacteroidia > Bacteroidales > Tannerellaceae > Parabacteroides > Parabacteroides sp. AF17-3. Next base: position 380,608 of record NZ_QTMM01000002.1, on the reverse strand, counting down.
GGACGACGAACGATATATTGGTCACGTCCTGTATGATAATAGGCGTATCCCGATATAATAGAACCGATAAGTCCTTCCTGTACCTTTTGGTAAGAGGCGACAAACGGCCGGTCGAAATGGTATTGCGTACCGGGCAGGATGTTGATACCTGTGTTCGCCGCTTGTCTTGCCGCGGCTACGAACGTACGGTAACCTGCCGGATCGATGGCTGCCGGTTTTTCAACGAATACGTGTTTTCCCTTTTCAATCGCATATTTCATGTGCCCGGGATGGAAGCAGTTGGGGGATGCGATCAGCACAAGGTCTATCGGTAGTTCACACACTTTTCGATAGGCATCGAAACCGGTAAAGCACATTTCGTCCGGGATATGGACGTTTTTCCCGTCCTTCAGCCGTTGTTTCCCGGCTTCCAGTTTGTCCGGGAAGAGATCGGCCAGTGCAACGATAGACAGGTCGTTTCCTGCATCGAGAAAGTTGAAAGCTGCTCCTATACCTCTTCCGCCGCACCCGATCAAAGCGGCCTTGATCGGTTTCCCGTCGATCGCTTTGTCCGGTAGTTCGGGTATATAAAGTTCTTCGACAGGGTGTAACGGCTCCTGTTTTCCCTTTTCTGAGCAAGAGGTAAATAACAGACCGGAACCGAGCGTACTACTTAACCCGATAGTGGCTACGCCGGATAAAAAGTTGCGTCTGGTCAGTTTCTCTTCTGGTTCCATAATTATAGATATTTAATAACCTGGATTTTGTGTTAACTCCGCATCCAAATTAGCATCGATTACTGATTGTGGAATGGGGAAAAGATTATTCACTTCTCTGACAGTGGCTGCAGAGTTCTCAAAACCGAACCGTTTAGTCCGATCATAAAGGAGGTGCATGCGGCAAAGTGTCATTGTCCGGTATTCTTCTCCTAGTAATTCTCTGGCGCGTTCATCCAGCAAATAGTCGATATCGACTTGTGAGACTTCGACCGGAGTTGCATTAGAACGTTTTCGTACCTCATTTATATCTGCAGCGGCTTTATCTTTCTCTCCTTTTTTTAGATAAGCTTCCGCACGTAAAAGATAAGTTTCTGCTAAACGGAAAACATAAATATCACGGACATATCCATTATCTGGTTTTCCATTGATATGTTTATCAGTTCCGAATTTGAAGAATCGGGGAAAATAGCGGCTCATCGTATCTTCGCGTGTTGTCATCCATTCCTTCTGAATTTCTTCTCCTGGTTTGAGTTTGACTATGAGTTCCGTTCCGTCATGTAATATTACCGGTGTTGAATAGACTGTGTCATAATCAATCTCTATTCCTCCTATAATCGGTTTGGGGGCATAATAATGCCGATTTATATTAGCCTCTGAATTTCGGATATCATTTTCTGCATTTTGCCATATTGTATAAATGGCATAGTTGGTAGGGCGTATTCTGGCGATGCCTCGTCCGGTCCAGTCACGTGCAACTCCGTCGTAGCCGAATTTTGTAGTTGCCCAGAAATTTGGCCAAAAAGCTCTTTCCAGTAACGGCCTGTCATAAATGTTCGTTCCTCCCGGAGTATTGTATTCGAATTGAATCGCCCAAAGGCATTCCAAATTACCATCCTGATAATTTTGATTTCCCATTCTGAAAAGATCCCAGTATACGTCTTTATCGGGTTCGGTGGCACGGGAACCGAAGCGGGACTTCATAAGTTGGTAATTCCCATCTGTTCCGTCCAATACACGTGTAGCCGCCTCGATTGCGCTGTTATAGAAGCTGGAGTCTCCTCCATTATCAGCGAAAGCAATGTAAATCTCAGTTAAAAGATGATCTGCTACTGCCCGGACGATTTGTCCTTTAGAACTTGTTGTGATCGGTAGATATTTCGTGGCAAATACCAGATCTTCTATACAAAACTTGTAAACATCGGTCCGGCTATTTCTCCTAAAATCGAGTTTGGGAGCAGTGACCGGCTCTGTTAGGATTGGGACATCTCCAAAAAGATGAGCAAGGCAACGATAGGCATATGCCCTGAAAAAGCGGATCTCTGCTTGGATTTCTTCTTTTTGCCCTTCCTTATTCCAGCTCACTCTTTCATTCTCAGACTGATGTAGCAACTCGTTGCAATTTTTGACTATAGCAAAACAACGGTTCCACCAATCGCTTACGTAATTGATATTAGGATCTATTTTTAACCAATCGTTGAATGCCAGATCAGAACCGTTTCCACCGGGTAACATGAACGCGTCTGTTCCGACTCCCATCATAGCCCAATCCGCATCTGTATCCGCACTATTGTAAAAAACTCTGACCTGAGCATACATTTGATTTATTCCTGTTTTAAATTGTTCGTAATTTAAAAAGGCATTGTCTATTGTCAGAAAGTCTTCCGGCTCTTCTCTTAAAAAAGCACTATCGTTACATGCTCCTAAAGAAAAAAGGATTGATATTATTGTTACTATTTTTTTCATAATGTTGTCCTTTTAATTAAAATGAAACGTTTAATCCAAAGCTAACGGTTTTAAAGCTGGGGTTTCCTCCTCCGATACGTTGACCGGTTTCCGGGTCCATCCCTGTCCAACCTGTGAAAGTTAACAGGTTCTTGCCACTGACAAATATTTTAGCGTCAGTGAAAACATGTGTTTTCTCCAGTATTCTCGGATTGAATGTGTAACTTAAAGATATGTCTTGCAAACGTACAAAAGCTCTTGACTGATAAAACCCGTATTTATAATTTTGTTGAAGATAGTTTACCCGGGGAACAGTATTTGACGGAGTCTCAGGAGTCCAGTATTCTTTATCCAGCCAATTACAGCTGGTTCCTGTTGTATTGGGGACAAAAGCAACTGCGTTATTCTGTATGTAATAATTATTTTTTCCGCCTCCGGCAATCCAGTCGATAGCAAAAAACAGTTGGAAGTTCTTATATGTTAACGTATTCTTTAGGTTTACCGTGAAGTTGGGCTTTGTATAACCAATGATGGATTTATCCTCTGCGTCGATCTTACCGTCCTCATTCAAATCCTTGAACTTCACGTCACCGGGTTTCATATTATATTTTTCCTGATATTCTATATCGTCTGTTTGTACGATACCATCGAAAGTATAGTCATATACGGCTCCCAACGACTTCCCAATAAACCAGCTGTTCTCGATATCGTCGTCCTCTTTGCCATCTTTGTTCGAATCAATTCCGTAAAGCGATTTAATCTTATTACGGTTAAGCCAGAATGAAACAGATGTATTCCATTGAAAGTCCTTTGTCTCGATGTTCACGGAATGTAAACCTATTTCCAGTCCCCAATTTGCTACTTTTCCCAGATTGTCGAAAATGGAAGTGTATCCGCTGGTGGAGGGCAGACGGCGCTTAACCAGCAGGTTAGTCGTATTAGAATTGTAGTATTCTATGTTACCGGTCAACCTGTCATTAAATAAGCCGAAGTCGGTACCGACATTAAACGCATTTGTTTTTTCCCATCCCAATGTCTTGTTGGCCAACGAACTTTGATATTGGCTTTTGACATACTTAGTACCAAAGATATAAGCACCAATGCCCACTTTGGGGAAAGTTTCATAATTCTTGATGGACGGATTTCCGTTTTCTCCATATGACAGACGGAGCTTCAGGTAACTCAGAATACTATTTTGAAGGAATTCTTCTTCCGAAAGAGTCCATGCTAAGGCTGCTGATTTGAAATTTCCGTATTTATGTCCTTCTGCAAAAGCGGAGAAACCATCTCGACGGAAACTAGCAGAAACATGGTATCTGTTGCGCCAGACATAATTGATACGCCCCAGATAGGCCAGTGAGGACGATTGCGTTTTCCAAGTATCGATTGCTCTTTTATCGGCAGCCCCCAATTCCAACGAATTATAGCCTAGTACAGTCGTTCCTGCTTCCGAAAAGTCACGTGCCGTAGCGTGGACACCATCTTCGTGCGACCGTTGTCGTTCGGACATGAATGTCAGGTCGATCCGGTGTTCTCCAAATGTGTGATTATAGTTTAGGATCTGATTCAATAGCCAACTGTTGCCGTTCGTGTCTTTTTTATATCCGTTAGCATCTTTCAGAAACTGGGAAGGGTTCAGGATTTCCGATTCCTTGATAGTTTGCACGTAATAGTTTTCATGATAGAAACGACCTTCCTTTTTTTGGCTCAGATTATAGCTTCCGTTGATACGCCAGCTTAGTCCTTCGATCCAAGGTAGCCGAATCTCCAGATAGGCTTTGCCGTCGAAGTTATTCCGTTTGTCCATATCGTCTATATTGTGTGTATCCATTAACGGATTACCCCAGGATGTGTTACCGCCGGGAAATACTTCCAGCCAGTCTTCATGCCCGGCAAAAGTAGAGTTCATGAATCCCCACGGACTGATGAAAGTCGCAGTGTAAGCGCTGGCATTCATACCGGAATAGTCCTGTATATTGCCGGAAAGATTTATTCCTATTTTAGCCCATTTGAATACATTGACATCCATTTTAGCCAGAAAAGAGGCTTTATTATATTTATCGCCAACAATTATTCCTTTTTGATCTAAATAATTGGCAGATACATAATAATTAATTTTGTCATTCGCCCCGGAAACGCTTAACTGATAGTTCTGAGTCGGTGCATATTGTGTTACTTCGTCAAACCAGTCGATTTCGGATCCTGCCTGATAGGCTTCGTATTCTTTCGGTAATAATATATATTCGAGTCCTAAATCGACACCTGATGCCCCGCTGGCAATTGCCTGATCTTTTCTGAACTGATTATATTTTTCTCCATTCATCATTTTAGGTTTGCGTGTCCATGACTGGATGCCATAATATGCGTTCAGGTTTAAATGAGGTTTATCAGTTTTTCCACGTTTCGTTGTTACAATAATAACTCCGTTTGCGGCACGTGAACCATATACTGCTGCGGAACTGGCGTCTTTCAGGACATCGATAGTCGCTATGTCCTGTGGGTTCAGTTGTGAAAAACTACCTCCAATAATTCCGTCTACAACCAATAAAGGGGTATTTGAAGCTGAGATAGAATTTTGTCCACGTATATTTAGAGAAGGATCACCACCGGCTGATGATGTCATTCCGATATCGACACCTGGTAAACTTCCTTTCAATGATTCGAGTAGGTTTACTGTTGGTAAAGAAGCGGAAGGAGAATCTTCCAACTTGATAGAAGCAACAGCTCCTGTCAGGTCCTTTTTAGTAGATGTGCCGTAACCGATAGCAACCACTTCGTCTAAAAGTAGAGTGTTTTCGGATAATAAGACATTTATAACTGTTTTGTCAACGACTATTTCTTTTGTTTCCATTCCTACGAATGAAAACTGTAGAATGTCTCCCTTTGCAGCTCGTATAGAATAATTTCCTTCACTATCAGTCATGGTTCCATGACCGGCTCTCTTTTTATTCAAGATGTTCACTCCGGCAAGAGGTCCGATCTTATCCGTGACTTTTCCTGTTACTTGCTGAATGTTTTGAGCGTTGCTGGCTAATGTGCACAACAACAACCCTAAGAAGATTAAAATTCGGTTCATAGTATTATTTTTTAGGTGCATATTTGTATTATTTCTTTACAGCTTTTAAAGCTTTTGTGTATGTCTCTTCCATGCTTACGGGCTTTCCTCTTTGTCGTATACTCTCGTTCGCAGCTTCCATGAAAGTGTATATTTCAATTGTTTCAGCTTTGTCGACAGGGGGGACTTTGGTCTTGAAGAAAGTTAGTATCGATTTAAGCAAATCTGTGTATCCGGTGTATCCTCCGGCTGCAACAACTTGCTTTTCGCAGATGGCAGTTCCGCCATAAGTTTGTACACCTTCCCTTATTCCTCTGTAGGTTCCGATACGTCCGTCTTTCCATACCCCGACTGCTACATCCGTACTTTCGGTTGAGATACAGGATACAGAAGTGCATCCTTGTTTCATGATGGTGAAAAGGATTTCTACTCCGTGAATACCGTACCAATAGAATCCTGCGTGATTGGCTTCGTTTTTACAGATCGAATAGCAATCTGCTCCTATGACTTTTCCTTCGGTTCCCACTCCGGCTCTCAGTTCCTGGTTTTTTGGGGAAAAACGTAGTGCTGAAGAGGAATAGATTGGTACATTATATTTTTCTGCCAATTGGTAGATTGTTAATACATCAGGAAGTGTTGCTGCTATCGGTTTGTCAATAAATAGAGTTTTTCCGCTTTTTATAACTTCTGTTGCCTGTTCCAGATGTAATGTACCATCATTCGTTTCCAGAAAGACACAATCCACTTCCTTAAGCATGTTTGCGATGGATGAACTTATCTTTACTCCATATTTTTTTACTGTTTCCGTATATTCAGGAATACGTTTTGCACTTGATTCTATGTTCCTGGAGCCATAGGGAAATGCTGCAACGACTTTAAAACCTTCAAATTCTGGTTGAGGATTCTTTCCATTGATTAATTCCACGAATGCAGTAGAGTGAGAAGTGTCGAGTCCTATTATCCCTAATCGGATAGTGTATTGTGACCGGACAGGTAATGTTACAATCAATTGAATTAGAATAAATAATAAAAAGTAGTGTTTCATAACAATGATTTTTTAGATTAAACATTCGTTTTCAAATTCCGTTTTTAATAAGCATGCACTATCTTTATCTATATACAACCGGACATTTTCTTTAGTACGAAGAATCGTTGCCGGACATTTTTCATTGACAGGATTATATAAGGTATCATAAATTGCCTGAGATTTTGTCTTTCCCGGAACAATGCAAAACAAATATTGGGCAGACATTAAAATCGGAATAGTAAGAGTTACCGCATGAGTCGGAACTTCTTCGATAGAGTCAAAACAGCCGTCGTGCACTTGCTGTTGCCTGCATTTGAAGTCCAGTTCTACAATTTTAATTTGCTGCTTATCATTAAAATCAGCAACGTGAGGATCATTAAAGGCTATATGTCCATTTTCTCCTATTCCCAGACAAACAATGTCAATCGGATGTTTGCCCAGAAGATTCACGTATTCCTCATATTTGTCGAGTTGTGTATTTTCTCCTTCTGGAATATAATATACATGTTTAAACGAGACTTTCCCAAAAAGGTGTTGTTTTAGATAATTACCGAATTTTTGCGGCGCATTTTCCGGTAGACCTATATATTCATCCATTTGGAAAGCGTTGATTTGCTCCCAAGGGATTGTTTTATCGGCCGTTAAGGCTAATAAAAAATCATTCTGTGAAGGAGCGGCTGCGAATAACATATTGATTTCAGGTTTGATTTGTAACAATTCCTTTATTCGTGCTGTTACATCAGTTGCAACCCTGATTCCCATAGATTGCCTGTCTGAGAAACTCAGAACATCTAACTTGTTTTCTTTGAATTTAAACATGATTGTTAACCTTTATTCTTTATATAGATTTTACATACGGATTTCCAGTCAGTAATTTTATAACCGGTCGTAGCATACCAAATCAAGTAAATAAAACATGGAATTAAAACCCAGTACCCTTTTTGCAAAGAGGTGATATCTGCTAATTTCCCATAGATGAGGGGAAGTATAGCATTTCCGCATAGAGCCATAACGAGTAGAGATGCTCCCATCTTTGTGAAGCGCCCCAAATCACGGATTGCATGTGGCCAAATCCCTGCATAGATCAATGAGTTTGGAAGCCCTAAAGAGGCTAAGAACCAGATAGACAGATTTGCCTTATGTCCGAATAGGCTTACTATTTGATCGGTCCAGAGCACTCCGAAAGAAAGAATCAACCCTGATACCGTACAAAATATGAGCGCATTTTTTTGTGAAACTATTTTAGGAATGAAAAGTATGCCGAAAACGTATCCTATAATTGTTGTACCTAATGTATAAGACGGAAAAAATTTAGCATCCAGTAAACTGACTCCCATTGAACCTGCATAAGGGATAATTGTATCGATTGCAATCACTTGCGTACCCACATGCAGAAATAATGCTATCACTCCTAATATTAAATAAGGAAATTGGAAAATCGATGTTTTATTTTGGTTCAGATTTTCTATCCGTTCGTTTTCCTGTTCAGGATTGATATCCGGTAATGAGGAATAATTAATAAATATACCTATTCCCAAAAGAATAATACCCAGTATGGTATATGGCCATATAACTCCACGTATTAATTCATTTAGTACCATTTCTTTGGCATCTTCCGAAACCAGTCCTTCTTCTAATGAACGGATTATTTCCTGACTGGAATGAAGGACAACAGCGGCAAAAATGAGAGGAGAAATGATTCCGGCAAACTTATTACAAATACCCATAACACTGATTCTGCGGGCGGCACTCTCTATTGGTCCTATTATTGTAATATACGGATTTGCTGCAGCCTGTAAAATCGAAAGTCCGGTTCCCATGATAAAAAGTCCTGTCAGGAAAATGCCATATATCCGTCCTAGTGCGGCAGGCACAAACAAAAAGGCCCCACATGACAAACAGATAAAACCGAACATCATCCCTCTTTTATAGCCGGTACTTTTTAAGAGGTAAGCGACAGGGATCGACATTACCAGATAAGCTATATAAAAGGCAAAAGTGACAAAATAAGACTGAAAATTTGTAAGTTCGCATGCGATCTTAAAATAAGGTATCAGAATTGAGTTTACCCATGATACGAAACCGATGATAAAAAATACGATTCCGATGATGGCTATTCCCAGGAAAACTTGCTTTTTTTCGGTTAACTGATTGTGATTTGACATATTGCTATCTGTTTAATATTAGAATCAAATGTTATATTTTTTCTTTGTATTGAAATTCACAGTTCCATTTTCCATCCTTTCTCATATGTTCTGCCCCAATATTTATAAGCGATTTGTCGATCTTGTATATGACCGTTTTCTAGTGAAGTTTCCAGCCGGCTTGCTGATCGTTGGGCAATGTTTCCCAATTGAACTAAAAGAGTACTTTTATGTCCTGATACTATATCCGAATTCAGTTTTTCTCCTTTGGTGATACCATTAAAGAAATTTTGAATATGAATAGCATCCAATTGTTCTCCAGGATTCATACGGTTGAGGGGATTGACTGTGTTTTTACTGTTTACTTCTTTGATTATTTTATTCTTCAAATCCATAATTTTGTAGGAATTGCCTCCGTCAATAAATAAATTAGCCTTATCTCCGTAAAAAATGGCTCCAACCGGGCATCCTTCAAGGGCATAAGAGTTACAACTGTGCCCTTCCCACATCATGGACTTTTTACCATCGAAATCAAAATTGATAACCTGGGTGTCGGGTGTTTCCCAATCATCTCGGTAATAATACCGACCACCTGTCGATTGTACAGCTGTCGGATAATCGACCTCCATACCCCACCGTAAAAGGTCGACCATATGGGTACCGTTATTCAATGCTTCTCCGGTACCCCATTTCCAAATCCAGTGCCAGTTATAGTGTACAATATTATCCTTGTAGGCAGAACGAGGGGCAGGTCCCTGCCATAAGTCCCAATCCAGCCACTCGGGAACAGCGCATTCTTTTCCTGTTCCTATCGGTGCACGGTTTGTCGAATACCAAGCTCTTCCGAAATGAACATTTCCTATTGTTCCGGCTTTTATCTCTTCAATGGCTTCTACTACATTAGGCCACGACCGTCGCTGGTTTCCCATTTGAACCACTTTATTATATTTTTGTACAGCTTGTATCAATATCTCTCCTTCTTCGGGAGCATAACTACAAGGTTTTTCTAAATAAACATGTTTGCCGGCTTTTATTGCTAGTAAAGCAGCAGGTGCATGCCAATGATCGGGAGTTGCTATGACAATAGCATCTAATCCTTTATTTTCAAGCATGATGCGTAAATCTTTGTCTCCTTTGGGTTTTGAGCCGGTTATCTGTTCTACTTCGTAGATACATTTATTAAGTGCTCTTGAGTCGACATCGCAAATATGACTTACGTTACAATTAGTCTGTTTTGCGAAATTTTTGGATAAAGCCAAACCGCGAGAGTTTACTCCGACCATTCCCACTGTGATCCGGTCGTTTGCTCCGATAATATTAGCATAACTTTTTGGAGTGAATCCTGGTAGTATTCCTCCTAAAGAAAGCATTGTCGTGCTTGCAATTGTTTTTTTCAAAAAACTACGTCTTGTTATCATGGTAATAATTATTTTATGAAATCTGATTAGGCAAATGTAGATATATAAATAGTGCATTTTTCTCCATATTGCGAAATAGAATCTTCAAAATGCGTCAAAATATACGTCGATTGAATGACGCTATCCGATAGGCTAAATCCGGTAAACCGTCTGTCCGTTTATAATAGTTCGTGAGATTCTGATCTGATCGTTGAATAAAAGAATATCAGCGGTTTTACCTACTTCTAAAGAACCGATAGTATCTTCCATACGAAGGATCCGGGCTGGTGTTGCGGTTATCATTTTTACTGCATCTGTCAGGGGGATTTCTGCTAGTTGGACCATTGTCCGGACCAACCGGTCTGCTGTGGCGACACTACCCGCAAAAGCACTTCTGTCAAGCAGTTTGGCTACGCCTTCTTCTACTATAACGGTCTGACCTTCTCTCAAGCTTCCTAATTTGTATTCGCCTTCAGGCATTCCTGCACCACGCATAGAATCGGTAATCAGGGCTATCCTATCCGGGCCTTTGAATTTGTGGATGAGTTGCAGTAAATATTTGGGCAGGTGAATGCCGTCTGCGATGATTTCGACATCCATCTTATCTATCAGGAATGCAGCTTCTACGGCACCTGCATAGCGAAGGGTATTACGGCGGGTAACGGTTTGCATTCCCGAATAAAGATGTGTCATCAGGCTGTACCCAGCTTTATGGGCTTCTATAATATCTTCACAGATAGCGTCGGTGTGGCCGACGGAAGGGATTATCTGTTTTTTACTCAATAGTTTACCCAGTTCAAGAGCTCCTTCGAGTTCTGGTGCGATACTCCAACGGATGATATCATCTGTGGCACTCAGTATCTTAGTGTAATGTTCCGGTATCGGAACTTTTAGGTTGGTAGGGTCCTGGGCTCCGCGTTGGTTGTAGGAGAAGTAGGGACCTTCCAGATGAAGGCCCAGAAATTTTGCACCAGTTGTATTTTGTTTTTTTGCTTGTCGGTAAATTTCAAAAGTATTGAAAAGTTCTTCATCTGGACAAGTCAATGTTGTAGGTAGTAAAGCCGTGGTTCCATAGCGGGCATGTGTTTTGGCGACAGTTAGGTAGGCTTTAACCGTACCGTCCATAAAATCGGCTCCTCCGGCTCCGTGCGTATGTAAATCAATGAATCCGGGTGAAATGTATTGGTGTGCGGCATCAATGATCTCATCTGAATCGTTTAGAGTAGGGAGACCTTTATCGATTGCGGCTATTTTCCCGTTTTCAATGATGATATAACCGTCTTCCAGGATGCTGTCCGGTAGGATTAATTTCCCATTGGTTATGATTTTACGTGTTACCTCGTTTTCGTGTGATACTGATATTGTTCCCATAATAATACAAGTTTAATGTTCAAACAATACAAAGTAAGTATAAAGAATCTTCTATTATGTGGTTGATTGCGAAATAAAATCCTCAAAAAACGAACAATTCCGGATGGGGCTCATTTGATTTCATTTATTTTTAGGGGTAAAGTGTTTCCTGTATTGGAAGGGAGTCATTTCTTTTGTCTTAATAAAAATCCGGGAAATATTCTTGTAGTCTGTGAAACCTGATTTAGCTGCCGCTTCTACCAGCGGAAGGTCGGTTGTAATTAATAAATCGGCAAATTTCTCTATGCGGAGTTCCTGGAGATACTGGTATATAGAGGTACCGGTCTCTTTTTTAAATTTTTTCTCCAGAACACGCCTTGAGAAAGGAACCATTTGAATGAGATCGTCTATTGACAAGGAATTTTGGTAGTTATTGTCGATATAGTGCAGTATCTGTCCGATGTATTTATCGGATACGGCAAAACGTTCGGTTGAGGCACGGGGAACAATTCGTACAGGTTTGATGATAATATCGACGGGCGAAACGATCTTTTTCTCAATGAACTGGTGGAGTAGTTTGCCAGCCTCATATCCTCCATTCTCAATATCCAGTTCAATAGATGATAGTTGTGGGGCCGAGATATTGCATAGCAGTTTGTCGTTGTCTACTCCCAGTACGGCTATGTCTTCCGGGATGTTAATATCATACATCTTACATACCTCAGTGATCTGCAAGGCGTAATGATCGTCACAGGCAAAGAGGGCGATCGGCTTAGGAAGGCTCAGCAACCATTTGCTTACCTGCTCGACATCGAAATTCCACTTTTCACTTTGAATCTGTTTCCTGTTATCGAAGTCGTATACCTGATAGCCCTTGCCGGTTACGGCTTTCTTAAATCCTTCTCCCCGCTCACGTCCCCAAACTGTATCCATCAGGCCATAGTAGGCAAATGATTTGTACCCTTTGTGCAGGAAAAAATTAGCTGCCATAACTCCTGTGCCGAAATAGTCTCCGGTCAGGTTGGATATGCCCGGACTTCGTTCTTTATAATTTTGGACAATAATAGGTATGTTCAATTGATTCAGGACAGACAAGTCGATATCCGTAAACTGCGCGATGATAGCATCTGCTCCCCATTTCTTTGCCCATTCAACGACACCTTCGTCACCGTAAAGCTCCCGGAAATACAAAGGCATGCGGTAAAAGGCCCAAGGGCCGACTTCCCTTGCGTATCTGACAACATTTTCGAGTAGCGACCTACCGTATCCACTTGAAAAATCGGTTAACAGGAGTATCTTGATCATATCCGGGTGTTTTTAGAAACTCGCTTTCTCCGGCTCCGGTGCCACATACGTTAATATCTGGCCGCTCAGTTGGAGGAGGGAGATTTCGCAGAGTTTGGTCGAATATTCGGCGATGGATTGCCGTTCTTCGGCTTCCAGCAAGCTGATCTGGGCTTCACGCAATTCGATGCCGGATAATTCACCCAGTTTGTAACGGTCTATTGCGATGCGATGGTTTTCGAGGGCGACAATTACGTTTTCCTTTTCCAGGCTCCACAGGTCGAGGTTGTTTCGGTAAGCCATCCACAGATTACTCATGTCGGCACGGAGGCCCAGTTCCAGTTCCTGCTTTTTCAGCTGGCTGTTTTCTATCTGGATGCGGGCGTTGCGCCGTTCGCGGCGGCGGTTGAAACCGTCGAACAGGTTTAATCCGACAGTCAGTCCGTAATTTAATCCTAGGCGCTGTTGCAGGTCGGTTGCTCCCACTTCGTACCAGTTGGCTGTGTAGCCATAGCCGGCATTCAGCTTCACATACGGGTAGTCACGGCTTTTTACTTTCTTGTAATCCAACTCGGAGAGTGTCTGATTCTTCTGGGCGATCAGCAGGGAGGCGTTCGAAGCCAACGTGCTTTGCCAGAGATCTACTTCGTCCAGGAATATGTTCGGGCGTATCACCGAATCTTTTAAGGCGATCTGTTCGTCGATATTATCCAATGCCATCAGCTCGTTCAGCCGGATACGGGAGGTGTGGACGACCTCCAACTGGTTCAGCACGTTTGAACTGTCGGCGTTGAAGTCGACCTGCGCCTGTTGCAGGTCCATTCGCGAACCGGAACCGATATGGTAGCGTTCTTCTGCGATGCGGACACGTTCACGGGAAAGGTCCAGGGAAGAACGCAGGTTGCGCAGACGGATATACTGGCGGATCATATTATAATATTCGCCGGAAAGCGTAGCGACAAAATCTTCTATCGTCAGGCGGGTATCCAGTTCACCCATTTTTTTCAGTTCTTTCAGGCGGGCGTATTCGGCCTGGATGCCGAAACCGTCGAATACCGTCCAGTTTACGTTCAATCCGATATTCCCCGTTTCACTGTTCACACCGTTTTCCTTTTCGGTCGTACCGTCAGATAGTTTGTTACGGTTATTGTTGACCGTACCACTGAATCCGCCGCTTAAATCTATTGTAGGCAGATAACCGGCGTTGCCTTGTGTGGCGTTATTATCGCTGATCAGTTGCTCGTTACGTATGATACGGATGGAATAATTCCGTTCCAATCCGGTTTCGATGCATTGTTTCAGGCTGTACACCTCCTGCGCTTTTGCACCTAAAGCCGCAGAAACAGCCAGTATCGTTATCAGGATTCTTCTCATATCTTTTTTGCTCTGTCTGTTGATATAAAACTATACATGGCGGGGACGATGAACAAGGTCAGGAAGGTGGAAACCAACATACCGCCGACAACGGCAACACCCATCGCAATACGTCCCTGCGCCCCTTCGCCACTGGCATATACCAGCGGAACCAATCCGAGGATCGTAGACACACTGGTCATCAGGATCGGACGCAGACGTTGTGTGGATGCCGAACGGATCGCTTCGGCCATACTCAATCCTGCCTCCTGACGCTGGTTGGCAAACTCCACGATCAGGATACCGTTCTTCGCCACCAGACCGATCAGCATGATTATACCGATCTGACTGAATATATTCATCGTGATACCCGAATAACTCATAAACATCAAGGCCCCTGCAATAGCCAACGGCACGGTGAACATCACCACCAGCGGGTCTTTGAAACTCTCGAACTGGGCGGCGAGTACCAGATAGATCATCAGCAACGCCAGGATCATGGCGAACATCAGACTAGAAGAACTCTCACGGAATTCCTTCGACTCGCCGGAAAGGGCGGTACGGAAACTGCCGTCGAGCGTCTCAGCCGCAATACGGTCCATTTCGTCTAGGCCGTCGCCGATGGTATAGCCTTTGTTCAGACCGCTGGATACCGTCGCCGAAACGAAACGGTTATAACGGTATAGCTGGGGCGGTGCCACGTCTTCAAGCAATGACACCATATTGTCCAGCTGGATCATCGAACCGTTGTCGCTGCGTACGTAAATCGACTTCAGGTCGAGCGGCGTGTTACGCTGCTGGCGGTTGATTTCGCCTAATATCTGGTATTGTTTACCGTTCATATAGAAATACCCCATGCGCTGCCCGCTCAGTGCATACTGCAATGTCTGGGCGATGTTGCGGGTGCTGACGCCCAGCGAAGAAGCCTTGTCGCGATCGATCTCGATGCGCGTTTCCGGCTTGGTGAATTTCAGGTTCACGTCCGCCATCTGGAATATAGGGCTTTCGTTGACCTTTTGCATGAAGGTCGGCAAGTGTTCCGCCAGTTTTTCCAGGCTGGGAGCTTGTAGTACATACTGTACCGGCATACCTCCGCGGCGTCCTCCGAAGGTGGACTGCTGTTGAACGAATGCACGTGCCTGAGTCTCTTTTCTCACGGCAGCCGATAGTTTTTCGGCTATTTCCATCTGTGAGCGTTCGCGTTCTTTGATGTCCGGCAGAATTACACTGATATTGGCATTGCTGCTGGAAGCACGGTTCGTCAGGAATTTGCGTTCGGGTGCAATGGAATCGGCCAGTTCGGCTATCCGGTCGGAATAATCGCGGATGAACTCGAAGGTGGCCCCCTCCTGGGCACGCATATTGATGGAGATGGAAGAGCGGTCTTCCAGCGGTGACAATTCGGAACGGATCGTTTTCCAGAAATATCCGATCGAACCGAACATGACAACCACGATCGGAATAGCCCACCATTTATGGCTCAGGAAATAATTGAGCGACCGGGAGTAAATAGTATTCAATCCTTCAAAGAAAGGTTCGGTCTTTACATACAGCCAGTTCTTCTTTTCCCGCTTGCGCAGTAATTTGGTGGCAAGCATCGGCGTGAAGGTCAGGGCGACAAACGAAGAGATCGTCACAGAACCGGCGATCACAATACTGAACTCCTTGAACAACCGGCCGGTCATCCCCTCCATAAATACGATCGGAAGGAATACGGATACCAGCGTAACGGTCGTTGAGATTACCGCAAAAAAGATTTCCTTCGAACCTTCGATACCCGCCTCTTTCGGATTCATCCCTTGTTCGATGCGGACATATATATTCTCGGCCACCACGATAGCGTCGTCTACCACCAGGCCGACCGAGAGCACGACTGCCAACATGGTCAATACGTTGATGGAGAAACCGGAGATATACATCACGAAGAAGGCGCCGACCAAGGATACCGGGATCACCACGCAAGGCACCAGCGTAACACGCCAGTCGCGCAGGAACAGGAAGATGATCAACACAACCAGCGCCAGCGCCACATAAATCGTCTCTTCCACCTCGTAGATGGAGGCACGGATAAAACGAGTATTGTCGTAGATCATTTCTATCGACACATCTTCGGGAAGGTCTTTCTTTAACTGTTCGATACGGTTGTAGGCCTCGTCGGCAATCTCGATATGATTCGCTCCCGGCTGGGGAACGATTACGCAGATAACCATCGGCTCACCGTTTTTACGCAGGATACTGCGCAAGTCTTCCGGGGCCAGTTCCGCCCGCCCGACATCTTTAAAGCGGACGATATTGTTTCCGTCTTCTTTGACAATCAGGTCGTCAAACTCTTTTGCCGTATGCATCAGTCCCAGTGTACGGATAGACAGGTCGATCGTATTCCCCTCGATACTGCCGGAGGGCAACTCCACGTTTTCCGCATCAACCGCGTTTTTCACGTCCAAAGGAGTAACCCCGTAACCCGCCATCTTGATCGGGTCGAGCCACAGGCGCATGGAGTAACGTTTTTGTCCCCAGATATCCACACCGCTCACATTCGAGATCGTTTGCAAACGTTCTTTCACCGTCAGTTCGGCGATTTCACTCAGTTCCATCAGCGAACGCCTGTTGCTCTGTACGCCGATCTGCATGATAGGGGTAGCATCGGCGTCGGCCTTCGATACGGTGGGAGGGTCGCAGTCGCGCGGCAGATAGCGTTGTGCACGCGACACCTTGTCGCGCACGTCGTTGGCAGCCGTTTCCATATCCACCGACAGTTCAAATTCGACGGTGATACGGCTGCTACCCTGGCTACTGACACTGCTCAACGAACGGATACCCGGTATACCGTTGATATTTTGCTCCAACGGCTCCGTGATCTGGTTCATGATAACCTCGGCATTCGCTCCCGGATAGGATACGTTGACCGAGATAATAGGCTGGTCCACACTGGGGAACTCGCGAACCCCCAGGAACTTGTAGCCGATCATACCGAACAGCAGGATGACAAGCATCATTACCGTCGAAAGTACCGGCCTGTTTATACTGGTTTCCGATATATTTGCCATAGGGGAATTTAATACAGATTATCAATTGTTACTTGCATGCTGGTACGCAGCTGCATCACACCGGTAGTGATTAGTGTATCACCGGGTTGTACGCCATTAAGTACCTGTACATGGCTTTCCGTACGCAGGCCGATCTCTATTTCAGCGGGTTCAGCTACTCCGTTTTTATACAGGTAAACAACGTTCTTGCCCATTTCCGGAATCAGCGCTTCGCTCGGGATAGCCAGCGCATCCTTGATCTCACGCTTGGTGATCTCTACGGAAGTGTAACGGCCGGGGAAAATGCTTTCATTCGTATTGGGATACGTGGCACGCACCTTCAGGGTACGGGTCGTCATATCCATTTTACTTTCGACGGCATATACTTTCGCGTTGTAATCGCGCATGATACCGTTCGAATCTTCCAGGCGGAAGACGATCATCGTTCCGTTCTTCACATCGTTTGCATATCTTTCGGGAATGGAAAATTCGATTTTTAACGGAGATATTTTAGTCAGCTTGGTAATGACGGTTGTCGGAGAGACATAGGCCCCTTCGCTGACCGAGCGCAGACCGATGATCCCGTCGAAGGGAGCGCGCAGTTCGGTTTGCAGGATATTGGCTTTTACCAGGTCGATGTCGGCCATCAGCTTTTCATACTCAGTCGTTACCTGTTCGTAGGCCTCCTGGCTGACCGCATCTTTTTCCAGCAAGGTGCGCTGGCGGTATACCCTGTCTTTTGCCAACGGGATCTGGGCTTCCAGCTTCCTGAGCTGTGCCTGTAAAGGTTTATCGTTGATCTTGGCCAGCAGGTCGCCGGCTTTCACATGCGTTCCTTCACTGAAATAGATATTCACCACTTTTCCGGACGATTCGAAGGATAAGTCTACTTCTTCGTCGGGAATGATACTGCCTGTACTGATTACTTTGTCGGTCAGCGATTGGAATTTCAACACTTCGGCGTTAATGTTCAGCACTTGCTTCCGTGCGCCTGTTCCCGGTGCGGGAGCTACAACGGAATCCTTGCCTGATGCTGTCAACTGGTTCTTTATCTGTGGATAAATAATCATTCCTGCAATCATCAGGAAGATTGCGGCGGTAACGCCCCACTTCACTCTCTTCGTCATATTTTCAATGGTATCTACTTTAAAACTTATCAATAGGCATGTAAATATACACAACTCAATCGAGATATAGACAAACGGAATAAAAAAAGGTTTAATCGGTGGCGATAAATATCTCTTTTTTCTTGCGTCTTATTGTATTATTCACTATATTTATACCATTGAATAACGCTTAAAATTTAAGACTTATGGAAGAAATGAAATACGAAAAAACAAATTACAAAAGAGCGTATGGAGTGACCGAATTCGCCCAATTGTATTTCCCGGGTCGTACACCGATGGTTGCCTATCAACGTATGTGGGAATGGATACGCACTTCGCGCGGGCTGAAAGCGAAACTGGAAGCTGCCGGATGGGTGAAATTCCAGAAACTTTACACACCCAAACAGGTGGCGGTATTGATCGACCATCTGGGAGAACCTTAATGCACAGACCTTTTACGATCTGTTGCCAATAATCATCGCGGCATCCTGTCCGCCCTAAACACTTAGTACCATGAACATGGAATTAAACCAAACCGTTGAATGTACTTTCTTTGCTTCTGCGTTCAACGTCAACGATCTGCAAACAATAACTTTAGACCAGTACATCGACCAGATCAGAAGTAAAAAGTATGCCTCCGCTATCACCCGCCTCCGTGCCGAATATCTTGCCGGACATACGGAAGAAGGGGATAAGCGTAAAAAGAAACTTCCGCTGCTTGTTGCCGGAGGAATCATGAAAGGGGGACGAAAACGCGAACACCTGGTGCGTTACAGCCGTTGCATCATTGTCGATATCGACGGTGTGCCGACTTCGGCGGAAGATGTTCTCCGCCGGGCAGAAGGGTTGCCTTATGTCAAAGCCGGGCATATCAGTGCTTCGGGCAAAGGCGATAAACTTTTCATACTGGTGGACAGCGACCTCGACCTTCATCTGCCGGCTTTCGAAACCGTCTGCCGCAAGTTGGAAAACGACCTGCCCGGTATCGTGATCGATTACTGCGGGAAAGATCCTAACAGGGGATGCTTTGTCAGCTACGACCCAACTGCTTTTTATAAAGAGAAATCCGAAGTCGTACCTGTCAGGGCGGAAGCTCCGCCGGCACCGCAGAAACATGTTCCGGCTTCAGCCATCCCGTCTTCCGACGGAGCGCTGGGTAATTACATGAATAAGTTTGAGACCGACAATTCTTTTTCTTCCGGCAATCGCCATACGTTTGTCATGAAACTTTCGGGGGCCTTGAACGCTGCCGGATTCGAAGAGACCGAAGTGAAAAGAGAATGCCTGAGCCGCTATGCCGAACCGGGTTTTACGGAAAAAGAGATTGCCGGTATCGTTTCGGATATTTATACCCGGTATCGTTCGTCCCACGGAAGCAACCCTTATTGCCCTCCTGAGCACCGAAAACCGCATCAAAAACTCAAAAGCCTCAAAAGTTTACCTGATCCTCCCGACAGCGAAGAAGCGGACGAATTTGAAGAGGAAGGCGTTGATATAGAACCGGATGAAACCCTTCTTCCTCCTTTTCGGGAAGAGTTTTTCCAGTCGTTGCCATCCCTTATCCGGGACATTCTGGCGTATGCCCGCGATGATACCGAGCGGAGCGTCCTTTTGTTGTCGTCGCTGGCCATGTTGAGCAGCGTAACGCCCCATGTGCAGGGTTCCTTTGCGAGGAAAGAGTATCAGGCACCTTTTTACGGAGTAGTGATCGGCGAATCCGGAAGCGGGAAGGGCTGTGTCGCCTCCCTTTTTAAGCTGATTGCTTCGTGGCAACGCTATGTGTACGACAATTCACGTTGCGAGGTGAAAGAATATCTGAGGAAAAAGGAAGAGTATGAATTGTATCAGAAATTACTGCTGCGTTCGGGAGGAAAGAAACCAACTGGACTGGCTCCCGAAAATCCGGAACCGGTAAAACAGATGAATCTGAATATCTCCGGTTATACCTCGTTGGCGCGGATGATCGAGCAACTGGAAACGAACAGCCATTATGCTTCCTGCCTGTTTGAAACCGAAATGGAGGCTGTGACCAACACGCTGTTTCAGGATTATGGCAACTATGGTTATCTGCTGAACCAGGCGGCTCATCACGAACGGATCGGCAATTCCACCAAGACGAACGGTTCCCTGCTGGCTTCTTATCCGTTGCTGAGTATGTTGCTGACGGGTACGCCGGAGATGTTCCGTCGCCTGGTCCCTTCGGCGGAAAGTGGTTTGTTCAGCCGTTTGATGGTCTATAAGATTGCCGGGCATGGTGAATACCGTCCGCTTACTTCGGAAGATGACACTCCGGCGGCGGCCCATTATTTCGATAGCCTGGCGGAACGGGTGCTGGATATCGGCGTACACCTGGACAAACATCCTACCTGGGTGCATTTCAGTGATACGCAGCGTAAACGGCTGAACCGTTATTTCAAACAAGAATATAATAATGTACGTGTGTTCGGGCATGAAGATGTGGCTTCCGCTGTGTTGCGTTACCGGTTGGCTATCTTTCGTATTGGGATGGTGCTCACGGCGATTCGCAAAGGGGAGACACTGAGTGAGGAAAAAGATTGGGTGATCCGTGACGATGATTTCGAAGTGGCTTTCCATATCGGTACGATCTGTTTGCAACACACCTATGTGGTGAGCACTTCCCTAAAGAGGAATAAAAAGGAGTTGCGTTATAAAATGCCTTTCATTTCGCAGAAAATCTTCGCCGAGATGCCGGTAAAATTCAAGCGTGCGGAGATTCGTGACGCGGGACATGTCCTCCTTCTAAGCAAATCTTCGGTCGACCGTTTATTGACTTCGGCTGAGAAAAACGGCTTAATCGTTTCATTAGGAGCCGGTTATTTTCATAAAACAACCATAGGCAAGGAGATTTCCGTGCCGATAATACCCTAGGAAATTTTTGAGGCTTTTGACGCAATTAACTGTAGTTAACAATCGCTTTCCCAAAACCACCTTTTCCCCCAACGGGTAGTAACTGGTCTGAAAACGAGTAGGCATCGGGGTTCTGACGGGTAGGCAGCCATTTTTGACGGGTAGGCACCGGATAGGATATTCCTGAAAGATGAAATTTGTATATGATTTGAAATATAAAGTATAGGTGTAAAATTGAATGACTAAAAAAAACGTTCCTTTTTTCTCGCCATTGTTTTTCGCTTCTTTTATCTTTGTGTTCAAAAGAGCGATTTTCGTACTCACTTTGCTATTCTGTTGATAAGAAAGGATATAGGAAAGAAAAAAATATTTTGAAAATGATTGGAGGATTAAAAGAATGTGGTACCTTTGCTGGCGAGAAAAAAGGAACGTTTTCTCTAGTCATTGTTATAGAATCAATCAAATTTGAGACATATAAATATAGTATTAATTTTAAATTTTTTCGTATGCGAAACTTTACTAAAACAAAAGTGCTAACTCTTAGCGCTATGTTGGTTTTGGGCTCAGCATCGGTATTTGGACAGGTTGAAAATGCTCCTGCATGGGATGCTGCCAAATACGCAGGTTTGACTGCTGCTCAAAAACCTATTTTGTATGAAGCTGAAGGTAATGACGTACTGCCGGGTTTCCCTGGTAAGGCTGTAAATGTAGATGGCAAGAAAGTTTGGGGTAATGGTGTTTATTTCCGTGCTTTTAATGGAACTGCTACTACAGCTAATGTATATTATCCCAATATTACCGAAAAGCCGACAAACAATTATACCACTACTACGGTATGGCAAAGTGGTACTGACTCTTTAGGAATCTTCTTGGGTGACAGTCAGAGTGGTGAGTTGATGTTCGATTTGTCAACTAAATATATGACAAATGTACGTGAACTGAAAGTTAAGTTAAGTGCTGAGAACTTTGGTTTGGCTGCAACTTCTTCTGCTGATTGGCATGTAACAATTTCTGTTTTTGATTTGGAAGGTAACGCAGTAAAGAAAAGTGATATCTTTAAAGATGGTGCTGATGACGCTGCTGTTTTTAAATCAAATGGTGCAATCTTTGAAACAGGTGCTGCTGATGTAACAGATAAAGTAATCAATCTGTTCGATGTAGTAACTGACCCGATTACTGATCAGCAGATGTTTATTGAAGGTTCTTTGGATAATAAGTTGATCCAGGTGACCTTGTGGTCTGATTTTGTTGCCATTAAGGATGTAGAAGAAACCGGTTCTAAGAGCCATTTCGCTCCGGCATTGGTTGTTAGCGGTTTTGCTATGAATTTCGACGAACCGACTTTGGCTTTGACTGCTGATGTAACATCTTTTGAAGCAGGTTTAGGTTTAAAGAGCTGTACATCTGGTACTTTGGCGTTGAGCGCAGAAAATGTAAAGTTGCCTGCTAAAACAACAGCTGAAGATGCTTTTGTATGGACAAACGTAACAAATAACAACGATGTTGTTCGTGCTGAATTTGAAAAAGAATCAGATGGCGTTAAGTTGGAAGATGAAGTAACATATGATTTCCAACCGAAATCAATCGCTACTTTCTCTGGAAAATATGCTGCTAAGTTACCAGAAACAGATGTATTGAATCCTATCCGTTTGTCTGCTGAAACAGGATTAATTTCTGCAAACTCTGTTCCTGAATTAGCTTTCGCTAAAGATCATATCTTTTTTAATGAAAATTGCCAGACACAAGAAGTAGAAGTTGTGGGTAAGAATATTCCTGATCAGAAAACATATCCGATGGATTTCTTGGCATATGAAAAGATGACTTCTGATCAGTGGACTTCATATGGTAAAGTGAAAATAACTGACGGTATTAAATATTCTTCATGTGGTGTAATAGAAGAAGGTTCTAAATTGACTTTAGCGTTGAGAGAATGGACTAACGACATCACTCGTGAAGAAGCATGGAAAATCGCAGTGAATGCAGACTACAAACCGTTAGGTTTTGATGCTTATGGAAAATTCGGCTGGACATTGGCTGCAGCTAGAGTTGGCGCATTGTGGTTGACTTATGAAGGCGAAAACTTTGACGGTACAGTAGGTCGTTATACAGCCGACAATGTATTCTTCGCTCCTTATAATAAGAAAGATGCATTGGATAACTCTCGTTATGCTTCACGTGTTAAGAAATTGGTGTTGCATGGTAGCGAATTGAAACCTACAGGAAATGACGGTATCGCTAAAGTTCGTGTAACTTTACAGAATATTGCAAATGCAAACCAGAATGATACAGATAACCAGGAATTCCGTTTCAAATTGAGTGAAGATGGTGCTTGGGTAAATAACAATACGGATACATTGGAAATCAGCATCAATACATTGGACGATGCTAAGATGAAGCAGTTCCGTGAAGAAGGTCTTCCTATTTACGTACAGTTCGTTCCGAATAAGGATGGCTTCTTGGATCCTGAAAAAGCAAATGTAAAAGAATGGAATCCTGATACATATGAATTGCAAGTTTGGGCTGTAGGTGTTGAGTCTGAAAGCAATTGCCCGTTATGTGGTGTTGGTGTAGTTGCAGGTTTATATGGTGATACTCGTGCTAATCTGTGGAGTAATATCAATAACTTGAACCTTATCGACGAAATGCACAATTCTTATCGTCCTTCATTTGGTACAAATTTACCGAACTTAGTATATCCTGAATTCCAGAAATATTTTGGTAAGGTATATCAGGATGAATGTGATTACGTAAACCCATTGGCAGTAGACTCATTCTACGTAGCTGGTTACAACTTGGAAAAAGTAGTTAATGTAACTCGTAAAGCGAATGTAAGCGCATATCCGAATGCATTTAGTTATGTAATCAAAGATATGTTGAATGGTGGTGCAGCTGTTGATAAACTGACTCCGAACCAATATGGTGAAGTGTTAGGTTTAGTGGTTGTAACATTCAATCAAGCTACTAAAAACGGAGCTATGCATAGAGCAGAAGATTTGTTCACTGTTAAGTCTAACGAAAATGTAATGACTTGGACAAACGGTGAATTGAATCCGTTAGAACAGTTTAATTATATGCATTATGTAAACGAAGGTGAAGTATATGGTTTCATTTACAAACCGGAAATTACAATTACTCCTGCTACAGATATCACAGCTAATGTAGATTCAAAAGCTGATGTGAAGGTTGTTATCGAAGGTAAAGAATTTAACCCGCTGACTGCAACAGAAGCTATTAAGGTTTCTTTGGGTACAGTAAATTATGATAACCCATTTACTTTGACAGCTCCGGCAAATGTAAAGGTTGATGTGAACGGTTCTTTCACTACTACTGCTACTGTTCACTATGCTCCGACTGCTGCTACAGCATGTGCAAAAGAAAATGTATTGATCGTAGAGGCTAACTGCTTAACGAATGATTTGGCAATTGCTGGAGAACCGACTGTTGGAGATGAACTTCCTGTATTGCAACCGATGGTACACGGTGATATCGACGGTGCAACAGCTGTCTTGAAATGGGAAGGTATTCCGGGTGCTGACTATTATGTAGTACAGGTAGGTCACTTGGCTCCGAAGAATACATCTAAGAATGTCTTCATGTCTGAAGTATTGGCTAAGAGTAAAGGTTCTAACCAGAATAGCGATATTTTGTCTGTAGAGTTGTTCAACGGTACAGGTAAAGTAATCAATCCTAAAATGATTGTTAACTATTATCTGAAAGTAGTTCGTGAAGATAAAGCTGGTGACAAAGAAACATATTATGGTCACTTCAAGAATACAACTATCAATACATTCAATCTGCAAGGCGGTTGGACAAACAGTGCTGTGATCATCAGTGAATTCCGCGATAAGAAGGGTACAGATGAAAACGCAGGTAATCTTGTAAACATCACAATTAGCGATCAATATCGTTATAATGTATATCTGATGGAAGGTGAAAATCAGATCGACGTCTTCACATTCGGTGAAGCTGGTGCTCACTTAGCACGTAAGGCTTATAACGGTATGCCTGAAAACCAGGGTGAATTCAACATCACTGACTGGGAAACTATCAATACTTCTTTAGTTGATGGCAACGGTAATGCTTCTTATTGGTGGGAAGGGCCTGAAAACGTAGAGTTCAACTTGGTTGATGGTGCAGAATCTGTGAAAATTCATGCTGGTAACGAAGCTAACTATACGAAGGATGGCAAATACTTAACTGTAAATGTTAAGAACATGAAGCCGAATAGCTTGTATGATGTAACAGTTACAGCTTATCATCCTTGTCTGTTTGCTGATGGTAAAACTTTGTTAGCACAAGAATTCATTCCTACTTCTCAGTTCGTTGGTGACAATGTAGGTGAAATTGAAATCGAAGTTGGCAAGGAAGGTACTGTTACAGCTAACGATGAAATCAATGCTTCAGCTGTGAAGGTTGTTGCTGGCGAAGGTCAGATCACAATTGTTGGTGCAGCAGGCAAGAGAGTAGCTATCAACAATCTGCTGGGTCAGACAATTGCTAATACTGTTATCACTTCTGATGACGCTGTTATCAAAGCTCCTGCAGGTATAGTTGTAGTAGCTGTTGAAGGAGAAACAACAGTTAAAGCTATCGTAAAATAAGAAATTATTTATAATCAATAAATTAGAGTTGACTGCGCGATTCCGTAAGGAATTAATTAACCTGCGACAGGCGAACAAGTGGTCATATTAATACTAAAGTAATGAAATAAAGTTCTTCTGTTCTACCTCTGTGAAGAGTGAAAACAGACAAAAACAAAGCCCCGGCAGAATTTCCTGTCGGGGCTTTCGTATGAAATAGGGAAACAAAACCGGATCACTGAAGAAAAGTTCTAAAGTACTCGTGATATACAATTGTAATCAGGGCAACCGTACCAAAAGGATGTTCCAATTTAGAAAAAACTGAACTATCTACGGTGTCTTTTAACGAGGCGAGCCTCGTGCCGCAGGCTCTATTTTGCCGTTGGTTTCAACCAACGGTTCTAAATACAGGAGGCAAAGCCTCTTCCTCTGTGGGATTTATCCCCTTTCATTATACATATCAGGAAAAGGGGTTGAAACCCACAGAGGAATCCGGTAAAACCGGAAGGTTTATCTATCCGTCAGTTGAAACTGACGGCAAAAGAGAGCCTGCGGCATGGGGCAAAACCCCATTAAAGAAAATAGCTCAATTCTGACAAGATCTGAAACAAGTTATTTGGGTGTGGTTGCCCTGGTCTGAGATATCTGAAAGCTATTTATAATTACCAATACAATATCAACCCCGCAACCCCGGCCAATGCAATCATCAGTATCGGATGGACCTTGAACTTCCAGGTAAGGATGAAGGCGGCACCGAAGATCAGGAAACTTTTGTAGTCGATGAAGTTCTCTTTGTTCATCAACATGAGTGCAGCGGCGGCGATCAGTCCGACTGTGGCCGGACGTAAGCCCGTAAAGGCGGCAACGACATATTTGTTGTTCTTGAACTTGGCAAAAAAGTAGGAGATGACCAGTACCAGTATGAACGATGGCAAACATACGGCAAATGTGGTCAGACAGGAACCGAGGACTGCCATAAAAGGAGAATATCCGGCATTATGTATGGCCGTATAACCAATATAAGTCGCACTATTGATCCCGATCGGACCGGGTGTCATCTGAGAGATTGCGACAATGTCCGTGAACTCTTGCAAGGATATCCATTTATAGCGGTCCACTACATCTGCCTGTATCAGTGAGAGCATGGCATATCCGCCACCGAAACCGAAGATCCCGATCTTCAGGTAAACGTAAAGTAACTGTAACCAGATCATATCAATTTTTCTTTATCTTTAAACCATATACCAACCCGCCTGCAATGGCAACCAGGATGATCCATACCGGCGAAACGCCTCCTATCCAGATCAGCAACGCGGCTGCAACAGGGATAAGCATCGTGAGATAACTCAGTTTGATGGAACGTGCCGTAGTGATACAAGGCACGGCGATCAGCGCCACGACGGCGGGACGTAAGCCTTTGAATATCTTTTCAACCCATTCATTGTCCTGCACGCGGGTGAAAAACGTGGCGATCAGCAGGATAATCAGGAAAGACGGCAGGATTGTCCCGAGTGCGCAAACTACACTTCCCATACTTTTTTTCAACTTGTAACCGACAAAGATGGAGATGTTTACGGCGAAGATACCCGGTAACGACTGGGCAACGGAGAAAAGGTCGATGAAATCTTCTTTCGACAGCCAGCCGCGGTCTACTACCTCCCGTTGTATCAATGGCAGCATTGCATAGCCACCGCCTATCGTCCCCACACCAATTTTCAGGAAAGTAAGAAAGAGTGTCAAATACATTGTCATTTTTTTTTTAAGTCAGTGGCAAAGGTAGGAAACTTTTTTTAGTTAACGGATCAATCCAGCCACGGTGCCGGGTTCAGCTTGGTCTTTTCTTTCCAAAGCTGGAAATGAAGGATGGTGGCATTGCCACTCTCCGTATCGGTGAATATCTTTCCGATAGTCTGACGGGTGCTGACTTTATCGCCTGCCTTTACATAGACCTGGCTCAGGTTGCTGTATACGGTCAGGTAATTACCATGACGTATGATGACGGAATTATTGTAGCCGGGCACTACGAATACACGGGTTACTTCGCCATTGAAGACGGCACGGGCTTCGGCTCCGGGATTTGTCTGAATGTCGATACCGCTGTTGTTGGTGCGTACGTATTTCAGTTCCTGATGCTGTTGTTCGCCGAAGGTTCCGACGATCGTATAACGTCCGGCTACCGGGAAGGGCAGGCGGCCACGGTTGCCGGCGAAGTCGTCGGACAGTTTCTTTTCGGCGCGTGTCATGGCATAACCGCCTTTGGTATCGGCTACGCGTTCTTCCTGTACGGGCTCTTTGACCGGCTCTTTTCCTTCTGCTTTGGCCTTTTCGCGGGCACGGCGTTCACGTTCGCGGGCGGCCTTAGCTTCGGCTTCGGCACGGGCTATCTCTTCGGCAATCTGCTTTTCGATCTGACGGTTCAGGGCATTGGCTTGCTGCTGCTTCTTCCGGAGTTCTTCTTTCAGCTGCTTTTGTTTTTTGTTGAGTTGCTGTACTTCGGCTTTCTGGCTGGTTTCCTCGGTCTGGAGCTTTTGGCTCTCCTGTTCGCGGGTTCCCAGCAATGCGTTCTTTTCGGAACGTGTCTTTTCCAGTTCTTTTTGTTTGAGGGTGATCTCGGTTTGTTTGTCGATGATCTCGGTGGCCTGGAGCTTCTGCCAGTCGGCATATTCACGCAGGTAACGCATACGGCGCATGGATTGTGCGAAATTATCGGCGGAGAGGATAAAGAGCAGTTTATCCTGCGAACTGCGGCGTTTGTACATGCTTTGCATAGACTTGCCGTAGTTCTCACGTTTACCGTCCAGTTCTTTTTCCAGCTTATTGATCTCACGGCGGGAAGCGGTTATCTGGTTATCCAGTTCGCCTAGTTCCTGGTTGAGCAGGCTGATCACCTTTTTACGGGAAAGGATCTGCTGGGAGAGCAGATTCAGCCGGTTGAGGGTGTTCTGGGCTGTTTGCGTCGTCTCTTGCAGTAACTGGTTTGTCATTTCGACCTCGGCCAGCGCTTTCTTTCGCTGTTCTTCAAGCTGTCTCACCCGGGCGGACTTCTGTCCGAAGGCGGTCAGGGCAGATAACGTGAATATGACAAACCAAATGTACTTCATTTTTATTGCTGGCTGTTACTGATTGATTTTATGATTTGTGCAAAGGTAATACGTTTATACTTAGCCGGAATGGAAAAGTCCAGATTAACCGGAACATTCGTCTGGATGCGGGAGAAACGGAAAGCGATGCCTCCCTGCGACGAACCGTTTGCCAGGACCTGTACGTCCATCAGCATCGGGAAAGGCTGTCCTTCCGCCACGCGGAAATCGGAATAGTCCCATTGCAGGGCATATTGCTCGGACGGGTCGGTGATATAGGTGGAAAGCAACTTCTCTTCGCCGTCGGCAAAGAAGGTGTAAAGCAGTCCCATCGTGTCTTTGACCTTGATCTCGGCAGTCGAACCTTCCTGGTTCAGTTTGAAACGTTTGTACTGTTTGGGGTCTATCTCCTGTTTGCCGGGCAGGAAGATATGGTTGGTGAACAGTGCCTGGAGGTTATAAAAGTTAAATTCGATCGGTGTCTGGCCTTTCAGGTCGGCATAACGTTCGGCGACATACCGTTTGTTCATGCGGTCTACTACCTTTATGCTGTCGACGGTAAATTCGGCGCGGAAAACTTCGATCCCCAGGAATGGCTGTACGGATAGCTGGAAGGCGCTGTCCCTGACCATCTTCAGGTCGACACGCGAACTCATGTTGTTTTTGGCCGTTTTCAGTTCCGCATTCAGGCGTGCCGTCATCGTATTGAACTGAAAAGAATGTTCTTCCATGGCCTCGAAAAACTCGTCGTGAGCCTTGGCACTGCCGGAGGCTACCGTCCCGACTTTCTTTGATGTTTTACAGCCGGACAAGAACAGGATGATCAATAAGATAAAAGCCAGACTTACCCATTCCCGTGCTTGACACGGGATCGCAAAGGTGCCGGCCTTTAACCGTTGGTTCTTCTGTGGCCCCGCGTCGGGCGCGGGGACATGGGTTGTCATCCTTTTCATTTTGCTTCCTCCTCTTCGATATATTTGCCTTCTATGATCTTGCGGTCGAGTATTTCGCTTTCTTTACCCATTTCGCGGGCCTTTTTCCATTGTTCTACGGCTTTGTCCTTGTCTCCTATCATATACAGGATGTCGCCGTAATGGTCTACCAGTTCCGAACTTTTCGTCGTGTCTTTCTCCAGGGCGCTTTCGATGTAGATCTTGGCCAGGGTGTAGTTGCCCTGTACGAAGAATATCCATGCGTATGTGTCCAGATAGGTCGCATTGTCCGGTTCGAGCTTGATGCACTGGGCGCTCATGCGTTCCGCCTTTTTCAGGTCTTTTTTATCCAGGGAAAGGAAATACGCGTAGTTGTTGAGGACGACGATGTTGTTGTCGTTGTATTTCAGTGCTTCGTCGTAAGCCTTGTATGTCTGGTCCATTTGTTTCATCTGATAGTAGATGTCGCCGATCTGTCCGTAGAAATCGGATTTAAGCCGGGGATTATCCGTCGGGATGATGTTGATACCTGCATAGTAGGTGTTCAGGGCTTCCTGGTATTTCTCCTGCTGGTAATAAGCGATACCCAGATAGAAATAATATTCGGGTGCATCCGGGAACAGTTCCTGGCATTTGGTACAGATACGGATCACTTCGGGAATATCTTCGGCTTTCAGCGACATATTCAGCAGTTGTTGCCAGGCAGCGGCGTTTTCGGGCTCCATCTCTGTGATAAGCTGGAACTGGAAACGGGCTTCATCCGTTTTCCCCTGCGTGATCAGCAGGCTGCCGTACATCTGTTTCAGGTCGGTGTCTTCCGGATGTTGTTCGAGCAATGTCTGGAACAAAGCGTTGGCGCTGTCCGTCCCTTTCTTCGTCTGTTGCAACTTCAGGATATAACGGGAGAGGATGGCGACTTTGGTGTCTACGTCGAGTTTTTCATTGATCAGGGCGTTGCGTATCTGCGTTTCGGCGGCATCCTTGTTGCCGGTCGCTTCGTAGTAGTTGGCCATAGAGACGATGTAGTAAGGGTTACCCGGGTCGATCTCATGGGCTTTCTGGTAGTAGGCGCGGGCCTTTATCGTGTCGTTCTTTTCCAGGTGAAGGTCACCCAGGATGATTTGGTAGCGGGCTTCCATCGGATATTTGATAGCCAGCTTTTCTATTTCGTTGAAAGCGGCATCCGATTGTTCCAGCTGGTTGTAGAGCTTGTATTTCTGCATGGAGAGCGCCTCGTTCATGCCGATGGACGATTCGAGGGCGTTGTAGGCATCGATTGCCTTGCCGGTTTCGCCTTCCTGTGTCAGTGCTTCTGCCAGGTAATAGTTCAGTTCCGGTTTTCCGGGAAAGGCTTTTACCAGTTTCTCATATTCCTCGGCTGCTTCTCCGTACATACCCAGGTTGCGGCTGATAGTAGCCAGTGCCATCCGGTAGGTGAAGTTGTCCGTACTATTGGCTACGGCACGCTGCAACATCTCGACCGCCTTTTCCGGCCGGTTCATCTGCACATAGAACGATGAAAGTTCATACAGTACAGGAGATGCCGTCGAGTCGATGGCCATGCAATGGTTGAAAGCGTCGAAAGCGGCATCGAACTTTCCGGCTGTTTTCAGGTTCAGCCCTTCGAAAAAGAAATAGTCGAATTTCCGTTGTTCGGCTTCACTTAATTCTTTTGCCTTGGTGGGAGTGTCTTTCCGGGTCTCTTCTGCATGCAAGGGGTTGATTCCCGTCAGCAGGAGGAGTGAAAAAAGTATCCCGTATATTAGTTGTTTCAACATATATCTTATTCTATGTTCTTATTTTAATCTGATTTGTTACGGTAGTCGTCAACGGTAACTGACGGCTTCCGTCAACGAGGGGTGACGACCTCCGTCAAAAGGAGGGGTTATTTCTTGCCCGTATGTCCGAAACCTCCGGCTCCCCGTTCCGTATCGTCCAGGACCTCTACCGGCTTCCAGTCGATCTGGCTGTAGGTGGCGATTACCATCTGGCAGATACGCTCCCCGTCGTTCACGGTGAACGGTTCGGAAGAGAGATTGACCAGGATAACGCCGATCTCGCCACGGTAGTCCGCATCGATCGTTCCCGGCGTATTCAACAGAGTGATACCGTGTTTCAATGCCAGGCCGCTGCGGGGGCGCATCTGTGCTTCGTAACCTTCGGGCAGGGCAATATATAATCCGGTCGGGATCAGCTTACGTTCCAATGGTTTCAGCACTACGGGTTCTGTCAGGTTTGCACGGATATCCATACCTGCCGACAATTCTGTTGCATAGGCAGGCAGTGGGTGATGTGATTTATTAATTATCTTTACTTCCATATTATATCTTGATTTTGAGGGACGAAGATAGTACAAATATCAGTTCTGCCAGTCACCGTTCTCTTTTATTAACTGAACTAAACGTTCTACTGCATCTTCTTCGGGGATGTTTTTCAGCACGCATTCTTTGCCTTTGTAGAGGCTGATCTGCCCGCGTCCCGCACCTACATAACCGTAGTCGGCATCAGCCATTTCGCCGGGACCGTTTACGATACAGCCCATGATGCCGATCTTCAATCCTTTCAGGTGGGAAGTGGCTTCTTTGATGCGGGCAATCGTCGTTTGCAGGTCATAGAGCGTACGTCCGCAACTCGGGCAGGAGATATATTCTGTTTTGCTGATGCGCGAACGGGTTGCCTGGAGGATGCCGAACATGTAACTGTCGGTGACCAGGGCTTCGCATTCATCGTTATTATGCAGCATGATGCCGTCGCCGAAACCATCGAGCAGCAAGGTGCCGAAGTCGGCCGCAGCTTTGAGTTGCAGGGCTTCTTTGTCCGGTTCGTGATAGTCGCGGTGAAGGATGACGGGGATATCGCAGCCGGCTGCCAGTAATTTGTGCATGGCTGCACGTTGCGATCCGACACCGTTGCGGTGGTGGGTACTCAGGACTGCCACGGCTGTTTTATCCTGTTTCAGTATCTCCAGCGTCTTGTCCGTCAGGTTATTGTATGTCAGGCGGATGAATTTCAGCGGAGAGTTGTATTCTTTCATCTCCTCTATTTCGGAAGCGATGAAGTAAGGGTAGGCATTCGGACGTTCTTTCCAGAAATGGGCATCTACCAGCATGCGGAAGTTGTCGGGAAGATTGTCCGGGTCTTCTTTGCCGATGTATATGTAATCGGGCAGGGAAGAATAATCGAATTCGAAGTCACCGTTGCTACGGTCGGAGATGACAACGGGAGGGAAATTGCCTCCGATGCCTTCCGTTACCCGGCTGATGCGGCGTGTGGCTGTTACCGGGTCGTATCCGGGAACTGCCTGGGCGGTAATCGGCCTGTGCTCCCGGAGTTCCAGTATGTAGTTTACCAGTTTGCGGGCAACCGGTATTTCTGCTTCCGGGTCTTCGCTGAGGGATACGCGGATGGTATCGCCTATTCCGTCGGTCAGCAGGGCGCCGATACCGACAGCACTTTTAATGCGGCCGTCTTCACCGTCACCGGCTTCGGTCACTCCCAGGTGGAGCGGGTAGTGCATGTCTTCTGCCTCCATGGTACGGACGAGCAGACGTACGGTGCGGACCATGACAACCGTGTTGGATGCTTTGATGGAGATTACCACGTCCGGGAAATTCTCGTCCCGGCAGATACGCAGAAATTCCATGCAGGAGGCAACCATTCCTTCAGGGGTATCACCATACCGGCTCATGATACGGTCGGACAGTGAACCATGATTTACGCCAATGCGGATGGCGGTTCCGTGTTTTTTACAAATGTCGAGGAAAGGGACAAAACGGTCGCGTATCTTCTGCAATTCGGCGGCATATTCTTCGTCGGTGTATTCCAGAAGGTCAAATGTTTTTATTTTGTCAACATAGTTACCGGGGTTGATACGTACTTTTTCCACCACTTCGGCGGCGGCATCGGCCGCTCTGGGGTTGAAATGTATGTCGGCAACGAGTGGGGTGGTATATCCCTGGGCATTCAGTTCTTTCCGGATCTCTCCCAGGTTGCGGGCTTCGCGTTCTCCCTGTGCGGTGAAACGCACATATTCGGCTCCGGCTTCGATCATGCGGATGGCCTGGCGGACAGAGGCTTCGGTGTCCATGGTGGATACATTGGCCATGGATTGGATACGTATCGGGTTCTCGCCACCCAACGGGGTGTTTCCTATATTGACAACAGATGATTTACGGCGACTGTAATTAAAATAATCCATTTACTAGTTTGTTTTGGGGAACATGGCCGGAGCGTCCGATGGTATCTGTTTCCCCTCTTGAGAGGGGATAAGGGGGGTGTTATCTTTTCGCCTTATTACTGGCTTTAACACACCCCCTGCCCCCTCTCAAGAGGGGAAAAGTTACCTTTCAGTCGCTAAAAACAGGCTATATTCCAACAATCTGATTAATTAGTTTTGTATTTAAAAGATACTTTCGCTAACTCTTCGTTGGCTTTTACGATCTTTTTCTTCAGATTTTCCTTGTAATCGGCCAGCTTGCCCTGGAGTTGTTCGTCTCCTACGGCAAGCATCTGGACTGCCAGGATTCCGGCGTTTAATGCTCCGTTGATACCGACAGTGGCAACAGGAATTCCCGGAGGCATCTGTACGATAGCCAGCAGGGCGTCCATACCGTCGAGTGTAGAGTTGATAGGCACACCGATTACCGGAACGGTAGTCATGGATGCAATCACGCCACACAGGTGTGCAGCCATACCGGCTGCGGCGATAATAACTTTAATACCACGGTCTTTGGCTCCTTTGGCAAAGGCTTCCACTTCAGCCGGAGTACGGTGGGCAGACAAGGCGTGCATTTCGAAAGGAATCTCCATTTCGTCCAGCAACTTGGCTGCTTTTTCCATTACGGGCAGGTCGGAAGTGCTGCCCATGATAATACTTACTACCGGTGTCATTTATTTTGCGATCAGTTGTTCGTATTCGGCAGCCGACAGCAGGTCGTCCAGTTCAGAAGGGTCAGACATGGAAATCTTGATCAACCATCCGTTTCCGTAAACATCTTCGTTTACCAGTTCAGGTTTGTCTTCCAGTTCGGAGTTTGCCTGGATCACTTCTCCGCTAACCGGCATGAACAGGTCGGAAACAGTTTTTACAGCTTCGATTGTACCGAAAACTTCTTCTTTGGCAACGACTTCGCCTTCAGTGGTGATGTCTACAAAAACGATTTCGCCTAATTCGCTCTGAGCATAGTCAGTGATACCGATATAGGCAACTTCGCCGTCTACACGAATCCATTCGTGATCTTTTGTGTACTTTAAATCAGCAGGAAAGTTCATAACTTTAGTGTTTTTATTAGATGAATAAATAGATATAACTCAATAATGAGGCTACAAAGGTACATATAAAACCGAGACAAAAGCCGGCATATACCTGCATAGGAGTATGCCGTTTTAAAAAGATACGTGAAGTACCGACCAGCCCGGCTGCCAGCAGTATGATAATGAATCCCCAGTAAGGATTTATCAGGTGGATGCGCGCAACACCCATGATTCCTCCGAGAAGTCCTCCGATGCCCAGCGCATGGGCACTGATCTTCCAGAAGAAGTTAATGCACAGGGAAAAGAGCAATGCTACGCAGGCCCCCATCAGCAACGAG
Source organism: Parabacteroides sp. AF17-3 (assembly GCF_003635445.1). Classification (NCBI taxonomy): domain Bacteria; kingdom Pseudomonadati; phylum Bacteroidota; class Bacteroidia; order Bacteroidales; family Tannerellaceae; genus Parabacteroides; species Parabacteroides sp. AF17-3. Next base: position 345,395 of record NZ_QTMM01000002.1, on the reverse strand, counting down.
AGGAACCAGAACGGGATCATCATCTTGTACATATAAAATATACAGACCATGATGGAGGTGATGATGATCAGGTAGGGAACTACCCGTTCTTTGCGGTCTGTCAGTTCCAGGTCGCCGGCGGCCCCGTTCTTGACCATCAGAAAGATGAAAATTCCCGGAACGACGGCTGTCGACAGGAAGGCTCCGCCAACCAGAAACAACTTCATGGTGGGCGGGTAGATCGCCAGGTATGTGAATGACAATGCCAGAATGACTCCATACGTTATCATTAGTAACGGGTGGAACATGCCGGATATTATATTTGAAAACAATCTCATAACGCTTCAAATTTATATTTCTTTTCTGAGCCTTGCAACCGGAATGTCTAGTTGTTCCCGGTATTTGGCCACTGTGCGGCGGGCGATCACATAACCTTTCTCTTTGAGGATCGTGGTGAGTTCCTCATCTGTGAGCGGTTTGCGTTTATCCTCGCTGTCTATGTGTTCTTTCATTATCTTCTTCACCTCACGGGTGGATATTTCCTCGCCGCTGTCGGTTTGCATCGATTCGGAGAAGAAGAACTTCAGGGGGTAGATGCCGAAATTGGTTTGCACGTATTTACTGTTGCTAACCCTCGAAATGGTCGATATGTCGTATCCCGCACGTTCGGCCACGTCTTTCAGTATCATCGGGCGCAGGGTCGCATCGTCTCCCGTCAGGAAAAAGTCCCGTTGCAGGAGGATGATGGCTTCCATCGTACGCTGTAATGTTTCCTGGCGCTGTTTGATAGCGTCGATAAACCATTGTGCGGAATCCAGCTTTTGTTTTACGAACTGCACTGCTTCACGCATTTTGGAAGTCTGGTTGGCCTTATTGCCGGTGTAGTCCTGAAACATTTCCGCATATTCACGGCTGATCTTCAGATCCGGAATATCCCGGTTGTTCATGCTCAGGATCAATTCGCCGTTCACCGCCTCGACCAGGAAATCCGGAATGACCTGGCTCATGGCTGCTTCCATAGAACCACCCCAACTGCTGCAAGGTTTAGGATCGAGAGCAATTATTTCGTGAATAGCCTTTTTCAGCGTGCCTTCGCTGATGTTGAGGCCGCGCATGATCTTGTCGTAGTGCTTGCGGGTAAATTCCTCGAAATATTCCGTGAGGATATGGATAGCCATCTTTACTCCGGGCGTCGACTCTTTACGGTCGAGTTGGAGCAATAAACATTCCTGCAGGTTGCGGGCTCCGACTCCGGCGGGGTCGAAATCCTGTATGATGGTGAGCACCTCTTCTATTTCTTTCTCGTTAACGTCCTGTCCGGCCTGGAAAACCAGGTCGTCGGCAATGGCGGAGAGTTCGCGACGCAAGTAACCGTCGTCGTCTATATTTCCGATAATATATTCGGCAATCTTCATTTCCTTTTCCGGCAGGTCACGCAATCCGAGCTGTTGCAGCAGATATTCGTTCAATGACTGGCTTACGGAAAAAGGAATATCTTCCTTGCGGTCGGTTTTCTCGCTTATCTCGCGGAGCTTGTAATCCGGGATATCGTCTTCACTCATATAGTCTCCGAGTGAGAGGTCTGTATCTGTTTCGTTTGTAGTTATATCATCAACACCCTCGTCGTCAGTCCGTTCAAAGTCGTCCGCAATATCCTTTCCTTCCTCCAGGGCAGGATTATCCTCCAGTTCGTGCTTGATTCGTTCTTCCAGCTCGATAGCGGGAAGTTCCAGAAGCCGTATTAACTGGATCTGCTGCGGAGATAGCTTTTGCTGTAACTTTTGTTGTAACTGTTGCTTCAACATATTTAAAATCGTCTACATTAGAACATGCAAATATAACTTTTTACGCTGAACACGCTTATGATTAAAAGCATAATTGTTCTAAAGAAACGGCCTTCCGGGCGATTTCCAGTGAATATTAACATGTCTCGACGTGAATTAGTTCCTTGAAATGCCTTAAAAATCAAAACTATTCAATATTTTTGCGTTTATAAAGAATTACCATATGATGTCAACACTAACAAAGAACAAATATAACCGATTATCCAAAGAGGAACTGATACTATTATTAGAAGCACGTGACAATGAACGGAAGGCCGATACCGGCAGTTCTTTTGCTGAAGCTTCCAATATCAAGCGTATTATTTCCGAGGTACTTGTATTGCTGTTTAATGAAGAACGCCAGCCGATAGAGAAGGCCATGAGTTTGCTCCTGAACTTTTTCAATGCAGACTGGGGATATGTAGCTATTTTTGAAAAAGACGGGCGGACAGCCTATTTCCCTTACGAAGTGATGAGCGAATGGGTGGAAGTCCCCAAAGAGAACCATTCGGAACTGACGGACGAGACTATCCCCTGGATCATGGAAACAGTAAAGGACGGACGTGATATCGTCATGTGCAGCATGAGCGACCTGCCTCCGGAAGCGGAAACGGATAAAAAGCTGTTTGAGTTGCAGCACCTGAAATCCATGCTTATTATTCCGCTTTCTTTCCATAATAAAATACAGGGGTTTATTGGTTTTGATTCTGTTCGTGTACAACGTTTCTGGACTGCTACGGAAATCGAAGACTTACATATTATAGCAAGTATCTTTTCCCTGATCATCGAACGTCGGGAGACACAAGCCAGCCTGGAAGAATCGAGGAAACATTTGGCGGAACTCAGCATCAAATTTAAACAGTTCTTCAATAATTTGCCTATCGGGGTGGAACTATATGACTCCGAAGGTTACCTGATCGATCTCAATGAGGCTGATGCCCGTATTTTCGGCTCTGCCCGCAAAGATCTTTTAGGCATTAATCTTTTCAGGAACCCGGCTATTCCGGAGAAAATACTGAAGGGGATAAAGAGCGGACGGGCGTTTAGTTTTCCATTCGTCTATGATTTTAGTATCATACAGAATACCAGCTATTATCCATCGGCTTTCGTAGACCAGGTCAAATATCTTCAGATAAAGGGAATAGGACTGAATGATCCGGAGTTCGGGCTGGTCGGATACCTGCTAATCATTTCAGATAACACGGATATGCAACTTAAAGCGGAACAGACCCGTAACAACCTGGCTATTTTGAAAGCCGTTCTGTTGTCCGGTCGTTCAATAGTCGGTGAGTATAGTGTGGAGGAGGATGAACTGTATATAGACCCTGTGTTGAATGACCATTCCAGTTCAAATCCTTTGTTCAATTATCTGAAGACACATAATTATCTGTCTATTCAGGAGTTGTGGGATTTGGGGCAATTCAGTTCTATCCCCGGGAATGATATGGGACCTCTTTTGCAGGTTATCCGCGGAGAGACTGATAATTGTAGTTTTGTATGTAAAATGTTTGTCCGGACGGTTCCCACATGGATTCGTATAAATGCCCAGGCGCACAAAATCAATAAAGACGGGCATCCCAGCAAAGTCGTTTGTTATATAACGGACATAACGGGAGAGAAACTGCTGGAAGAGAATTTGCAGCAGGCCCGTGACGAATCGCGTAAGAATGAACTGGAAATGCAAAAGGCCCGTGAGGCAGATATGCTGAAATCTACGTTTCTGGCCAATATGAGCCATGAGATCCGTACGCCTTTGAATGCCATTGTCGGTTTCTCCGGTATCATTGCTGAAATGGATGATGAAGAGGGAAAGGATGAATATGTGAAGATTATCAATACAAATTGCGACCTGCTTCTTCGTCTGGTCACCGATATCCTTGATTTCTCAAAGATCGAATCGGGAATGATGGATTATTCGCTGGCAGATGTCAATATAAAGGAAATATGTGCAGAACAATATAAAGTACATTCCCTGAAAGTCCAGGAAGGCGTCTCTATGCGGTGCGACCTGAATGCTTTGCCGGACAAAATACTCCATACCGACCCCAAGCGAGTTACGCAAGTGGTCTCCAACTTACTGTCGAATGCCATCAAGTTTACCGAACAAGGATCTATCACCCTTTCCTATCGTGTGGAAGAGGATCATGTCTTGTTTGAAGTCAGCGACACCGGTATCGGTATTTCAGCCAGGCATATCGAAACGATTTTCGAACGGTTTACCAAAGTCGATTCTTTCAAGCAAGGTACTGGTTTAGGCTTGTCTATTTGTAAAACGATCGTCAATGCCTTACGCGGTGAGATCGGTGTGGATTCAACGCCTGGCGTGGGTTCAAGGTTCTGGTTTACACTGCCTTGTGAATAAAAAAGAAAGAAAGGAAACAGGTATAAGAGCTACATAATCAAAAGTTTTTGCATATATTTGTCGGAAACAGAACGTGTTTTTAGGACAGACGCCGGGAACTAAGACCAAATTTGAAAAACGATTATGTATGAAAAATGACCTGTTATATGAAAATCTTGTAACGGCTATTAAAGACAAGTTTCCGGGACGAGGCGTGCTGACAAATAAGTTGGCCGACCTTCTGATGCTGGAAAAGGAAGCCGTTTATCGTCGGTTGAGAGGCGATGTCCCTTTTACCATCTTCGAAATTGCTACCATTGCTGCCAAGCTGGATATTTCGTTGGATCATATCATTGGCTGTTCTTCGGGTAAGAGCAGGCCGTTCCAGATGAAAATGGTAAACTTCCTGAATCCGAGCGAAGAGGATTATGAGATGCTCGAAAACTTTGTGAATGAGTTGAGGTATCTCAAGGATGATCCGAATTCAGAAGTGGGCGGGGCGTTGAATATTCTTCCTCAGTCGTTGGTGTTAGGCTACAGACATATTTATCGGTTTTACCTGTTCAAATGGATTTATCAATGTGGGAATGTTATGCCTGCCCGGTACAGCCAGATTGAACCACCTGTCCGGCTGCAACTGATTAACAGCGAGATTGTAACGGAGGTTTGCCAGGCAGCCAATGCGTACCATATAATGGATAGCATGACATTCCTGTACCTGGTGAATGATATTAAATATTTTGCCAGCATCTACCTGATTACCCGGGAGGAGATAAATGTCCTGAAGAAGGAACTGATGATCTTTATTGATGATCTGGAGACTTTGGCTGCCAGAGGTTTCTGGAAGGAAGGCAAGAATATCCATTTTTTTGTCAGCAGTGTTAACTTTGAAACCAGTTACAGTTATGTGGAAACGCAACATTGCCATCTGACGATGCTTAAATCTTTCACACTGAACGACGCGACATCTCCTGACGAAGCTATATTCCAACGGATGAAGCAGTGGATGCAATCCCTGATCCGTACTTCTACCCTGATCTCCCGAAGCGGAGAGAAAGACCGTATCGTCTTTTTTGAAGAGCAGCGGCGGATAGTAGATATGCTATAAGTTTTGCAGGGGGCTAAAAGGGTGGAAAACGCCCCTTTTAACTGTTAAAATTAGCAGTTTTTGTCTGTATTGTATAAAGTTTTGTGTTCTAAAACAATTTTTAGCTACAATGCCCGGATGGCTTAACATATATTGTCTGTAAAAGACTTGACAAAGGCTTGCTACAGCCTTATCTTTGCATTGTGGTTTTTTCATAATAGTATTAGATTTAAGGTTAACAAAGTTGGTTAGGGCTTGTCGTGAGACAGGCTTTAATTGTTTATAGACCTTTCCTTCTCTTTGCCACTCTCCCTGTTTACTTCTCTCCTGACCTATATGGGATTACTCTATAAGGAATTTGAAGTATCATATATTATGATATTATAATCGCATATATTATGAGAATGTTGTATCATAATATATGATACTATGAAGAATAAGGTAGTTTTCTTTCCGAGACTATTGGATAATGAAAAAGCCCTTCCCGGATAAACAGAAAGAGCTTTTACTTGGTAACCATAAAAGTTTATGGTTATATTTTCTTTTCGATAACGGCCTGTACTACATTTAATACATAGTCACCCAGTTTTTCGGATTCACCGACAAGGTCCATATAATAAACACCGTCCTGATACTGGTATTTCTTATTGTTGACATCTTCCATATTGTGTATCTTCAACTGGTTGCGATAATTGTTGATTTCGTTTTCAATGTTGTAAGACTGGTTGATATCGTCGTGAACGACTTCCTGCATGTGGAGGATTTCATTCATCCGGGTTAGGGCCTTTTCAAGCAGGGCGAACATCTGGTCGATGTTGTGGTTCTGCTCGTCGGTAAACTCGGATTTGCCTTCGTTGCGGCGTCTGATACCACGTGCCAGGTTGTTGCACGAGTCGGCGATACTTTCTATTTCCGTCACGGTACGCAACATGATACGGATCTCTTCCTTACCTTCAGAACTCAGGCGTCCTTCAGCAACGAATGTCAGATAGTTGGCAATCTCGATTTCCATACGGTCACTGATGTTCTCGTACTTTTCGATGCGACTGTATATCTTCAGGAAGTTGTCTTCGTTTTTCTCATAGAACAGGTCTTTAACCATGCCGAACATACGTTGTGTACGTTCTCCGAATACGGCAATCTCTTTCTTCGCCTGCATCAATGATAACTCGGAAGTGGAGAGCATACCGGAAGGAATATATTTCAACTGGAACTCTTCTTCGTCGCTTACGTTCTTCGGTTTGATCAGGGCTGAACAAACATATACGTAGAACTTCACGAACCAGATCATGATACAAACGTTTGTTATATTGAATACGGTATGGAACAGGGAAAGGCCGTAGGAAACGGATACCTGTAATGTGAGTAATTGCTTTTGCAAAGCGAGCAGGTGCGGGTCTGTGATCTGCGCGCTGGAAGTGATCAGGGAGATCGTCTTCGGATCGAGTGTGCTCAGGAACTGCGTCATCTCGTTCGGGTCGCCCGGGCCATAGTTTGTAACGATCCAGGTGATCATGCTGGTGAACGGATAGAACAGCGCCATCACCCAACATACCCCGAATACGTTAAACATCAGGTGGGCGATTGCAGCACGCCGGGCCGAAACGTTTGCCGAAATAGCTGCAATATTCGCTGTAATGGTTGTTCCGATATTTTCTCCCAGTACCATGGCTGCCGCCATCTCGAAAGGAATCCATCCCTGCGTACACATAATCAATGTGATGGCAACGGTAGCACTGGATGATTGAACGATAACTGTAAGAATGGTTCCTAAAAGGAGAAATATAAGGAGGGAAGGATATCCCAAAGAGGTATAATCTTGTAAGAAAGAAAGGATTTGAGGATTGCTTTGCAAGTCGGGTACTGAAGATTTCAGATAGGATAGCCCCATGAAGAGGAAAGCAAAACCCATTAAAAATTCACCCCATGATTTTCGTCTGCTCTTGCCGGAGAAGATCAGCGGAATACATAATCCGATGAGTGGCAGGGAGAAGACACTGATGTCGACTTTAAATCCGAAGAGGGAGATGATCCATGCCGTAACCGTCGTACCGACGTTGGCTCCCATGATGACGCTGATTGACTGGGTTAGCGTCAGAAGTCCCGCATTAACGAAACTGACAACCATCACGGTAGTGGCACTTGATGACTGAATGAGTGCTGTGATCAGAATCCCGGTCAGAACACCTGTAAATCGGTTAGTCGTCATTACCGAGAGAATGCTGCGTAACTTGTCTCCTGCGACTTTTTGCAGACCTTCACTCATTACTTTCATTCCGTATAGGAACATACCTAATGCTCCTACAAGCGTAAGAAAATCAAAAAAAGAATAGTCCATTTATATAAATTTAAGTGGATAAATATCCGATTAAAATGAATGTATGCATACTTATATTTTCTTCTCTATAACAGCCTGTACAACATTCAGGACATAATCTCCCAGCTTTTCAGCTTCGCTGACGATATCCATATAATATACCCCGTCCTGATACTGGTATTCCTTATTATTGATATCTTCTACATTATGTTGTTTCAACAGGTTGCGATAATTGTTTATTTCGTTTTCGATATTGTAAGACGGGTTGATGTCGTCGTGCGTCAACTCCGGCTTTTTCAGTATCGAGTTCATCTGATACAACGATTTCGTCACCAGTTCGAAAATCTTGTCTATGTTGTGGTTCTGTTTGTCGGTAAAGACAGACTTCCCTTCATTCCTGTGTTTGATGGTACGAGCCAGATTGTTACAGGAGTCGGCAATACTTTCTATTTCCGATACGGCACGTAGCATGATACGGATTTCTTCTTTACTTTCCGAACTCAGGCGGCCTTCTGCAACGAGGGTAAGATAGTTGGCTATCTCTATCTCCATATGGTCGCTGATGTTCTCGTATTTTTCAATCCGGTTATACGTTTTCATGAAGGTGTCCTCGTCCTTCTCGTAAAACACATCTTTTACCATGCTGAACATGCGTGTTGTCCGTTCGGCAAAAAGGGATATCTCCTTATTCGCTTGCAGAATAGACAATTCAGCGGTAGAAAGCAAACCTCCTGTGATGTAACGCAGGCGGTACTCTTCGTCTTCCGGCTTTGATTTGATCACTAAACAAACCAATCGTTCAATCGGTTTAATGAACCATATTAATATCAATACGTTGCAAATGTTAAATGCGGTATGGAACGCCGATAACATATAGGTGATAGCAATGTCTTTGGGCGTATTGGGAGCAAGGTAATTGACAAGATTCGTTACAGCGTCGATAAACGGGTGGAAGATGCAGAGCACCCAGATAATCCCGAAAAAGTTGAATATGAAATGGGCAAATGCCGCCCTTCGTGCCTGTGCATTTCCGGTGAGAGCCGCGATATTGGAGGTTACCGTTGTTCCGATGTTCTCTCCCATCACCAGCGCAATACCCAGATACAGGTCTAATACGCCGCTTGAACATAATATTAATGTAATAGCCATAACGGCCGCCGACGACTGTACCGCCATTGTTATAATGCCTCCGATCAGCAGGAACAACAACACGGAAAACATTCCCCATTCCTTGCAGGATGCGATAAAAGACAGGAGTACCTGATTGTGTTCCAGGTCCATGTGCATCGCATTCTCCCTCAAAGTCGTTAGTCCTAAAAACATAAAAGCGAACCCGAAAACGAATTCACCGAATGACTTGCGTCCGCTTTTTTTAGAGAATATTAAGGGGAGGGATAATGCAAACAGGGGATAAATGACATTGGACATATTAAACTGGAAACCGAAGACAGACATAATCCACGCAGTGACTGTCGTCCCTATATTGGCTCCCATAATAACGGATATAGCTTGTGTCAAGGTAAGAAGACCGGCGTTTACGAAACTAACGGTCATAACGGTGGTAGCGGTGGATGACTGGACAGCGGCTGTAACGAATGCTCCCGTGAGCAATCCGGTAAACCGGTTTGTAGTCATGGCGCCCAGGATATTACGCAAACGATCTCCTGTTAACTTCTGGAGACCTTCACTCATAACTTTCATTCCGTACATCAAAAGAGCCAGCGAGCCGAGCAGTTTAAGTACGGTAAAAATTGTATTATCCATCAAAAAATAGTTATACCTGGAAGTATATCCGATTAATATTCCTAACTTTAGGCAGCAAAACTACAAATAATAACTGATATAATATGTCTGAAACAATCACAATTTATTGCAAAAATAACAATACTTATAAAGAGGTACCAATCGGCTCCTCTTTATTGGATATTTATACGATGATGGGGGCGCCTCTGCGTTACCGCCCGATGAATGCAAAAGTGAATAACAAGGTAGAAGGCCTGAATTTCCATTGCTGGCATCCGAAAGATGTTGAGTTTGTGGATTATACACAGCTTTCCGGGTTGCGTACGTATGTCCGTTCCCTTTGTCATATTTTCTCAAAGGCGGTTAATGACGTGTTGCCTTCCGCAACATTAAATTTGGAACATCCGATATCGAAAGGTTACTACTGTGTAATCCATAATGGCAAAAAGATCGATCTTGAAACAATCGACAAGATCAAGAAGCGTATGCGTGAAATTATCGATGCTGATCTGCCTTTCCTGCATAAAACAGTCCGGACGGTGGATGCGGCTGTCCTTTTCCGTGAACGGGGAATGAATGACAAGGCGCGTCTGATCGAGACTGCCGGGATGCCTTACACTTCGTATTATGAACTGGATGGCTATATCAATTTCTTTTATGGCTGCCTGACGCCTTCCACCGGTTATATCCAGTTGTTCGATATCGTTCCGTATTTCGACGGGGTGTTGCTCCAGATACCGAAGAGAAGTAATCCGCTGGAACTGGAGCCGGCTATCACGCAGGATAAGATGTTCGAGGCTTATAAAGAGCATCTGACTTTGCAGCGCACACTGGATTTGAATAATGTGGGCGACCTGAACCGGGCTATCGAGAAGGGGCATACTTCCGAAATTATAATGGTTTCGGAAGCAATGCAGGAAAAACAGGTAGCCAAGATTGCGGAAGAGATTGCGAAGAGATATGAAGAAGGTGTCCGTATTGTTCTGATCTCGGGACCTTCGTCTTCCGGAAAGACAACTTTCTGTAAGCGTTTGGAAGTCCAGTTGATAACGAATCTGATCCATCCTGTGGCTATTTCGCTCGATGATTATTTCCTCAACCGGGAAGATACGCCGAAAGACGAGACGGGCGATTATGATTTTGAATCGCTTTATGCCCTCGATCTGCCTTATTTTAACAGCGAGATGAAGGATTTGTTGGCGGGGAAAGAAATAGAAGTGCCTACTTTTGATTTCGGTACGGGTAAACGTATCTATAAAGGTAAGAAACTGAAGATGCGTGAAAATTCAGTCCTGGTGATTGAAGGTATCCATGCGTTGAATCCGGAACTGACATCCATGATCGAAGACATATATAAATACCGGGTGTATGTTTCCGTCCTGACATCCATCTCTTTGGATAACCATAACTGGATACCGACTACCGATAACCGTCTGTTGCGTCGTATCATTCGTGATTACCGTTTCCGCGGTTATTCGGCCAAAGACACGATTGCCCGCTGGCCGAGTGTGCGCCGGGGAGAGGACAAATGGATTTTCCCTTATCAGGAAAATGCGGATGCCATGTTCAACAGTGCCATGCTGTATGAGTTGGCGGCTTTGCGCAAATTTGCCGAACCGATCCTGGCCGAAGTACGTGAGAGCGATGAAGAAAACGCAGAAGCCTACCGCCTGTTGCGTTTCCTCCGTTACTTTAATTATATTCCGGACGTCGGCCTGCCCGGCACTTCGCTTTTACGCGAGTTCCTGGGGGGAGGAAGTTTCCGGTATTAAGAAATGAATATATTTCTTAATGCATACAGACTGTTGTTGTCGTTGTCCGGAAACCAGCAAAGCGGACGGTTGACGTAAGGAGCCAGATAATAGCGTAACTCCTTCGGAAAACGGTTGTAAGGAACAATGTCCGTGAGTGTTGGTGCCTGATGAGCGTATACATGATATAATCCGTCATCCAAATGCAGTGCTTTTGGACGGATATGATGTTTTATAACCCGGATCAGTGAATATGGTATCAGTTGCATAACTCTTTTCATAAGGCTGATCTCCGGGTTCATCCGGTAATCAAACGGAATGGATAGCAAAGGCTCTTCATACAGTCCGTCTTGTTCGCATTTATATAGAAAATTACGATATAGTTTATAATCCAGATGTAGCGACTGCCAATACGTTACCAATTCCTGGTCCCATAACGGTGTCCTCCAGTCGAAGCCAAAGTATTCGTATACACGTACGCTGTTTAGCAGGAATTTGCAGTGCCATTCCTGCCACATATAATACTCTGTAAAATTGTTGGGAGGAAGCGGTGTGTGGTTCATCATATCCAGAAGTTCTTCATATAGAACAGGGCTGCGCTGTTTGTAACTCCATTGGTTGAAGCTATATTTTAAATAATCGATAATGCCTTTGGCTGATTTAATTTCACTGATACCTCTCAGGCATTGGGAGCCGGTGATGAAATCGTACGTATGTCCTGGTACAAAAATATCGTCAGGATGCAGAATACCCTTACTTTTTAATTCGGATACTGCTAATAAGTCTTGAATATGCGGATTGCTCACTCCATTAAAAGCAAAGTCGAAATAATTATTAAAGTCTGCGCTTTTCCGGAGTTTTCCCCATTTTTCTGCGTTGTATTCCACATAATACCAAGGGTATCCCAGTGCCTCCGCAACTTGTTTACTTAATGAAGACTGGCGGTTGCCGGCTTCTCCATATGTGAAACAGATAATATTCTTAACTCCAAGTTTATGCATCTGGTTGATTACCATGCGAGAATCATGTCCTCCACTGAGAGGTATGACCCAATTGTGCACATTGGGGGCACTGTCCAGCATTCTTTGGAAAATATGTGTAAAAATGATATTCTGTTTCTTAGCCTCTTCAGTTGGAATAAGGTGCTGTTTGTCCGTCGTATTCAATTTGTATATGAAATAACGTTTACGTTTAATTTCCGGTTCTTGCCCGGATAGTTGTACGATTTCTGAGGCTTGTATTCCGTAAATATCTTTGAATACTGTATGTTCACCCCAAGCCAGACTGGATAAAAGGAATATTTCTGCCTGGCGGAGATCCACTTCCGGTTGGATCTTATAGTCGCGGAATAGGGACAAAAGATCATCTGTAATGTAAGTAACTCCGTTTATTGTTGTATAAAGTATCGGATATGATCGGGTCCGGTCTGCTATCAGATATATTTTTTCATTACATTCAATGATCAGGGCAAAACTACCGTTTAGTTCATTAATCAGTCTGCCGGCTTCTTCCATATCGAATGTATCCTTGTTGACGAGAGAAATAATCTGTTGATGAAACTCTTCTCCCGAATAGCATTTATTCTGCCTGGAAGCCCATCCTATAGTATGAACTGAGTTCCCTGTTGTCCAGTTGTTACGATATAATTTAATCTGAGTATTCATGATTTTTTATTCGTTAATGAATGAAACAATGGGGCAATAACCGCCCAATAGTCTAATTTGAATAATTTACTGCTTAATATGAGTAGCACATAGAATGCCATAAATGTAATCATCAGAATTATTAATGGCGGGTATGATTTTACAAAAGGATAAACAGTGTATTGAATTATAGTAAGTACAACGGCAGAGTGGATAATCGCTTTACCAAGGAATTGCAGGATATTTTTAGTAAACACAGTGATGTGCAATTTATATTTTATATAGATATAAAAGGCGATAACGAGTAAGATTGTATTTGCTATGGAAACCCAGGCGATTGTTACCGGCGAGGGATAAAGATATATGGCAATAGCTTCGGACACCCATATGGATATGGCTGATAAGAAGTAAAAAGAAGAATATACTTTCAACTTTCTAAGTGCCAGCAAAATAGGTAGAAAAGGATATACGTTGATGAAATTACTTAACAATATGATCCGGAAATAGATTGCGGAGTTCGCATAATCTTTTCCGTAGATGAAAACGACAATTTCTGTAGCAAAGAATAAGCAGAATGTCAGTAGCGGATATAATAATAAACAAGTCTTTTTTATTGCGTTCTGCCATGATTGGATTGCTTCTTCGAATCCTTTTGGAGTATTGACTTTGGAGAATAACGGTATAAGGACTGTCAATACAGACCCTGATACCATGGTGGCTAAAGGAAACTGGATGAAGCCATTGGCAAATTCGGCAAAGACAACTTCTCCGAAATAACGACTGATGAAAAACTGGTCGGCAGCGGTGAATAACATCAGTGAAAGATCTGCACTCATTAATGGAATGGCATAATAAACAACATCCCGGATATGCAAGGTCGATTTTTGGGGAATAAAGCCTCTGTATGGTTTATAGATAAGAAAAAAGGCTACTATCAACATACAAAAGGATGAAACAACCAATCCCTGGAGTGCAACCAGGCAGTTTGCTTTATAAAAGATTACGGGAAGAGTGATGCAGCATAAGATTGTAATCCTGGAAATGACTGTGTACATTGCCAGGTAATAACTTTTCTGTTCACACATATAAATGCTTTCCATCGCAAAAGTAGGTAATAACAGGAGCGGGATCGGGGCATATATTTTAAGAGCCTCATCCAAAGCGGGGTTTTTTAGTATGGAAGCAATCAGAGGAGATCCGAAATATAAAGATAAAGAGAAAATAAGTCCTAACAGAATGAAAGCTGTTTCGAACCGATTGATAAGATGTTTCCCTTCACTCTTGGTTAGTTTGGGTAAAAAGTAAGTCAGTGTTTCCGGCAGTCCGGCAGCAAATATAAGAGAGAAGGAAGCATAAATATACATCACCTGTTTGTATGTTCCATAATCTTCCTTTGTGAGAAAACGGGATAATATTGCTGCGCTGATAAATGCCAGGGCAAAAGAACTAAGTTTACCGAAGCCTAGCCAGAAGGCTTGTACGATATTCCTTTTATCTCCTATCAATCCTGTCATTTTACGTTATTTGAAGATTATCCAGTAAACGGACATACGTATCGATCGCCTCCCTGATCTCCATCAGGCCGATATACTCGTCTGCCGCATGCGAACGGGCGGAGTTTCCCGGGCCTATCTTGACGGAAGGGAACGGCATGAGTGCCTGGTCGCTGAGCGTGGGCGAACCGAACGGCTCTTTTCCCATCATGATGGCTCTTTGTACAAACGGGTGATCCAGTTCCGTACGGGTTGAGTTCAAACGGAAACTGCGTGCTTTTACCTCACATTTCACTTGCTCTTTGATCAGCTCGAACAGTTTTTCATTGGGGTAAAATTCATTTGTACGTATATCGACCGTGAATTCGCAGCGGTCGGGAACAACGTTGTGTTGTGTGCCGGCATGGATAATTGTAACGCTCATTTTTACCGGTCCGAGGAAATCACTCTTCTCCGGAAACTGATAGGTGTTGAACCATTCAATATCTTTTATAGCCAATGTGATAGCATTGATTCCTTCATTACGGGCAGCATGACCAGCTTTTCCGGTTGCTACGCAATCAAGGACCATCAACCCTTTTTCGGCAACGGCTGGCTGCATGCCGGTCGGTTCTCCGACGATGGCAAAAGCGATGGGCGGAAGGTCTGCCAGTGCACTTTCCAATCCGTTCTTTCCTGATACTTCCTCCTCGCAGGATGCCAGGAAAATCAGATTATAAGCCTGTTCTTTACCGGTCAGTAGTGTGAAAGCCGAATACAGGGAAACAACGCTTGCTCCGGCGTCATTGCTGCCCAGGCCGTATAACTTTTCATCTTCGCTCTCTTCGGGATTGAAAGGGTCTTTCGTCCAGCCGGAGGCCGGTTTTACGGTGTCGATATGTGAGTTCAGCAACAGTGTTGGTTTATTCAGGTCGAAACCGGGAGAAACGATCCATAGATTATTCCCTTTACGGTGTACCGTATGTCCTGCAGCTTGCCATGTCTGTTGTAAAAAGTCGGCTACAGCCGCTTCATCCCGGCTGAAAGAGGGACGGCTGATCATCCCTTTCAAAGTATCTATTGCTTCGTAGTAAAGTTCCATCTATTCAGATTATTGAATTTTGTTACCGGTTGTATCTCAATTCCCCTCTTGAGAGGGGGCAGGGTGTGTGTCACATTCCGTCAATAGCCTGTCCACCGTCTCCCTGTCATGTCCGAGTTGTTCTATCAGTTTTTCCAGGGAATTAAATTTGACATCCCCCCGTACATAATATATAAACGCAACAGTTATTTCATTATTATAGATATCTCCGGAGAAGTCCAGTATATTCACTTCCAGTGTAATATTGTCGCCATTCTGAAGCGTAGGACGGTCGCCGATGTAGAGCATCCCTTTATATTTCTCTCCTTTCAGATAGACCCACACTGCATAAACCCCGATCCCCGGTACAATTTTAAAAGGTTCGTCCACCTGTATATTGGCTGTTGGAAATCCCAGTTTTCGGCCGACTTTGTAGCCGTTTACAATCGTTCCCCGCAATTGATAAGGGTAGGTGAGTAACCGGCCGGCATCTTCTACATTACCGTCTGTCAATAATTTCCTGATTTCGGAAGAACTTACAGCCGTACGTCCTTCGTCGTAAGGCGATGCTTTGATAACTTCCATCCCGCAGACTGCTCCATAAATAACATACTGCTCAAAACCGTCTTTCCGGTCATGGCCGAAACGATGGTCATAACCGATCAGTAAGGCGGCTACATGTAATTTCTCCGCCAGTATGGAACTGATAAATTCCTGTGCCGTTAGGCGGGATAGCTCCACCGTGAAGTCGAGGACGATGCAGTAATCTATGCCGGTGGTAGCCAGTTGTTCCAGTTTTTCCTCAAATGAATTAAGTAATTTGGGCTGATAATCCGAATGCAATACGGCACGCGGATGCTCCGGAAAGGTAATAACGGCCGAAGGCAGGCCTTTCGTCTTCGCGACTTCCTTCAGTTCATTGATCAGGAACCGATGTCCCAGATGAACTCCGTCGAAGAAACCGATGGTGGCAACCAGTCTTTTCCCTTTTAATAAATTCGTATCTCTGATAACGATCATTTTCTTTCTATTCATTCAATGAAAAGGCAAAAGTACATAAAACCAATGGAAATTAGTCGTACATTTGACCTGATTTATTAACAGACATCTCTGAGTATTAGTTATGAAAAAAGTCTTTTATCTTCTGATTTGCCAGCTTTTATCCGTCTCCTATCTCTTTGCCGATGGTGTGCAGACTGAGAACAGAACGGTGATTTTCACACCTTCCGGTGGTGAAAAGGTTCATTTGTTAACTCCCGGAAGCAGTGTTTCCGAAACAGTTTCGTTTAAACAGGAAGCCTATCCTGTACGTAGACTCCTTCGTGTTGTCGGCGGAGTAAAAATGCCGGCTCCTTTTGAAAAAAGGGGAGAGGAAATGTTCAGGCGGTCGGAATTTTATATCGACGACAATCTGGATTCCGTCCATGTGAAGAAAGATAAGTATTCCTTATATTTTAAAGGAGAAGATAATAACTTCGAGCGGCATGCCTATTACCGTATTTCGGGTGACTTGCTGAAACCCGGTGAACTGACGGTGACTTTGCCGGTTGTGAAACGTCAGGACCTGTCCGTTTCTGCGGGTGGTGACTTTGGTGTACAGATAGAATTGTTTTATAAAAAGCCAGGACGCTATAAAGACGATATTTACGACTGCCCGGATTCGCTGCTTTACTTCCCGGTACCCGCAGGCTCCGGCAAATATCAACAAGTAACGCAAACATTCGTGCTTCCTGATAACGTCGCATGTGCCTTTTTACGTATCGGGGGAACTCATTTCAGCGGTGAGTGCTGGGTGGAGGCACCCCGGTTGGTGCAGAACAAGAAACAGGTCTGCTCCATACCTTTTGCTAAGTTTGCCGATAAGACAGACGATTATAACTACTGGACCGGTTGTAACCTTTCTACCCGCAGCTGGCCGCGTTGGAAACTGGATTTCAACGGTACGACTGTTTACGAAGGAAATATTTTCGACAGAGCTTCTGATATAGCGGACTTTTATATCCTTCTGCCTGCATCCGTGCAGGGTAACGGCGATTTGAAACTGACTTTGCTCAAAGAGGATAACCGTGCAGCGTATTCTTATGAACTCCGTTCGCTGGAGATTATCGAAGAGAGTGCCCGTGATTTTGAAGTTGTTTCCGTGCCTGAATATGTTTCTGCCGGAGCGGCTTTCGGTGTACTGGTAGAAACGAATAAGCCGGATGTCCGTTTGAAGGTACAGGCTCCGTCTTCTGTTATCCCGGCGTCTCAGGAAGTGGTATTAAAAGAAACAGGTTTGCACGTGATTGAGTTTCGTGCCGGCAATTATGCTTCCGCCGTTCCGATGATTTTTGATGACGGAAGCCGTAAAGCGGAAGTAACAATTCGTCAGATAATAGAAAAGGAACCGGATGAGGTTTACATTTCTTCCGGGGATGAGATTTATATAGATAAGGAATATGCGCCTTATGATTATTTCTTTAAATGGTATATCTCCCAGCGGGTCGGAAACTGGTATCAGTTCCGTCCTTCCTATCAGTGGAGCGGTTTCCGCGTTGCCCGTCCCGAAGTTATCCGTCATTATACCGGTTTGCTGAATAAGCTCCGGGTTCCTTATGCCTGGCAGGTAGAAGGCCGTACATTGGCCGGTAAACGTATCAATCCGGATTTGGAAACATTGGCTTCCCCGATGTTCCGCGGAAAGCAGGCGCACGAAAATGACGGCGGTTATTATTACTGGCAACATTTCCTGTATCAGGGAGTCTTCTCGGATATGGCTGCCCGTAACCGTCCTTACGGCGGTATTTTTGCTAAACATCGCCCGATTTATACTGACCACGGAACCTTTATCCATTATGACCCGTATGGTGTCAAGGATATGGCCGACGGTGCCCGCAAGCTGGTTGAGAATTTCCGTTACTCAAAAGGAGAGAGTAGCCGCCATACAGGTCCTTCCACGTTGTTCCGTTATTTATATCAGGCAGGCTATAACTGGTTGGGAGCCGAGCAGATGTACGGTCCTGAAGAAATTATCCTGTCTTCATTGCGCGGTGCTTCACGTGCTTACAGCAAGCGGGATTTCGGAACGTTGCATGCTATGCAATGGGGTTCAGGACCTTTTACCGACCCGAAACATTCTTTACGTTTGTATATGTCGCTTGCCGTAGCCTATATGCATGGTTCTTCCCATATGAATACGGAAGAAGCCTTGTGGTTGGACGAGTATGCCAACGACCGTTATTCCCAATCGGGCAAAGAGCATTTATATGCACAGCATCGTGTGCTGGATTTCATAGAAACACATACCCGTCGCGGCGAATTGAAAAGTAACGTCGCTGTTATCCAGGGAAGGAATGATGCCTGGAAATCGTTCGGTCGCGGCAGCTTATGGTCACAGAAGGGTGACAAGTGGCAATTTAATAAGGCAACGGAAAGTTTTGACCTCCTGAAAGTCTTCTATCCCAATAATATCGTGGATGGTTGCGGTCCTAACGGTTGGTTCACCTCTACGCCTTACGGGACTATCGACATTCTGCCTATCGAGGCTCCGCAAGATGTGATGAATAAATATAAGGCAATGGTATTCCTCGGTTGGAACAGTTTCGATGAAAGCGACTTCCTCCGCATCCGCAACTATGTATTTGACGGCGGAACGCTTGTCCTGACGGCCGCCCATCTGAATGCCGAACTTCAACCCGACCAACCGGCAAAGTTCCCGACTAACGATGCGGTCATCCGTGAAATGTTGGGTGATAATTACAAGTCTTTGAATGGAAAGACCGTTATCCCGTTCGGATCAGGAAAGATCATCTACTTCCCGCAAGCTGCTTATCCGGCAGAATCGTCTTTGAGAAGCCAGTATGAAGAAACAATGCGTGAGTTAGCTACGGAAACCGTGAACAAGGAACTTCCCTCCGGTTGGATCGAATCTGCTCCGTCTGTAGGTTTTACTGTTTGGGATAACAAAGACCATCGCACGATTTATCTGCTGAACACCGACTGGCAAAGTGCTGAACAGCAACATACGGCAACCTTCGTCTATAACGGAAAGAAATTCCCTGTTGATGTCAGACGTTATCATATCGAAACTGTTCATTGCGCTAACGGTTTAGCGATTAATCCCGGTAGTAATACGACGGATATTTTAAGCATAAATAAAGAAGGTAACAGTTGGAAAGTAACCGTACAGAATACGGAGAAAGATACAATCCGTTGTTTTAATGCAGAAACAGGAACGACAACCACTGTTGTGCTGGATAGCCCTTCTGTTCATGTGATTACGGTTGGGTATTGAAAAATAAGGTATCTCTGTCAAGTTGATTTAAAATAGAATATCCTCCGATGAAACCGGAAAGAAACCGATTCATCGGAGGATATTTATACCTGAGCATTTGTAGAACAAGTTCACTCAAGCCTCTGTTAAATAAACGCAGACTTAGTTATTCTTCTTATCTTTCTCTATTTTCCTCAAAAGATATTCCACATTAATAAAATGCCGGGTGTATTCCGTATGCATCCTTCTTACAACCGAACTGGCTGCTGCCATCTGAGCAAGGAACTGTAAATGTTTTCCCAAAGAAACATTCACTTCCATCCGTTCTTTCTTTTGTATGGTATCCTGTACGGAATAGGCACCACAAGCCATTTGTATTTCCGGCATTCCCTCATCCCAGGCATGCTGTGTATACTTGCAAAGTATTCCGAGATTTTTCTTTAAATCTTTGCGAAGGATACTTAGCACTTCAAAATCATTGTGATTGGCAGAACAGGCATTCGGATTAACCAGACGGGCAAATTTAAGGTAAAATTCTTTCAATTCTTCTTCGGAAAAAGGAGATGGGTTGCCACTTGTTTTTTGCATCTTTTCACTTTGTTGGACAGTTAACAATTCTGTTTCCATACATATTAATATTAGATGTGAAGGCGAAGATTTTCTAAATATAAGAGCGGTTCCGCCTGTCCCGTTGCATTTCCTACCTCAGGCAGAGTAGATGCATTAACATTCTACACGGGGGTACGGAACCGCCATATAGAATGCTCGTGAGCGGACATAAAAATGCCCGCCACGGAAATTGGCAGGTTTCCCCGCCTGAGATATAGGAAATGCATGACAAATGTACGATAATAATTAAAGGATGCAATAAAATACACTTCAAAATTTGTAGATGAATTGATACTGGTAGTAGAGATACTTATAGCAGTTAGAGCTTTTAGGATAAGTCTCGATGCAAATAATTTCAATTCTGATAAAATATGAACAACTTTCTCTGATAGTCCTAAATTGACAAAATGCTATATAAGGTACCTTCTGAATAAGCTGTATGGGGTGGTATTTTGTACAGTTAGCTTTTATGCGACTGTGGGGAAGGATGGAATGTGCAAAAAGTCGGAATAATGGTGTGATATGCGTTATAATAATATCGTATTACACATGGCGGATGCTATCTGCTGTATTGATGGTGATTTTGCAAAATAAAAGATATTGGAAAAGTATCTGTGATATTCCTTGTTTCAGAAATAAAACATGCTCTTTAGCATGAAAATATCCCCTCGAAAATTCGAAAAATGAGTTTTTTTCTTGTTTTATTAACGTTTTTTTAGCTTATGTCGAGTAAATTTTCAACCATAATAAAAATATACTTCATTTAAAACGAATATAAATTCCGTTTTAAATGAAGTATATTTTGCTTGAAGAACAGATAAAGTCGGATGCTTTGTTAATAAATGTATATAAAATTATCCTAGATAGGCAATATGGATGAATATACTGGTTGTTTAAATAAGTGTTTTGCTATCATAAAGACATCTAATCGTTTGATTTGATAGAATAATGATATATTGATAATCAATTGAAAGCCGACATAACTGTTATTTGTGAGTCAACTGTCAACTTCAGAAATGTTTCATTTCTGATAAAAATAACCCTGATAAACCCTTTTAACGGGTATATTCAAAGAGGATGAACTCTTTGGGACAGTTTACTTTTTATCCGGGAATAACTTTTGTATTTCATACTCTGCGTTGTGTCCGGGGAAATTATCGTCGACCACATTCCCATCCCGATCCAGCATGACATAACGAGGTATGCCATTGAATTTGAATAGTTGACGCAGATAGTTGTATTCATCTTCCGGCAAACGGAACAAGTTGTCACCCATATCATTTTCCGAAATAAATTTATTGTAAGACTCTTCCGGAGAACCGCCTGTATCTGTAATATAGACAAAGGCGAGGTCCGGACTTCCTTTATATTTGTCTCTTAGTGGCTGCATATGTTTAATGCCGTAAATACAAGGTCCGCAGGTAGTAGCCCAAAAGTCGACTAAAACGAATTTTCCTTTGTGCGGGTCTGTCATTTTACGGAAAATATCCGTGGCCTTCCCATCCGGAAGTTTATAGGCTTGTTTTTCTCCTTCTGGAAATTTCTTGGCATACATACGCATCGTTTCTTCTTTCAGGAAAGGCTCTGAGATACTGTTGTTTATTTCTTCAGCCAGCAAATGTCCTTCTTTGGGTGTAAGCATCTCTAGTGCATAATTCAGCGAACGGGTTTTTGCAATCTCAAACAGCAGACCGGGCGTGACTTGCAATTCATTCCGTAAGACAGAATCTTTGCGTAACCATCCCTTGCTAAACATTTCAAGCTTATTCTCGGGGGTGAATGTCATATCTGCGTTGTTGAAAGGTCCCATATATTCATAACGGTTGATGAAAGAACTGAACATATTCGAGACAAGTAAACTTTTGTCGTTACTATTTATCTTCGGAAGGAAGTTATAATAATCATCCGGAATCGGTTGTTTCAGGATTTCATTGGTAGAGTCCTGAGAGGCGTAATACCTTCGTGTCATAACATAATCAAACAAAGCTCCGTAAAATGATAGAAGTATTTTATTTTTCAGTAATTGCTGGCCTTTGATTGAAATAGTATTTTGTTTCAGCTTTTCTGCCAGTGAGTTATCAGCCTCTTTCAAAGCGTTCAATTGCTGTTGTTTAAATTCCGCCGGGGCAAGAGTTTTTAGTTGCTTTTCGAAATTCCGATAATTGAAAGTATTCACTTTAAACTTGTTAAGTTCTTTGTTTATTCCGGCTGAGGCTCCTTTGAAATCTATGTTTTTAAACTCATACCGGCGATCGCGATATCGGTCTGCCATCAGGAAGTCTTCCCAGTCGAGAGAAATAAATAAGGTTTCTCCCGGTTCGATATAAAATGGAATGGAAGTCCTTTTGAAAGAGATATAACCTTCCCAGGGATGATTTAAAAGAAAGTCAGCTTCGAAACGTCCGTCAGGATGGATTTGTATGACAGTCGGATAGTCTTCGCGGGTTAGTTCGTTACCAGTATAAATCATGCCGGTACTGAAGCCGGCTCTGGGATCGTATCCTTTTAGAAAACCGCGTAAATGGGCTGTGTCTTTCCGGAAGAAGTCGGTTCCGTAACCGGTCGACGGATCAGCTTCTGCTGCCAGCTGCTTTTCCATATCTTCCCATGTCCCGTATATGCTTTCTTCCACCGGTTTCTTTTTCTGATCTTTTGTTTTTTTCAGTGAGATTCCGAAGATTGAACCTTCTCCAGTATCTGATTCGATATAATCGAATTTCTTCATTTTTTTATCGAAAGGAGGAAAGATCAGGACAAATGTGGAGTCGCCGGAATCAGGCATAAATGTTTTTTTACCGAACTCGGTTCCTTCGATTCCGGTCGGAAAATATTTCTTTCCGGTATCCGCATCTTTGATGTAAGTAGTACTGTCGAAAGAAATCCACCAGTGGGGAATAAATTCGCAATGTACTTGTACCCGTGTGTTTTCTTTGTTTCGCTCTATCTGAGTGATCGTATTGATACCTGTGCTTTTAAATTCATAAGCAGGGTTTTCAATGACGCGTTGGGCGAATGCTGTATGGCTGAGACCCAGAAGTAAGAATAGGATGACTGTTTGTTTTTTCATATCGGAATGTTTTAAATGTTATCCTTTCGTTAATTTATAAGGCTAAAGATAGGTTTTAGTAGTTATAAACAGCTTGTTTGGGTATGGTATTATTCTGTTTTTATCCTATTTTATTGTTTACTATGGGGGCTTTAACAGATATTTTATCTTTTAGTTGCTTGCTGCCTTTGAATTTTAATTCCTGTAGTTGAATATTTTGATGGATGGTTGCTATTGCCCCGATTAGTGTACAGATTGGAGGATTCAATAATTTTTTCGGCAGATGTATATAGGTGTTTTATAAAGGGTATAGCGTTAAAATAGAGTTGGGACAGGGCGTTTTCCGAGATTTTTAATAAGTTTGCAAAATGGAAGTAAAAGATCAGACGACAAATTGTTATCAGCGCATATATATGGAATATGCGCCTATGTTGCTTCGTTTTGCGGGCAAGTTTGTCTCCGGATTCTTTGCAGAGGATATTGTGCATGATGTTTTCCTGAAATTATGGGATAAGCAGGTTTTCCTTCTTCCTGATGACGATTTGAAAAGGATTCTTTTTGTAGCTGTGCGTAATGCCTGCATCGACCATCTGCGTCGTTCTAACATGGAGCAGGAGATACTTGACCGCCGTGCTGTACAGCTAAAATTGGAAGAACTGGATTATTTCGAATCGTCCGACGAACTTTTCATGCGGAAAGATTTGTTGGAGCTTCTAATGAAGAAAGTGACGGAATTACCAGAACGAAGCCAGGAAATATTCCGTCTCTCTTATCTGAAAGGAATGAAAGCTGCTGAGATCGCTGAACAACTGGGTTTATCTGTCCGTACGGTAGAGAACCAATTGTATCGTTCCTTGCTTTACCTCCGTAAGCACTGTTCTCATTTATTCTTTTATCTTTTTACCTTGATTTAAAAGGGGGCATTTTTTTATTTTAAAAAAAGTTTGTTTTCGTGTGAGTACTTTTCATGTCCCATTCGTTATAAGTTCATAAAGGACTAAGTCACTAAAGACGACGAATTACAGGGAAAAAGTATGGAACATGATTATACAGAGTTAGTTATAGGTTACTTGCAAGGTAATCTTTCCAAAGAAGAAACAGACCTTTTTTACGATTGGGTGAATGAGAGTGCCTCCAACAAAGAGACATTCTTTGAAATCAAAGCAATATATGATGCCGGTCTGTTTTTAGGAAAACCGTTGGATACGGCTTCCAGCTGGCACCGTTTGCTTAATAAAAAGAAAAATTCACAAACTCGCCGGTTCAATCTTTGGTACCAAATAAGTAGCTATGCAGCGGTGGCCCTGATAGCTGTGGCGATTAGTTCTGTTTTCTTTTTATTTATCCGTGATGACGACAAGACTTTATATTCTAAGTATATAGGAGGTGACGGCCTGGAGGCAGATGTAATAGAGTTACCAGATGGTACACATGTTAGTCTTGGCTCAAAAACGACTTTCCATTATGATAAGAATTTTGGAAAAGATAAACGTATTGTATATCTGGAAGGTGAGGCATATTTTGAAGTCGCCAAACAAAAGAATAAACCTTTTATTGTAAAGACAAAAGAACAGGATATCGAAGCCCTTGGAACCAAGTTCAATGTAATGGCTTATCCAATGGATTCTATGACAATCACTACGTTGCTGGAAGGATCAGTTCGTCTGACAACAATGCATATTGCTAAACAAACGATATTGGAATCCAACCAGCAGTTTGTATATAACCGGAATACAGAATCTGCTATCCTTCGAAAAGTGGATGCCCGGCAATTTGTATCGTGGACTTCCGGTTATTATTATTTTCATGAACAAAGTCTAAAAGCAATTTTAGATCGTCTTAGTCACGTTTATGGTGTAGAGTTTGCTGTAAGTTCTAAGACATTGAATAAGCGTACTTTCACCGGAACTTTCTATCGGGGACAGAGTATTAAAGATATTATGGAAATAATAAATTTATCTATTCCGGTCAAATATAAGATTGACGACCATCATGTGACGATTTCGGAAAGATAAGTTATAAGAGTAGTTAACTTTTAAATTCAATAGTATGAATGGATAACGTAAGTAATTAAAAAAGAAGGGAAAAAATATCTTGCCGGATATTCTTTTCTAAAGTATGTGATTCAATTAAACTTCCATTGCCGTGGAAAATGTGTTTAATCTTAAAACAATCAAAAGTATGAATTATCAACGTATAGTTGTTTCTGTAAACCTGAAAAGAACTATTAAAATTATGAAGCTAACCGTGTTAATGCTTATTGTTTGTCTATCACAAATGGTAGCAGCAACTTATGCACAAACCACCAAATTGAGTCTTTCTATTAAAAATGAGACACTGGAATATGTACTGAAACAAATAGAAAAACAGTCTGAATTCCTGTTTTTCTATAATCTGGAAGAGATAAACAAAAATGAGAAAATCTCTATTACAAAGAAAAATGCAAATATCCAGGATGTTCTGGATGCTATCGCCACTAAAACAGGTTTGAAATATACCATTAAAGATCGCCATATAGTATTAACGACAGAAATATCATCACCTGTAACAGGCATAATACAACAAAACCGCAAAATAACCGGTACAGTGAATGATACTTTTGGACCGATTGCAGGAGCAAACATTATCCAAAAAGGGACAACCAACGGAACAACTACCGATGTAAACGGTAATTATTCGATCGAGGTTCCGGAAAATGCCGTATTGCAAATATCTTTTATAGGATATATCCAACAAGATATAGCAGTAAAGGGTAAAAGTATAATTGATGTATTATTGAAAGAAGATACACAAGCACTGGAGGAGGTTGTTGTCGTCGGTTATGGCACGATGAAGAAAAAAGACCTGACAGGTGCTGTTGCTTCTGTCAAAATGGATGACGCACCGGTGGGAACTGTTTCGACTATCAGCCATGCCCTGGCCGGAAAAGCTGCCGGTTTGCAGGTGAGCGCTGTAAGTGCACAACCTGGTGGAGGTACAAATTTCCGTATTCGCGGTGCTGCCTCTGTTAATGCAAGTAATGATCCGTTGATTATTATCGATGTTTTTCCCATAAGTACTCCTAATGAGGATAAAATCAAAACAGGAAAATATTCAAGCGGAACAACCGATAATATCCTGGCTTCTATAAATCCGAATGATATCGAGTCTATCGAAGTATTGAAGGATGCAAGCTCTACCGCTATTTATGGTGCACGTGCAGGTAACGGTGTAATCATTATAACTACTAAAAAAGGTAAGACCGGTGCTCCCACTGTTACATATTCAGGAACAGCCAGTGTTCAAACCCTCGCTAATTCTTACGATATGCTGGATGCAAAAGATTTTATGATCCAGTCTAATCGCTATCAATACGAACAATGGATGAAGGATAATAAAATAGGTATTTATGGAGGAAAAAATGAATCGGAAGCCTCTTCTACTTATACCCCACGTTATACAGATGCTCAGATTAGTAATCCAACAAATGATACAAATTGGTTTGATGAAATTACCCGTACAGGTTTTCAGACCCAACATAATATTTCAATTAATGGTGGAACTGATATGACAAAGTATTTAATATCCGGTAACTTCTTCAAGCAAAACGGAGTAGTGAAGAATAATGATATGGAACGTTATACAGGTCGCATGAATCTGGAACAGGTAATCAGCAAATATGTAAAAGTCGGTGTAAATCTGACATTGTCAAGAAATCAGATGAACAATGTCCCATTAGGTTCCGGACAAAATGAAAATGCCAGTATCATGGTGGCTGCAGCTCAGTTTAATCCAATTCTAGGCATTAGAGATGAAAACGGCGAATATATTTTAAATGACGAAGCTGCATTTTTACCGAATCCGGTTTCATTACTTGACATAACAGACAAAACGACCAAGGAAAGATTACTGGCTACTTCTTTTATAGAAGTAAAGCCTATCAAAGATTTGACTTTAAAAGCGAATCTTGGCATTGATCGTAATTATCAGAAACACAAGGTGTATTTGCCTAAAACAACTCTTTATGGAGCTAAAAAAGACGGGCAAGCAGATATTGCCCAGTATGATAAATCAGATTATCTGTTAGAATTAACTGCCAACTATGCAAAACAATTTGGTAATCACAATTTGAATGCACTAGTCGGTTATTCTTTTCAGCGTTTCACTGATGAATCTTTATCAGCAGGAAACAGTCAGTTTCTTATTGACGGTTTCTTATACAATAATCTGGGAGCAGGAGCTTATCCGAAGCCTAGTGTTGGTTCTTCTGCATCCAAAGATGAAATGGCGTCTTTCTTCGGTCGCGTAAATTATTCTTTCAAAGATCGTTACTTACTGACAGCCACATTACGTGCCGATGGGGCTTCCAACTTTGCCCAAAATAACCGTTGGGGTTATTTCCCATCTGTTGCTTTAGGTTGGAGATTTACTGAAGAAGAATTTATGCGTCCGTTAACAAACGTACTATCGAATGGTAAATTACGTCTGAGCTATGGTCAGACCGGTAATTCCAATATTGGTAATAAGGCGATTTCCTATTACAAAACCGGCAATAATAATGAATTTGGAGGAACTGAGTCAGTCGGTGTTTATCTGGACCAAATGGGTAATCCTGACCTGAAATGGGAAACTACTACTGAATGGAATGTCGGTTTGGATTTAGGTTTCTTCAATAACCGTTTGAATGTAACGGCTGAATACTATCATAAAGTCGTATCAGATCTGCTGAGCGAACGCACATTATTATCTTATAATGAAGTAAGCAAAATTGCCGCTAATATAGGTGAAACGCAAAGTCAAGGATTTGAATTGACAATTAATACCAAGAATATTGATACAAAAGATTTTAGTTGGAATTCGGATTTTACATTCTCTTTTTATCGTGATAAATGGAAAACTCGTGATGCGTCATGGAAACCGGCAGCTTATTCACAGTACGATGCACCGATCCGTTACTATTTCGGATACATGTCCGATGGCTTAATCCAGGAAGGAGAAACTGTAGACTGGATGGCAGGCTCAGTACCTGGTCAGGTAAAGATCAAGGATTTGGATGGTTATGTATATAATGAAGACGGTACACTAAAAGTTGATAAATACGGTATTCCGGTAAAAAGTGGTAAACCTGATGGGAAGATTGATGAAGCAGATATGGTTATTTATGGCAGTAAAGATCCTGGATATATGATAGGATTCAACAATACGTTACGTTATAAGAATTTTGATTTCAATATCTATTTCTACGGACAGTTTGCCCTATGGAATATAGGTTCTTATAAAGACTTGTGGTTAACCGGAGCTGATGGTATGACAGGTATTGTAAATATGTACCGGGGGTACAATATGCCTGTTTCATCTAAAGATGTATGGTCTCACGATAATACTTCGGCAACTCGTCCGGGATACTTTCAGGATAAGAGTCCGGTTTCTGCAGGAAGCACAAGTACGGGTAAGATTGGTGACTACTATCTTGAAAAAAGTTGGTTCATCCGTTGCCGTAACATTACTTTAGGATATACGATACCGATGAAACAGTCAAAGAAAGTTTTATCTAATATCCGTGTGTATGCAGATATCAATAATCCGTTCACAATTACTCCCTACAAAGGGCTTGACCTGGAAACAGACAATTCCGTATGGGCTTATCCGAACGTTAGGAGTTTCAGCCTTGGATTAGATATAACATTTTAATTAAAATCTAAATTGAGTATAATATGAACAAGTTACTATATATATTATCCTTGTCGTTGACAACAACCGCATTTTTACCCTCTTGTACAAATCTGGAATCAGAAATGTATGATGTGATTAATCCGAATATCTTCCCCGTTAACGAAAATGATGCCAATGCATTAGTTACAGCTGCCGCTTACGCCCCCTTTCGTTCAAGTTGGTATAGCGGTCTTTTCACAGCAGCTAACGGTGGCATTCATGTTATTGGAGAAATGACGACTGATATAGGTTATTGTCAGTGGAATGATGTTTACTGGCCTGATTTATTGGAAGTAAATTTTACTCCATCATCCGACTGCCCAACAAAAATCTATAAAGATTATATCAACTATATTGGGAAAATGACATTAGCTCTAGATCGTATATCAAATATCGAAATGAAAGATGAAGCTAAAAAACGATTAGAGGCTGAAGTCCTCTGTGGTCGGGGATGGTTAGCTTATATATTATACGATTTTTATGGTCCCATTCAGATACCGACATTGGAACAGTTGAATAATCCGTTAGGGGAAATAATTATATCCCGCGTATCCAAAGAAGATATGGTCGCATTCATTGAGAATGATCTGAAAGCAGCGATAGAGGTGTTACCTGCAACTTACAAATCATCTGATAGCAACTACGGACGTTTTACCAGAGGTCTGGCTTATACAGTATTAATGAAACTGTATATGCATGAAAATAACTGGGCAAAAGCAGAAGAATGCGGACGGGAATTGATGAAACCGGAATATGGATATGGACTGATGAATAATTACAAGGATATTTTCACTTTGGAAAATGAAGGAAATATTGAAACGATCTGGGCTGCGATCTGTAGCAGCAGTGTAAATCAGCAACTTTGGCAGGCTCATGTTCTCTCCAGTCAGTATCCGACAAAGAATGAAAGCATCCAGAAATGGGGTGGTTATCGCGTTTTATGGGACTTTTATGAAACATTCGATAAAAACGATAAACGATTAGAAGTGTTGGTCGGTGAATTTGTTGGGACAGATGGTAAACTTTATAATAAAGAAAATCCGGGTACTGTATTACAAACAGGAGCGATGCCGGTTAAATACGGAGAAGACCCTGCAGCAACCGGTGAAGAAAGCCAGATAGACTGGATCGTATATCGTTATGCAGATGTAATTACTTTATTATCGGAGGCTATTGTCCGTAATAGTAATGCTGTGACGCAAGAAGCTGTCAGCTTATTAAATATGGTACGTTCGCGTGCTGGTATTTCTACCTATAATCTCTCCGATATCAAAGGTGTCGATGATTTTCTGGAAAAAGTACTGGAAGAACGTGGTCATGAACTATGGTTTGAAGGTGCTCGCCGTACAGACTTGATCCGTCATGGTAAATACATTGAATACGCCCGTAAATACAGAGGATCTGTAACCGCTCAGGATTACATGAACCTGATGCCGTTACCCCAGTCCATTATTAATGAAAGTAAGGGTACTGTTATCCAGAATCCGGGTTATTGATAGTACGCTTATCAGTAACTATTGATTCTATAAGATCTTTGTGCAGTATTGTTAGAAATCAATAATACTGCATAAAGATTTTTTTATTTTATCATAGTAAATATTGTTCACATACGCTGAATACCTCTCTTTTTCGTTATGATACACAAATATTCTTTCATAATAATTTTTATTCTGCAAAATCGGAAAAGGACTATATTCCAACCGTAAAATGTATCTTTGTAGAAGTATTCGAATAAAACTTTTAATAATAACGCTATGCATTCAAGGAAAACACTTCTTCTATTTTTTCTGGCAGCATTTTTTACATTATCATGCTGGGCAGAAAGTAAATACGAATCAAAAATCACATCCTTAAAAGGTGAAAAATGGTGGGGAGGCATAGTTGCCCTCGGGTCCCAGATGCCTTTTAAAGACGATATCCGCTTATTCGATCTTGCTTCTGAAAATCTGAATAATCAGAATGTTCCTCTTCTTTTATCTTCTGAAGGAAGATATATCTGGAGTAACAAGCCTTTCTCTTTCAAACTAGAGAATGGAAATCTGCAAATCTTTTCAGATTATGAAAGCCTGGAACCGATATTGGCTGGAAATACGTTGAAAGATGCTTATATGGCAGCCTCTACAAAACATTTTCCTCCTTCCGGACAGTTACCGGATTCATTATTTTTTTCCATGCCTCAATACAATACCTGGATTGAACTGATGTACAATCAGAATCAGGAAGATATATTGAAATATGCTGATAACATAATGAAGAATAATTTTCCGGTCGGTGTTTTCATGGTAGACGACAACTGGCAGAAATATTACGGTAATTTTGATTTCAAACCGGAGCGTTTCCCCGATCCGAAAGGAATGATCGATCGGTTACATAAAGACGGATTCCGCATCATGCTATGGATTTGTCCGTTTGTAAGCCCTGACAGTCCTGAGTTCAGGGAATTACAACAAAAAGGCTATTTGATCAAAAAGAAAGGGACTAAACAAGCTGCAATTATCCCCTGGTGGAACGGTTATAGTGCTTGTTATGATTTAAGTAATCCTGCTGCCGCGGAGCATTTGAAAAAACAATTGCGCAATATGCAGGAACAATATGGAGTAGACGGATTTAAGTTTGATGCCGGTGACATCGGTCATTATAATGATCCGACTTTAGAATTCTATGACAAGGCTGCAACCTCCGTGGATATGTGTGAATACTGGGCCAAAATCGGGTTGGACTTTCCGTTCAATGAATACCGTGCCGGTTGGAAAATGGGTGGACAGGCTTTAGTACAACGTCTGGGAGATAAGGATTATTCCTGGAATGCAGTAGGACTCCTGATTCCTGATATGATTGCTGCCGGATTATTAGGGTACGCTTATGCTTGCCCTGACATGATCGGCGGAGGCCAGTTCGGTTCTTTCCTGGGAGTAGACCAGACAAAGCTGGACCAGGAGTTGATTGTTCGTTCCTGTCAGGTACATACACTGATGCCGATGATGCAGTTCTCCGTTGCGCCCTGGCGTATCCTGGATGAAAAACACCTGGCTATTTGCCGTGATTACGCTCATTTGCATGAGAAAATGGGTGGTTACATTTTGGAACAGGCTCGTCATTCTGCAGAGACCGGTGAACCAATTCTCCGCCATATGGAATATGCTTTCCCACATCAGGGATTTATCGACTGCAAAGATCAGTTCATGCTGGGTGATAAATATTTAGTAGCTCCCATCGTGACAAAAGGACATAAACGCAAAGTAATGTTGCCCAAAGGGCAATGGAAAGACGATACCGGTAAAAAGTTCCGTGGCCCTAAAACGATAGAGATAGAAGTTCCGCTGGAAAGGTTACCCTGGTTTGAAAAGATTAAATAAAAACAGATCCCCGAGAATAAATATAGTTCCCGGGGATTTTTCTCAAAATATATTTCTAGTTAAATACTTCTTTGAATATACGTTTTACAGTCGAAATACAATCACCCTCCGGTTCGGATGAATAAGAATCCGTCAATTTTGTCCAGGGTTCTTCCAATGCGTAGAAATCGATTGCAGTCGGCTTTTTGCCATCCAGTAATTCGTTCTGATAGTCGAACCATGTTTTCCATCTCATGTAATAGAAGTCTTTCAGGATACCGTTCCATTCTTTATGGGCATAATCACGCAAACCGCCTTTATCGGCAGCATTGCGGTTCCCCCAAGTCGTGATCTGTACACGGGCATTCCATTCATACAGGTCTTTTTCTTCCGGGGTATTTCCGAGAGAGCGGGCCCGGGCGATCCAATTTCCGACTTTAAATTCTGGACGGGTTCCCAGCAACTCATCCTGTAACAGGAGAAGTTGCAGAAAACGGTTGGCAGCTGTATTGTAAAGCTGTTTATCACCGGAGGCAAAGGAGGCTTCCACTACTTTTTCCACCAAACGACCTTTTTCGGCAATGGCCTGGCGGACGATGTCTACCAGATCGTATTCAAAATTATTATTACCTGTAAACTGGTCAGCTACGGAAACCATCATGGCTGCGGCACGAATAACGTCATCCGGATTGTAATAGTCACTCATTTCAGACCAACTCGATACCAGATAAGGATGATCGGAAGGGCGGGCACAGAAAATAGATTCGTGAGTACCCTGTTGCGTATTTTCCGGCGGACAATTATAAATGGAATTGCTTAGGAGAATCCAGGCCTCCTGCACGGTTGGGTTCGCTTTTCCGTAACGGGCTACCGTGTAGTTTTTAAGCCACTCATTTTTATCGAAATGTACCGGGCGCCAGGGGAGTTCCGTCAACAGTTCGAACATGACCGGATTATTTTCGCTTCCTTCCATTGTCATTCCTACACCACGCAATGTTTTGCCGAAAGAGCTTTCTTTGGCTTTATAGTATTCGTCGATCACGTGCGCCATCTTGCCGTGCAGACCTACATTGCCGCCGTAGTTCAGCAACATGCAATAAATCCAGTCGTGCTGGCCGAAACCGTCTTTGCGATGCCAGGTAGATTCGGGATCACCCCATTGCGGGCGGCTTTCGGAAAACAGGTCGAGAACAATCATATCGTCGGCTTTCAGATTCTCAATCATTTGAGAGCGTGGATTTGCCTGCCAAGCTTGTGCCACCCATACGGCTTTCGGATTGTTTTTCTTCATAGCCTGCATAATTGCTTTTCCCGCGGCATCCAAGTCTACTCCGGCTACGCTTCCACCTTCATGGAAGGGATCCATGCTGTAGAAGTTAGCTTTGCCGTAGAGTTTGTTCAGCTCTTTATAATACAGGGAGGCTATTTCCTGGAAGCGGGGATCTGTCGGTTGCAGGAATGCAGGGCGGTGGTAACCACACCATAGTCCGGGGTCGGAAACATTCAGTCCCAGTTTTTCTTTTGCATTGTGAGGAACCATTCCCGAATAACCGGGGAAGACGGGTTCAATGCCGTATTCGCGCATCCGTTTTACAATACGCTGTTGCAGGGTGATCTGC
The DNA here is from genome assembly GCF_003635445.1 of Parabacteroides sp. AF17-3. Classification (NCBI taxonomy): domain Bacteria; kingdom Pseudomonadati; phylum Bacteroidota; class Bacteroidia; order Bacteroidales; family Tannerellaceae; genus Parabacteroides; species Parabacteroides sp. AF17-3. The sequence continues at coordinate 311,606 of NZ_QTMM01000002.1, read as the reverse complement.
TGTTTGTACCAGCTGTCGGGATTCGGTCCACCCCAGCCTTCCAGATTATTCATCAGCCACCAGGCCTGAAAACCGGGGCCGGCAATAAACTCGTTGATTTCGTCTTTATTGTATCCTAACTTTTTAAGTACATTATACCAGACGCCGTCCGTCCCGACCATGGCAAGCGGCAGGTTGATTCCATGCAGAGCCATCCAGTCGATTTCCTTTTCCCAACGTTCCCAATCCCAGAAAGCCATGGTATATGAATAGGTGCAATAATTGAAATCGTAGCGATATTTCATATCTGTTTCATGACGTTCCTTTCGGACGACAGCTGGTAAAACTTCCGGAAGCTTGGCTTGCATGCCATTCCAGGAAAGATGGATTCCGGCATGATATTTCAGATACCAGTTTAATCCTACCGCTATATTTACCGGGTTATTTCCACGGATGACGACTTTGTTTCCTTTCTGATCCAGTTCGAAAAAATCGACCGGGGATTTGATCTGTTCGATAATGAATTTACCGGAAGCTCCTTTGTCAATGCGTTCCAACAAAGCCTCGACGGGTGATGCAGCTTTGGCTATCACCGCGATGAATAGTAAACATAAGAGATGAATTATTTTCATAGAATTAATCTTATTTGATAGTGATGATTAACGTAGCTTTTTGCCCTTTCAATAATGACTCCGGTAATCCTTTGATCTGGCCATCTACAATAACAGTTCCTTCTTTTTGAACTTTTTCAAAGGCTTCCTTATTTAAAGGTTCCCATTCCACAAATTGTTGAGTTGTAGTACCGTCATTATAATGTACATTGACAAACGAAGGTGTATATAACAATTCGCGGGTAATGTGCCCGTCAATATTCCGTAAAGTAGCTTTCCCTTCGGCAACTTGTAAACAGGCAGGTTCGATAGAGGTAATGCACAAATCATTCTCCGGAATGCTCTTGTATCCTTCCGGTATTTTTTTGTACATACGAATGTAGTCGATATCAAAACTTTTAGGATAGGGAATGGTTGGATCATAAGTACCTGTCCAACCATCTTTGGCTTTCCGGTTATCATAAAAAGAAATGATTTGGATGAGCGGATAGGTAATCGCTGCTTTATGTTTCATAACCTGTATGCCATCGACATAAACAGTGACACCTTCCGGTGTCCAGTCGAAGCCATATATATGGAATTCTTCTGCCAATTTTTTATTGGCAAACCACGGATGTTCCGTATGATATTGAATGGTAGAATCTTTCCAGCTATGTACTGTTGCCCAAATGCGATTGACATCAGTTCCCTGTATTTCGAATATATCGATTTCACAACTTTGATTCGGATCGTCTTCGAAACCGATGAGCCACCAGGCACAATGAACACCTCCGCCATCCTGCATCTTGGCACGCATTTCGTAATATCCGTACTGATTGATCTGAGTTGCTTCGGTTTTTATCTGGTGAAGTGCTTTTTTCTTTGGGTCATAATGATGCAGCCCGGTACGACTGGCACTCATGAAACCGGAAATATACATACCGTTATCAAATTCATTCTTTGAGTTCTTGTCAATGATAAGTCTGATAATACCATTCTTCATTTCATAAGTCGGGGTACAAACGGATCTGTCTTTAGGCCATGACGGCAAATACTCCGGAATCCATTTATCGGTATTAATTTCTTTACCATCAAATTCATCATGGAAAATTAAGCGGTATCCTTCTTTTTCCAACGGGTTGGGAGGATAGTCCTGAGCATTGGAAGGTAGTATATTACTTATAAAAAGTAAACCGGAGAGAAATGTGTAAAACAAGTGTTTCATGATATTTAGTTTTATTAGAGAAAAAAGGCCGCAGTTAAAAGCGGCCTTTTCTTAAAAATGCAAATATAGTTTTTTTATTTGGAGGAACGAATTAATATCCGGGGTTCTGGATAATAATTCCTTTCCCCTCGTTGATGACAGCCTGTGGCAACGGGAAGAGAACAAATTCGGGTTTCGTCGTCGTTGAACCACGGTCGATCGCGTTCTGGATGAATTTACCATATCGAATCAGGTCTGCACGGCGATTTCCTTCCCACCAAAATTCGTGACCGCGTTCCTGAAGCATCTTATCCAGAAAATCATCGACGCCTTTTATGTCTCCCATAGTATATGGAGACAATTTAGCTCGTACACGTATTTGATTTAACAAATCGACAGCTTCTTGTGTTACCGAATTTCCCTGGCGGACGATTGCTTCTGAAAGCAAAGTCAGCACATCTGCGTAGCGATAAACGATCCAATCGATCTGGCTGCCATCACCTGTTGATTCCGGATCTTCGCCATATTTCACAGGAACCGCGCCTGAATAGGTATTACCATGTTTTATAATATCAGATTCTTCATTGAATAATACGCCGTCGTTACCCATATATTCGCCAACCAATACGGATAGACGATCATCGTTCTTGTCAAATGTGCGATAGAAAGGCCAGGGAACCTTGAAGCCGTCCCAACGCTGGATAGAATTGTTCTTACAGGGATAGTTACCCGGCAGGCAATGGTCGTGCCATAATTCCAGTTGGGTACCTCTTTCTTCGGTGCAGGCAAAGATGATTTCTTTATTCTGTTCGTTTTCCAGGGTGAAAATAGACTGGTAGGAATCCATTAATCCGTATCCGTAGTCGGCTTTCATCAACTCACGACCACATTCAACAGCTTTTGCCCAGTTCTTTTCGTGCATGTAGAATTTCATCAGGACTGTATATGCTAGACCTTTATCAAAACGTCCGAATGCAGAAGCGCGGGTAGGAAGGCCTTCCAGTGCTGATTTTAATTCTGTTTCGATAAATGTTGTCATTTCTTCCTGGCTTGCCCGGGGAATGATCTCTTCTGCCAACGGGTTATTTAGCTGTTCAAGTGTAGGTATTGGCATGGGACCATAGAAATCATATAAGAGGAAGGCTAGCCAACCACGTCCCATATGGATTTCGGCATTCATACGTGCTTTCACATTATCTGCCATTTCCACACCGGAAATGCGTTCAAGCGTCAATGTCATTGTCCCCAGATATTTGGCATAATTGGTGTAGTTTATTGTCGAATACTGGTGATTGGGTGTCCAGTTGTGACTGGTCAAAGGAATCCATGCATCATTCACCCAACAACAAACAGCCAGATCGGTCGACATATCTCCGATAATCTGTACACCGGTTGCCACGTTGAAGATACCACTATAGTTATCGCAACGAAAAGGGGCGTAAACTCCGCCTGTGATCAATGCTTCCGCATCTTTCTCTGTTTTTGGGAAAAATCCGGGGTTGATGGCATCATATCTTTCCGGCTCCAGATCAGTACATGAGATTAATGTACAGCAGCACATTAATGTATATAATAATTTCTTCATGATCTTATATCTTCTTTTATTGATTAATAAATTAGAATGTAATATCCAAACCAAAGCTGTAAGTACGGACATTCGGATAAGCCCATTGCAGACTTGAAGGAGTACTTTCTGAACTTGAAATGTCAGTTTCCGGGTCAAGTCCTGTATACGGCGTGATAACAAACGGGTTGTTCACATCAAAATATACGCGGACATTAGATAAGATGTGCTTGCTGGTCTTGATCGGTATATTATAGCCTAACGTAATATTGCGACAACGGATAAACCAGGTCTTTTCGTAATAATAATCCCCCGTTCCGTAAGCGCTTTCAGTTTGGAAATAACCAGGCAATGTGCCGTTAGGATTCGTTGAACTCCAAATATCGCCTACTGAAACCGGTTGGTTGTAACCACGGCGTAAGTCATTGACGTTATTACTAATCCAGGTTTTCTTATAGCTACCGGCTGATAATTTATCAAATTGTCCGTAGAAATAGACATTCAGGTCAAAGTTTTTATAACGGAATGTATTGTTAAAACCAAACAGATACCCAGGGTCGGCAGAACCATAAATCACTTTATCAGCATCATCCAGTTTGCCGTCAGGTTTACCGGTCTTCATTGGAATACCGTGTTCATCAACTTTAATCGAACCGTCTTCATTGTAAACATATCCGTTGATATCTTTAATTTTTACCTGTCCGGGAAGAGCTCCTGGCATATGGTCGATCTTTTCACCCGGTTGTACCAGACCATCTGACAGATAACCGGCATAAGAACGGATATAACCGTTGTATTCGCTGTATGCACTCGGCTTCCAGTTCGGATCGCGTTCTTTCCATTTGTCCCGGTATAAAGAGAATGTCAGATCGGAAGTCCATTCAAAATTTTTGTTCCTGATATTGGTTGTATTGAGTGTGAATTCAAAACCCTGGCTTTGAGTTTTACCTACGTTAGCTATAATTTTATTCACTTCGTTGTAAGATAACAGAGTCCGTTCGTTTAACAGGTCTGATATTACTTTGTGGAAATATTCAGCTGTTACATTAATACGACCGTTCAGAAAACCTAAATCCAGACCAAGGTTCCATTCACGTGTCGTTTCCCAGGTAAGTTCATTGTTACCCATCTGATCCAGGTAAACACCATTGACTGCACTACCGCCAAAGAAGTTATTATTACCCACTTTATAGTAGCTATATGCTTTGTCACCCACATTGGCATTACCTGTTTCACCATAGCTCAAACGTAATTTACCGTTTGATAAGATATTTGTCAAAGGCTTCAGGAATTCTTCTTCCGTGAATCTCCATCCGGCAGCAACAGAAGGAAAATACCCCCAGCGGTTTCCGTCTGCAAAGTTAGAGGAACCATCGGCACGAAGAGTGGCAGTCAATAAATAACGATCTTTGAATGAATAGTTCACGCGACCAAAAAATGAGGCCATGCGTGATTTTGTTGCACTTGAACCTACAGTCGGACGTTTTGCATTGCCTGCTCCCAGGTTATTATATAAGAAACCATCTGTAATGAAGTCATTGCTCTTTCCTGACAGAAATTCATAATCAAACAACTGATAAGAATGACCAACCAATGCATTTAAATTATGATCACCAAATTGTTTAGTATAGTTAGCTGTTAATTCCATCAGATAGTCTGAGTTGTCAGCCTGTGCTATATAACCTGAACCATTTTCTCTTGCTCCGTACAACGTTGTAGTAGGCATGTATTGTTTACGTTTCTGATAGTTACGGTCGATACCGAAATTAGCTTTCAACAATAAATCCTGAATCGGACGAACTTCAAAGAAGACCGTACCTAGTAATCTTTCTTTAGTTGTCTTATCTGTAATATCCAATAAAGAAACTGGGTTGGGAAGGAAAGAGGCGTCCTGATTCATTGAGTATTCACCGTTTTCATCGCGTACAGGCAATGTTGGATTAAACTGAGCGGCCGAAACCAGGATACCTGCATTTTCATTCTGCCCATTTCCCAGAGGAATATTATCATATTGGTTACGGGATACATTCAGGTTTACTCCCATCTTTACATATTTACTCAGTTTCTGATCCAGATTTACACGTGCAGAATAACGCTCCATGGCATTATTTTTAATTACACCGTCTTGTTTGAAATAGTTACCGGAAACCAGATACTTCGTATTCTCATTACCGCCGGTAATGGATAAATTATGTGAAGTTTGGAATCCCAATCGGGAGATTTCGTCAAACCAATTTGTGTTATGTGCAGGATTGGCAATTTGTTCAGCAGTATAATCCGGAACAAAAGGTGAAGACACTTCTGATTCGGATTTACCACCATAAATGCCCACGCCATTCGTACGCAGCCAAAGCTCTTTTCTGTAATCGTTTGTCGCTTGCATAAAGCCTGAAGCATCCAACATTTCATAAGACTTTGAAATATCCTGAACAGATGCAGAACCGGAATACTGTACTTTTGCCGCACCACTTTTACCTCGTTTCGTCGTTACGATAATCACACCGTTACCGGCACGTGCACCATAAATAGCAGTAGAACTTGCATCCTTCAGTACTTCGATAGATTCTATATCGTTCGGGTTAATTGAAGACAGGATATTATCCTTATTTCCATCCTTATATTGGTTTCCGCTGTCCAATGATCCCGGATCGCTCACTGGAAAACCATCGATAATGATCAGCGGATCATTCCCAGCCTTGTCTGAAGAGGCAGCACCGCGGATACGGAAAGTAGACTGACCTCCCGGCTGTGCACTGATCGTACTTACCTGCAAACCGGCAGCCTTACCAGCTAGCGCATGACTGATGGTTGAAACCGTACCGACGGGGGCATCGTCCATTTTAACAGAAGCAACAGCGCCAGTCAGGTCTTTCTTCTTCATCGTACCGTAACCGACAACGACAACTTCTTCCAGCGCCTGTGAATCTTCTTTCAATGTTACATTAATAACACTCTGTCCTTTTACGGCAATATCCTGTGGAATATAGCCGATAAAAGAAATCTGCAATGTTGCATTGGCAGGCACCTCGATAGAGAATTTACCGTCTAGATCGGTAGTCGTACCATTGGTTGTTCCTTTTTGAATCACGTTAGCTCCGGCAACCGGTCCCATAAGATCACTGACAACACCTGTTACTTTCTGTGATTGTTGTGAAATAGCAGCATTTGAAACATGTTCTGTAGTCAGCACAATGTGACGGTCTTTGATCGTATATCTCAAGCCTGTTTTGGTGGCAATGGCATCCAAAACGTCCTGGATATTGGCATTCTTTTTTCTGATCGAGATCTTTTCGTTTTTATTGACCTCTTCCAGATTATAGAAAAACAAGAACTCTGATTGTTTTTCTATTTGTTTCAACACATTTTCTAATGTCTCCTCTTTGGCAGAAACATTTAGTTTTGTTGTTTGCGCATAAGTTGCGGCGACCATTTGCGACAAGCAAACGGTTAGCATTAACACGGTTAATTTCATAATTTTTATAGTTCTTTTCAGATTTACAGAAACAACTATACGTTGATTATTCATACTTTTGAATGTTTTAAGATTAAACATAATCCCACGGCAATGGGAGTTTAATTGAATCACACGTTTTAGAAGAGAGAATCCGGCAAGATTTTCTCTTCTTTTCTTTTTACCACTTTACTCGCTCATATTAATACATTTTTAAGATTAGCTATTATTTATATTTCAGAAACGGTTATATGACGGTCGTCAATCCTATATTTGATTGGAATAGAAAGGTTGACGATTTCCATGATATCTTTTATACTTTGTCCCCGGTAAAAAGTTCCGGTGAAAGTTCGTTTGTTCAGAGTTTCGGACGTGACGGTAAATTGCACTCCATAGACATGACTCAGCCGGTAAAGTATGGCTTCCAGGCTTTGTTCCGGAAAATAATAATAACCGGTAGTCCAGGATGTGAACTGTTTGGCATCCACATTCCTGACATCACCAGCATGTGTATTCCGGTTGTAAATAAACTGCTGATTGGGTTTCAGTATGGTTTGATGCAGAATATTCTCTGTCTTCAGACGAACGGCTCCTTCCAGCAGGGTTGTAGTGAGCAGTGAGTCGGAAGCGTAAGCTGTAACATTGAATTTTGTTCCCAGGGCTTCGATATTCTGTTCCTTTGTCTTTACGATAAAGGGCTTGTCTTTATCTTTTGCGACTTCAAAATAAGCTTCACCTTCCAGATAGACAATTCTTTCTTTTCGACCATAATCATTTTCATAATGAAAGACAGTCTTCGATCCCAGACAAACCTGTGTTCCATCTGGTAATTCAACGACATCAGCATCCAAACCGTCCCCACCGATATATCGGGTCGCTATTTTGTCTTCATCCTTATTGAAAGTCAGAAATAAAGAGGTAAGACATACTGTTATAAAAGAGACTGCTGCATAATTACCCAATTGCAGCCATCTGCTTTTCTTACGTGGATAAAACACCTTTCTCTTCTTCAGAAGGCGATCCCAACTTCCTTCCATATCATTCTGCATTCTATTGGTATAGCAGGCATCATAGACCGCTTTGATTTCAAAGAATACCTTTTTATTTTCGACATTCTCATTCACCCAGGTGTAAAAATCATTTATACCCTGTGTATCCAGTTGCCCTTGCAGATATTTTATGACCAATTCAGATCGTCCGTCTTCCATATAATTTCTCTGTTAGATATAAAGTGACTTAGTCCTTTATGAACTAAGTAATTCTTCAAATCTCGGAAACAGTCAAAAGAACCACGCAAAATGAAAACTTCAACTCTTTTACTTCTGCTATTTTTGCTCATACTTAATCTAATAAACAGAAAAATATGAAACGTTATGGAAGTGTTATCGGCGTAAAGCCTGAAAAACTGGAGGAATATAAGAAATTGCATGCTGCTGTATGGCCGGCTGTGCTGGCTATGATCAGTGAGTGTAATATCCGCAATTACTCCATTTATTACAAAGATGGAATGCTGTATAGTTATTATGAATATATCGGAAATGATTATGAAAAGGATATGCAGCGAATGGCTGCCGATCCGACCACACAGGAATGGTGGAAGCTCACCGACCCTTGCCAGCAACCGGTAGAGAACCGTGCTCCCGGCGAATGGTGGGCTGCTATGGAAGAGGTTTTCCATACAGACTGAATAGCATATAAATAGAATAGGCTTTAAATATTATTGAACATGAACGACATTATTATTAAACTTGGCGAATGCGTGGAATTCGGCAAGATCAGTCTTGCATCGCCCTATCCACCGGCAATGAAAGGACAACCGGGTGCTGACGAATTGACCCGGGAAGCATTGGAGAACGGCTTATCTCCTCAATCCGTACTGAATGACGCCCTGATCCCGGCAATGAACCGGGTTGGCAATAAGTTTACGGAAGGGAAGATATTCGTACCTCAAATGTTGTTATCGGCTAAAGCGATGAACAGTGCCATGAAGCATCTGAAACCTTTTTTTCAGAATGGCGAGATCAAACGGAAAGGTGTATTTGTTATCGGTACCGTTATGGGGGATTTGCACGATATCGGCAAGAACCTGACAGGCATGATGGTGGAAGGCTCCGGTTGGGAAGTGATCGATCTGGGGACGGATGTGCCGGCCGAGAAATATATCCAGGCATTGGACGAACATCCCGGAGCTGTCTGCGGTATGTCTGCCTTGCTGACTACTACCATGAGTAATATGCAACCGATGATCGCCACTATACGTGCAAAATATCCCGAAACTAAAGTGGTTGTCGGTGGCGCACCGTTGAATGCGGAATTTGCTCAAAAGATCGGGGCGGATGCTTATGCCCGTGATCCGCAGGATAATATCAACTGGTTGGAATCAATCGTAGCCTGATAGCGTATGAATAAGTTTATCGAGCAATTACAGGATAGCGACAAGCGGATCGCTATCCCTATCATGACCCATCCCGGAATTGAAGCGATCGGGAAAAAAGTGATCGATGCCGTTACGGACGGCGAGGTTCATTATCAGGCAATCAAACAGGTGACGGAAACCTATCCTACAACGGCTTGTACCGTCATTATGGATTTGACTGTCGAGGCGGAGGCTTTTGGTTGTGCGATCAGTATGCCGGAACACGAGGTACCCAGTGTTACCGGGCGTCTGGTGTATGACGAAGAAACCGTGAATAGCCTGCAGGTCCCTTCTTTGTCTGCAGGCCGGATGCCGGAATATCTGAAAGCGAACCGCCTGGCAGTGGAAAACATAAAAGACAAACCTGTCCTGTCCGGCTGTATCGGTCCTTTCTCATTAGCGGGAAGACTCTATGATATGTCTGAGATTATGGTCGGTATTTATATCGAACCGGATGTGGTAAAAACGCTGTTGGATAAATGTACAGCTTATATTACAGCTTATTGCCGGGAGCTGAAAGCGATCGGCGCAACAGGTGTGATCATGGCCGAACCGGCTGCCGGATTACTTTCCAATGAAGACTGTCAGGAATATTCGACCGTTTATGTCCGGCAGATAGTGGAGGCGGTACAGGATGAGAACTTTGCTGTGATCTTACATAATTGCGGAAATAAAGGACAATGTACCCAGGCAATGATTGATTCCGGCGCTGCAGCTTTACATTTCGGAAATGCCGTAAATATGGTTGAGACGCTGGAACAATGCCCGTCAGACCTCATCGTGATGGGAAACATCGACCCTGTCGGCATTCTGAAACAGGCCACATCGGAAGAGGTGTACCGGATTACTGCTGATTTGTTGTCAAAGACATCGCAGTATAAAAACTTTGTTATCTCTTCCGGTTGTGATATGCCGCCTTTGGTCCCGGATGCAAATATCAAAGCCTTCTATCAGGCAATAGCCGATTTTAATACAGGGAAATGATGTTCCGGTCATACACATTTTCGTTTGAAGAGGTTCGTCCGGAAATACCGGTATTGATGGAGTACCTCCAAATCCCGGATTCAGAGAGTTATGCACTCGTCTCGGAGATTGTGGAGAAAACCTTTGACGAATTGAAAGATTCGAAAGAGATTATCGGCGGATACCGCGTACTGGATTGTCCGGAAGTAAATATGAGAGAAGGAATAGTCGCTTGTTCTGCAGGGTATTTGCATACAGGGCGTAAGATTAGCGGTTATATGAAAGGATCCGGCCGGATAGCTTTATTTCTTTGTACGGCAGGGAAAATTTTTACCGGGTTGTCACAAGCTTATCAGCAGAACGGTGATTTTCTGGAGGCATTCGTTGTCGAGTCGATCGGCTCGGCGACCGTTGAAAATGCAATGGATAAAGTGCAGCAGTATTTGGAAGAAGATATGACAGAACAGGGAAAGAAGATCACGAACCGTTACAGTCCGGGCTATTGCGAATGGGCACTGTCAGGGCAGCGCGATCTGTTTGCCTATATCGGCGACCACCCGACCGGGATTACTATCAATGAATCTTGTCTGATGCAGCCGATCAAATCGGTTAGCGGAATTATAGGAATAGGGGATGAGGTCAGAAAGCGACCTTATGGCTGTGATATCTGTAACAGTGCCTCTTGTGCGTATCGGAATATTAGAAGAAAAAAACATTAAGAGTTATGACATTTGAATTATTATTCGGAATTGGGCTGATAGCTATCGGAGCATTTTCGTCGGGAAGTTTCTCGATCCCTTTTGGAAAGACCCGTAACTGGGCGTGGGAAAACTATTGGCTGATATATAGTTTGTTTGCTTATGTGATCGTGCCGTTGGTGGCATGCTATGTTTTTTGTCCGGGCTTTATGAATGTGCTGTCCGGTGTCCCGGCACAGACGTTGGGATGGATCTTTTTACTGGGGATCATCTACGGTATTTGTAATCTTACCTTCGGACTTTCCCTGCGTTATCTGGGGCTTTCGTTAGGCTTCTCGCTTTCTTTGGGATTGATGATGATACTGGGAACGATCATTCCTCCGGCTATCGACGGGCGTTTGAATATTCTCTTGCAACAATCCGGGGGGACTATGTTGATAGCCGGTTTGCTGATTGCCGCAGTCGGTATTGCTTTGAGTGGATATGCCGGTTACCGGAAAGATAAAGGTGCCGGACCGGAAGCGAACCCGGAACTTAATTTCGGAAAAGGACTGGTGCTGGTTTTCTTTGTCGGAATAACCGGTGCTTCGCAAGCCCTGGGTATAGAACAGGGTACGGGGATTTCATCTGCTTTGGTCGCTTCGGGTATCGATCCGCTATTCCAGACGTTACCTGTCTTTTTCGTATTGTTCGGTGGTTCTTTTTGGGCGACTGCGATTTGGTGCTTGTTCCTGTCGAAAAAGAATAATAACCTGAAAGTCTTTGTAAAGACAAAGGATATCGCTGTTTCAAGCAACTATCTGTATTGCGGATTGGCGGGTTTTCTTTGGTTTGTCAACTTTATCTTTTACGGTATGGGGAAAAGCCGGATGGGAGAGTTTTCGTTTACGGCCTGGGGGATATTGATGTCGCTGACCATTGTCTTTGCTACCCTTTGGGGATTGTACCGGGGCGAATGGAAGGCTACGGATACAAAGACAAAAGCATGGATGTATGCCGGACTGGTCGTATTGGTTGCTGCCTCTTTCATTATAGGAATGAGTGGCGGAGAGTGAGGATGATTGAAAATTGAAAATTGAGAATTGAAAATTATGACTTCAAGAGAACGTGTTTTATCAGCTATAGCTCATAAAGAGCCTGACCGTGTTCCGGTCGATATGGGAGCAACTCCCAGTTCGGGTATTTCGGCAATTGCCTATTCCAATTTATTAAAATATCTGGGGCGTACCGACCTCCCGGTTCAGATTTACGATGTGGTACAGCAACTGGCACAGCCGGATCTGTCGATTATCGATCAGTTCGGTATTGATGTCCTCGATATCGGCCGTACGTTTAATGTGAGTCCGTCCGACTGGCAGGAGACAATACTGGCTAATGGCGATAAAGCCCTGTATCCCGCCTGGTTTAATCCTGTAGAACAACCCAACGGTTCCTGGCATTGTTATGATACCGATGGTAAACGCCTGTTAGCAATGATGCCGAAAGGTGCCACATTCTTCGACCAGTCCTATTTCCCTTACGTGGATGGCTATCCTGATAGTTACGACGGTCTGGATGAAGAGATGGGACGTGTCCTGTGGTCGCGTTATGTGCACAGTCCCTGGGATCATGCTGCTGATGACGGTTTTTGGGAACAGTTGAGAACAAATGCCTTGCATTTGCGGGAGACAACGGATAAAGCGTTGATGATCGTTTGCGGTTGCAATCTTTTTGAATGGGGAACATTCCTGCGCCGGATGGATAATTTCTTGATGGACCTGCTTTGTGATCCGGATCAGGTGGAACGTGTATTGGATGAGTTACTGGAACGTCACCTGGCAACACTTGAAAAGGTCTGTGCTTCGGTCGGCGATATAGTTGACATTATCCGCTTCGGGGATGATCTCGGGATGACAACCGGTCCGTTCATGGATCCGGATACTTATAAAACCCTTTTCAAACCCCGTCATAAACAGTTATGTGATTATGTAAAATCTCATAGTCAGATGCATACCTTTATCCATTCCTGCGGTTCTATCTCTTCATTGATGCCCCATATGATCGAGGCAGGAATTGAAGTTTTCAACCCGGTACAAACCAATGCCGTAGATATGTCTCCCGAATTTCTGAAAAAAGAGTTCGGACAGGATTGTACTTTCTGGGGCGGTGGTGTAGAAACCGTCGGCACACTGAACAACGGCACACCGGCTCAAGTTCGTGAACAAGTCCTGGAGCGTCTGGAGATCATGTCGTCCGGAAGTGGTTTTGTCTTTAATACCGTGCACAATATACTTCCGGATGTTCCGCCGGAGAATATTATCGCGATGTTTGATGCGGTGAAAGAGTTTAATAATAAATGAAGTTGATGATGTGAAAATATAAAAAAAAACAATGCTTTTTGGGGGTGTACTTTCTGTTTGACTTGTACGTCGGAAAATAACGAAAGCACTGTTTCCTCCGTCTGTTAAAGAATAAAATGTGATTCAATATATATAGGCAGGGATTGATGATTAGTTAAATAATGATCATAGTTTTTGTAGAACTACGTATCTTTTTGCAAAAATAGAAAAACATCCGATAAAATCGTTTAAAAAATCCGTTCTTTTTTTTGCAAAATCCGATATTAAACTAATAATAGAGGGGTAAAAGGTGAAGTTTTAACCTTTAACAAAACGTTTGTTGAGTTTTGTCTGCATATTTTTGACGCAATTTACTGATTATCTCGAAATAATTATTGTCTCTGAACCATAGTTCTACAAAGACTATGGTTCAGAGACTTTTTTTATAAGTATGCGATAATAGATTGCAAAGGTGATGATTTTTATGGTTTAGACTTATGAATAGTCGTTTGATATTTGTATTAACTTTTGTTTGACCTTATCTCTAATCTCAATATGAATTGAAGGTGGATGAGATATAGCTATAGTATTAATGAATATAAAAGAATTTGTAAACCTAAATTTAATGCCTATGATATAAAGAAAAGGACAGTATGCTAAAAACGGATAATGTTTACACAATTATTCGGTTCACGTAAGATTAAACCAAATGTAAAACTGGTTAAAACTCTTAAACTAAGTAATTATTATGAATAAAAAAAGAATTGAAATAGGGATGGTAGCTAAAAGATCCCTTCCTATATTCGTTTTTACGACATTTTTATTTGTTTTGGCAGATTCGGCTTTTGCCACTGGAGCTGATGAAAAATCTACTATTACAGATAATAAAGTCAAAAAAGCAGGAATGGCTCTTATTCCTGCTCCAATGCAACAACAGAAAAAAATCAGTGGAGTAGTGACAGATGATTTAGGTGAACCTTTGCCTGGAGTTGCTATTCAGGTTGTAGGAACGCCGAGGGGGGTAACTACCGATGTTGATGGGACATATTCTATAGAAGTAAAAGAATCAGACAAATTGGTCTTTACTTATTTAGGAATGGAAACGCAAACAATTCCTGTTATAGGTAAAAAAGAACTGAATGTTACATTGAAACCTAAAGTTGACGAATTGGAAGAGGTTACTGTTGTTGCTTTTGCCAAGCAGAAAAAAGAATCGGTTATTTCTTCTATTACTTCCGTTAAACCTACTGATTTAAAAGTTCCCAGTAGTAACTTGACAACATCTTTGGCTGGTCGTATTTCCGGCTTGATTGCTTATCAGAGAAGTGGAGAACCTGGACAAGACAATGCAGAATTCTTCGTTCGCGGTGTAACAACATTCGGTTATAAAAAAGATCCATTGGTATTGTTGGATAATAATGAAATATCTTCTTCTGATTTGTCAAAAATCCAGCCAGATGACATTGCCAGTTTTAATATTATGAAAGATGCTGCAGCAACAGCCCTGTATGGTTCGCGTGGAGCAAATGGCGTTATTTTGGTTACAACGAAAGAAGGTGTTGAAGGAAAAGCCAGACTGAATGTCCGTTATGAAGAGTCTATCACAACCCCTACAAGTATGGTTGATTTGGCAGATGCGGTAACATATATGAAGCTGCACAATGAGGCCATTAAAACACGTGACCCACTGGGAGCAACCATGTATTCACAACAGAAAATCGATAATACGATTGCCGGAGGAAATCCGTATGTTTACCCTGCTAATGATTGGTATGATATTATGTTTAAAAAACAGGCTCATAGTCGTCGTTTGAATTTCAATTTAAGTGGTGGTGGTAAAGTTGCCAGTTATTATATCACAGGTACTTATAACTCAGATAAAGGAAATCAGAAAGTAGATGGTGTAAGTAACTTTAATAATAATGTCAATTTGAATCGTTATATTTTACGTTCCAACGTAAATATTAAAGTAACACCTACAACAACAGCAAAGGTTCGTTTGCAGGGTACTTTTGACGATTATAGTGGTCCGTTGGATGGCGGAGATGATTTGTATAAGAAAGTGATGAATGCCAATCCAGCGTTGTTTCCGCCCTATTATTTGCCTGATGAAGCGAATAAATATACTCAACATGTTTTATTTGGTAATGCAGATAAGGCACAATATATGAATCCGTATGCAGAGATGGTAAAAGGGTATAAAGAATATTCGACTTCCAATATGTTTGCCCAGTTTGAATTGGAGCAAAAACTGGATTTCATAACCGAAGGTCTTTCTTTGAGGGGATTGTTTAATACGAGTCGTTATTCATACTTTGAAGTAAAACGTGCTTATAATCCTTTTTATTATTCAGCAGGTATGTACGACAAGGCCTCAGATACTTACAAACTGAATATATTGAATGAACAGAGCGGCACGGAATATTTGAATTATGTGCCGGGAGAAAAAAAGGTTAATTCTGCTCTTTATTTTGAAAGTGCATTGAACTGGAATCGTATTTTCCATGAAAAACATAATGTTGGCGGCTTGTTGGTTTTCACGATGAGGGAATCGAAGAATGGAAATGAAAGTGACCTACAAAAGTCATTACCTTCACGAAATATCAGTTTGGCAGGACGTTATACTTATGCTTACGACGGACGTTATTTCGCTGAATTTAACTTTGGGTATAACGGTTCTGAACGTTTTGCAAAAAAAGAACGTTTTGGTTTCTTTCCTTCCGGAGGTTTAGGTTGGTTCATTTCCAATGAAAATTTTTTCCCTGAGGCTTTGAAAAAGACAGTAACCAAGTTAAAATTGAAAGCAACTTATGGTTTAGTTGGTAATGATGCAATCGGTAGTGAAGACGACCGCTTCTTCTATTTATCTAATGTGAATATGAATAACTCATATCTGGGCTCATCTTTCGGTACGTTAGGTAATAGAGGGGGGCGTGGGTTGAGCGGAATTTCCATTAGTCGTTATCCGAATGAAGACATCACTTGGGAAATTGCACGTAAGGCCAATTATGGTATTGAATTAGGCTTATTTGACAAAATTGAAATCCAGGCAGATTATTTCACGGAAAAGCGTTGGAATATTTTGATGGATCGTGCTGCCATACCGGAGACGATGGGGCTTCAAAGTAGTTTGAGAGCAAATGTTGGAGAAGCAAAGAGTCACGGTATTGATATGTCGCTTGATTATAATCACTCGATCAATAAAGATTTATGGATTACGGGGCGTGCTAATTTCACGTATGCAACTAGTGAGTTTTTAGTATATGAAGAACCAGATTATAGTAGTACGCCTTGGAAATCACGTATCGGTCATTCGTTGGCTCAAGAATATGGCTATGTTGCTGAACGCTTATTCATTGATGAAGAAGATATCCGCAACTCTCCGGTTCAGTTTGGTAATTATATGGCTGGAGATATTAAATATAAGGATTTGAACGGTGACGGGAAAATAACGGAATTAGATCAGGCAGCTATCGGTTATCCTACCAGTCCTGAAATTGTGTACGGTTTTGGTTTTTCTATGGGATATAAAGATTTTGACCTTTCTTGTTTCTTCCAAGGATTGGCAAGGGAATCGTTTTGGATTGATGTAGAAAAAACTTCCCCATTTATTGGAAACCAAAGTGCATTGTTGCAAGCGTATGCCGATAGCCATTGGTCGGAAGCTGATCGTAATACACAAGCATTGTGGCCGCGTCTGTCTACATCCGTAGTTGAAAATAACAATAAGAAATCTACATGGTTTATGCAGAATGGCGGATTTTTGCGATTGAAATCATTGGAATTCGGTTATCGTATTCCGAAGCATATTATTGATAAAGCTCATATAAGTGATTTGCGTTTCTATTTAAGCGGAACCAACTTGCTGACTTTCTCTAAATTTAAATTGTGGGATCCGGAAATGGGTGGAAATGGTTTGGGATATCCTATTCAGAGAGTATTTAATGCCGGAGTTCAGTTGTCATTCTAAAATGTAAATAAGATGATGAAAAATATATTATTAAAAAGTTTACTGTTCTGTATCGTATTACTGGAATGTATCTCTTGTAATTATTTGGATATTGTTCCGGATAATATGGCGACAATTGATTATGCATTCCGTAATCGTACAGCATGTGAAAAGTATTTATATACTTGTTATAGCTATCGTCCGAGACATGGTGATTTCCAGTGGGATCCGGCAATTGCTGCTACAGACGAAGTTTGGTGCCATTCCTATATTAATACTGCCGGGCGTTATATTGCTCGTGGTATGCAGAAAGTGAATAATCCTTATATGAACTTCTGGAGTGGAGCTAAATCAGGGGATTCCTTTGTCATTCCGGCTTTGTGGGATGGTATTCGTGACTGTAATATCTTTCTTGAGAATGTGGATAAAGTAACAGATTTACCTTCGTATGAACGTGACCGTTGGATAGCAGAAGTAAAATTCCTGAAAGCCTATTATCATTTTTATTTGTTCCGAATGTATGGTCCTATACCTATTATGGATGTCAATCTGCCGGTATCGGCTACTCCGGAAGAGGTAAAAGTATATCGTGAACCGGTAGATAATGTTGTTGATTATATAGTAAATCTGCTGGATGAAGCGGCTGCAGGTCTTCCTTCTAATGACGACTTGGTGGAAGGCACTGAAGCCGGACGAGTATATAATCTGGTGGCTAAAGCAATGAAAGCTAGAGTTCTGGCATATGCTGCAAGTCCATTGTTTAATGGAAATACGGATTATGCCTCTTTGGTCGATAATCGCGGAGTACAATTATTCCCTCAAACGTATGATCCTGAAAAATGGAAAAAAGCAGCAGATGCTTGTTTGGAGGCGATTGATATGGCTCATGCACAGAATAAACGGCTTTATACGAGTGTAGATCCACTGTTGAGTACGCAGAACGATACCTTCAAATTGCAGACCACTTTACGTCAGGCTATTTGTGATCGTTGGAATTGTGAACTGATTTGGGGGAGTACTAATAATGACCAATATTCATTTGTTCAACGATGTCAATCCCGTGTTTTGCGTGTTGGTGCAGAAATGGGAACAGTAGTTCGTACCGAGTGGGCCCCAACATTGAATACGGTTGAAAAATTCTATTCATCCCATGGCGTACCTATCAATGAAGATAGAGACTGGGTACAGAACAACTGGTATAGCCAACGTTACGAAATTCGTCCGGAAGTCTCTTCCGGTGCTGAAAAGTATTATGTAAAGGAGGGGCAGAAGACTGTTAATCTACATTATAATCGTGAACCCCGATTCTATGCAAATATAGGTTTTGACCGAGGTATCTATTTCGGTAACGGTTATAATAAGTTTCCGGACAATGTAAAACATTGCGAATTTTGTGCGAAAGAATATTCAGGAGTTGCTTCTGCTTCCGAGGCATTCTCTGTTACAGGATACGGAGCTAAGAAAATGCATAGTTTTAAAGATGCTATGACGGCGAACGATTATAGTATAGAGTATTATCCATTCCCGATCATGCGTATGGCAGATCTGTATTTGTTGTATGCTGAAGCACTGAATGAATATAGCGGTCCGAGCGGTGAAGTATATAAATATGTAGATATGATTCGTGAACGCGCCGGTTTGGAAGGAGTTCAGGCTTCTTGGACTAAATATTCCATTTCTCCTTCTAAAGCTGCAACCAAAGAAGGCTTACGGGAAATTATACAGCATGAACGTGAAATCGAATTGGTTTTTGAGGGACAACATTTCTGGGATCTCAGACGCTGGAAGAGAATTCAGGATTTTAATGAACAGCCAAAAGGATGGAATGTCATTCAGGGAGATACTCAAGATCTCTTCTACACAGTGACTTCAGTGGCCCAGACTCCTGTTGAGTTTTCAGTAAGAGATTATTTCTGGCCGATCAATGAAAAAGAGATTTCGATAAATTCGAATCTGGTTCAGAATTTTGATTGGTAAGTTGGTAATTAGTAATCATAATAAATGGGACAATGAAAAAGAATTTATTATATATACTTTCCGTTTTGCTTCTGATTGCATGTTCGGAAGAGGAACGTACGTTTGTTAAAACAGATTCTGTCGCTCCGCAACCTGTCAGCAATGTAGAAGTTACTAATATTCCGGGTGGTGCTATTTTGAAATATACTTTGCCGGACGATGAAGATCTACTTTGTGTAAAAGCTAATTATGAATTGAAATCAGGTGTTTCAAGTGAAGTGAAAGCTTCCTTATTTGTGGATACTCTTAAGATCGAGGGTTTCGGCACGGAAGATGAACGTATCGTGGAACTGGTAGCAATAGATCGTAGTCTGAATGAATCGTCACCTGTAAAAGTGACCGTGAAGCCACTGGAGGCTCCTGTTGTTACGATCGGACGTACTTTAAAGTTGATTGCCGACTTTGGTGGTGTACATGCCTATTGGGATAATCCCGGGCGATCTGAAATTTCTGTTATTTTGGAACAAAAAGATAATAACAATGAGTTCAACCGGATCGATGCTTACTATAGTACGGTGGTAGAAGGTAGTGCCGCGACTCGTGGAATGGATACTGATCCGAAAGATTTTAAGATTTATATACAGGATCGTTGGGGAAATGTAAGTGAAGCTTTGGAAACGACCATCTCACCTCTGTTTGAGGAACAATTTGATCGAACAAAAATCACAGGTATGTCTATTGAAGGCGACCAACCTTCGGCTTGGGGATGGGTTCTCGCAAACTTGTTTGATGGGACGAAAAGTGATGGTAACGGATTTCATACAGCTAATGGGTCAGGTGTTTGGCCGCAATGGATTACATTCGATTTAGGTGTGACCGGGAAGATCAGCCGTATCAAAGTATGGCAACGTTTGGGTGACTGGATTTATAAACATGGAAATTTGGAACATTTTGAAATCTGGGGAACCTCAGATGCTGAAAATTTGAATGATCCTTCGGTTTGGACTTTGATGATGGATTGTAAGAGTACTAAGCCTTCCGGATTACCATTAGGACAGATATCCGATGAAGACAGGCAATGGGCCGAAGCGGGTGAAGAGTTCGTTTGTGACCCAAGTAAACCTAAGGTTCGTTATCTCCGTTTGCATGCTTTGCAAACTTGGTCTAATGGTGACTTTTTCCATATGTCTGAAATAGAGGTCTATGGACAGGTTGGTGAGGATAAGTAAGGTTATTATTAAATGTATAGAAATATGATAGTAAAATATATTATTCCCCTCCTGATTTTTTGTGTTGGGGTATTTTCTACGTCTTGTGATGATATGGACGCTTTACATATTGGTTTTCTGGAAGAAGGCGAAACTATTTATGCGGCGAAAGTGGATAGTGCATCCGTCGGTCCGGGTAACGGTCGTGTTAAGATGGAATTATTTATTAATGCCCAACGTATTGAGAAGCTTCGTATTTATTGGAATGCTTATACGGATTCCATTGATTTCAATGTCGGCGGACAAGTTGGTGAATTCTCTCTTATGATTGAAAATCTGCCGGAACGGGAATACTTGTTCCAAATCGTCAGTTTTGATAAATATGGAAATCGTTCACTTCCGTTTGAAGCAACAGGTAGAGCTTGCGGTGAAGATTATCGGAATACCTTACCTAACCGTCATATTGAAAACATTTCGAAGACGGAAGATGGTAATATATTGATAACCTGGGGCGCGGCAAATGATGGTGCGGAGAAATGTGTGTTGACTTATACCGATGCAACCGGTCAGCAGCAGGTTCGTGAGGTATTGGCTACGGTCTTGGAAGATATCATTCAGAATGTCCAAAGCGGATCTTCATTTACGTATTATACAATATATAAACCGGCGGCTAATTCACCGGATAGCTTTAATACGAAAGAAGATTCAAGGGATTTTCCTGAATGAGTAGTCTTTATAACTTGTAGATAAACATGTTGAATGTAAGGAGAGGTGTGTTGGGGTACAACATACCCTCCTTTCTTCTAAAGTGAATTCATTATGAACAGGAAGGTTGCGGACATATTATTTGTCCTGTTTCTATTCGTAGGTATGGTAACATATCTCTTTTATACCCAATCTTACCGGATTATTTTATCTGGACAGGTTGGTTGTTTTTTAGCAACAACTGATTTTTTCACATCTTTTCTTCCTCGGATACAAGGAATTGTAGATTATCTAGCCTCTTTTCTTGTACAATTTTATGTGATTAGGTATTTCGGAATCGGAGTCTTGATAAGTCTGGCTTTTCTCTTGGGACTTCTGATAAATATGTTGTTAAAACCTTTTACAGAATCTCGTTACCGCATTCTTTTATCTTTTTTATATTCGACGACATTTGTTTGGTCTCTACATAGTTTCTCCGATTATCCCTTGTCGAAAGATCTAACTTTATTGATTTCTTTTATCTGTTGCCGTCTTTATATCGGACTATCCGATAAGCGTATACGTGTTTTGTTCAGTTATTGCCTTGCTTGTATTCTTTGGTATATTTGTAAAGAAGCAGCGTTTGTAGCTTGTTTGTATATATTTGTTTATGAGTATTTGAAAGGAATGAGAAATTATTCTTACCTGATCTCTCTTTGTTCTCTTTTTGCCTTTTCAGCATTGTTCACGACTTTATTGCTCCAATATTGTTTCCCGATGGAAGAAGTGTTTGTTGCTGAATGGGAATTGGATTGGTATCCTTGGTATCTGATTTATATGACTTCTTTTGTCGGTTGTATCTTTTTATTACGTTGTTCACGCGGTTATCTCTTTGTTGCCTCCGGTTATCTTCTGTTGGCCGTATATGCTTGTCATGTGAATACCGACCGTACCAGGGAGTTTGAGATGAAATTGTTTTACCTAATGCAACAAGGTGATTGGAATAAATTGCTGGGTAGTATATGTGATGCCGAAAAACTGAACTCTAGAACCTTGAATTATTATTATATGGCATTGGCACAAACCGGACAATTGAGTAATGCCTTGTTTCGGGATGGATTCCCTTATTCGAAGTCATTGGTTTCAGCGGGTGAGCAATCGTATGTTTCGAAAACTCGTTTGAGCGATATCTATTGGAACTTAGGTTGTTTTCGGGCTAGTCAGGTGTTCTCGACTGAAGCCATGTCGATGTTGGATACGGGGGTGAACCCTTATCATCTTAAACGCTTGGCGATGATCCATTTGATTTATCGGGAAAATGATTTGGCAATAAAACTTCTGCGTATATTGAAAAAAACGGTGATGTATAATCGCTGGGCTGTCGATTTGTTGAACCGGATGAAACATGATCCAGATCTGGAACAGGTCGATTGGATCATTCGTTTCCGGAAGATGCTTCCTTCATATGGTTTCCAAATAGGTATGAACAGGCCATTAGAAAATATAACAAACCTAGCTATCCAATTACCATTTGAAACATTGGCCTTGGAATATGCTTGGAATTTGGCATTACTGGAGAAAAAGGTTGATTGGGTGGCTAGGATGGTCCGCTATAGATTGGATTTTTCTCCGAACTCGGAAATTCCGATCCTGTGTCAGGAAGGAATTTTAATCTATGAGCGAGAGAATAAAATCAGTGAAGACCGGAAATTAAAGATAAACTATGATGAAGGC
The DNA here is from genome assembly GCF_003635445.1 of Parabacteroides sp. AF17-3. Classification (NCBI taxonomy): domain Bacteria; kingdom Pseudomonadati; phylum Bacteroidota; class Bacteroidia; order Bacteroidales; family Tannerellaceae; genus Parabacteroides; species Parabacteroides sp. AF17-3. The sequence continues at coordinate 288,892 of NZ_QTMM01000002.1, read as the reverse complement.
GTATTGGCACGTTTCAAAGAGTATTGTACTCAGGGAAAACGTCCGCTAAATACGATATCCGGTTATTTTGTAATGAATAATGATTATAAATCCAGTTACTTTTATTATTATGAATCTGTCGATGTTCATAAATAGGTATTGTTATTTCTGTTTATTGGTATGGGTATGTATTTCGTGTCAATCTGTATCCAAGTATATAACTGAGGAACTGTCGCAGAAACCTCAGTTGTTTCCCGATTATACCGATATTGTCATACCCTATAATATTGCCCCGTTGAACTTTAAAGTGACTGGTCGCCCTGAGCGAGTTGAGGCTGTGTTGCGGTTTTCTGACGAGAGTTGGGTACTTACAGGAGAAGAAAAGATTATTTTCCCGGAAAAGAAGTGGAAACAATGGCTTGAAAAGGCTAAAGGAGGTCATATATCGGTGACATTGAAAGCCGAATGGGATGGAAAGACATATCAATACGTTCCGTTTGACTGGGAGGTGTCGATTGCTCCAATCGATCCGGTACTGGTTTATCGAAAAATAGAACCAGGGTATACAACTACTAATACTATGTCGATTAACCAGCGGAATTTGACAAACTTTAATGATGAAGTTTTAATCGATAATATGAAATCGGAAACCGGCTGTATAAACTGCCATTCTTTTTGTCAGAATGATCCGGATCAGATGCTGTTTCATTCACGTCAGAAAAATCCGGGGACTTATTTTATCCGACATGGAGAAATAGAGAAAGTGAATACTCAGGCGGGAGAAATGTCACAGGCCGCCGGATATCCTTTTTGGCATCCGTCGGGCAACTACATTGCTTTTTCTGTTAGTCAGACGCGACAAATTTTTTATGAAGGGAAGACTCCCATAGAGGTCTTTGACTTGGGGTCGGATGTGATAGTATATGATTTGAAAGACAAGAAAAGTTATACAATTCCGGAACTATTTGCAGATTCATTGCATAATAACTATCCTGTGTTTACGCCCGATGGTAGAACCTTGATTTATTGTGGGGGTAAAGCAGTTCAGGTTCCTGAATATAAGAGTGATTTAAAATTATCTCTTTGTGCGATTCGTTTTGATGCGGATAAAATGGAATTTGGGGAAACGGTGGATACATTAGTGTCAGCTTCCCGGATTAATAAAAGTATGTTACATCCGAGAGTCTCTCCCTGCGGACGTTTTTTGCTTTATACGGAGGTGGAATACGGTTCGTTTTCCAATTATCATAAATCATCTGATTTGGCTTTATATGATTTAAAAAATAAGACACATAGGGCGCTAGACGAGATAAACTCGGAGGATGTGGATAGTTTTCATTCCTGGTCGTCTGTGGGTGGATGGGTGGTATTTAGCAGTCGTCGGAATGACGGATATTATACGTACCCTTGGTTTACACAAATCAATGATGCCGGGAAGGCTTCCAAACCGTTTCTTTTGCCTCAGGAGAACCCAGACTTTTATATTTATTGTCTGACTTCTTATAATGTTCCCGAATTGGTAAAAGGAAAAGTAAATATTAATCCTTATAACCTTCGGAAAGCAGTTATGGAAGTTCCTGTAATAAGGAGTAAATACGAAATACAAAATGACTGAATTTAAACACGACACGCCAAGTCGGAGATGGCGTGGGAACTCCGGTAATCAGATTTATCCCGCCTTGATGTATTGTAACAACCCCGTAGGGCGGTAATCTGAAGCCATAAAGAAGAGCGGTAGTAAGTCAATGAACCGTACGCTCGTAAGTGACAATATCTTTTGGATGAAATTGAATGGTGCACCTGAGACAATTCCTGAAGAAGGAGCTGTGGAGATCATCCGGAGATCGAGTGATCTTCCCTTGAATGTATGATGAAAGTGTTACAAAGTAACTGCCTTGTCCGTTGGGACGGGAGAAGTGTTTGCAACACTTTCTTTTTTTTGATCGGAGTTAGATGTATTAACTTTTGTCTTTGTTGTAATAGGTGAAAAAAGTATATTATAATTTGTGAAACCAAAGGCTTCTTTCTACTTTTGTAATCCAATCGTTGGTAAAATGTTACCATAAAATGATTGGATTAATTACGAGAAGCGTTTTATGATATTATCCTAACATTGGAACTTCGACACTTTCAGATAATTGGATAGTAGACAGCGAACGCTCACATACCTGTTTTTGTTATATCCCAGTGTATTTGCACAGGGGAATATTCAAAATAAAAGGGTGTGAGCTGTTGTTTATATCAATTATCTAGGCAGTCGAAGGCCTCAATGTTAGATATATCAACAGTCCTCACGCCTCTTTTTATTTATTATCCAGTCCTGGGGATTGATGGATACAAATGTTTTCCTAAATTTGGAGCCTCATATGGAAATAAATTATAATGTATCGGAAAATGTTCTTTGGATGAGTTTTAAGAACGGAGATGACAGAAGTTTTGAACTCATATACAGAAAGTATGCAGATGCTCTGTTCCGGTATGGCGTCCAGTTTACTTCCAATGAGTCTTTGGTAAAAGATGCTATTCATGATGTTTATGTAAAACTTTATAATGACAGACAGCGTTTAAAAACGGAAGTCAATATAAAATTCTATTTGTTTACCTGTTTGAAAAACCACCTGTATAATCTTCTGAAACGAGAACTGTTTTTTGATAAAGTAGATATAGAAGAAAATGAATATTTAGACCCAGGAGCGGAAGAGCAGGTTACGTTAACTCTAAATCAAAGCGAATTACAGGAAACAGTTCGAAAAGTCCTGGGTATGTTAACAGACCGACAACGGGAAATAATTTATTATCGCTATATAGAAGAGCTTTCGATAGAAGAAATTGCTATTTTGATGGATATGAATTATCAGTCAGTACAAAATTCAATACAACGTTCGATTAAGAAAATGCGGGAATCTTTCCCTGTACTGATTGTTTTTGTCATTATATTAAAAAAAATGTACTTCTGTTGAGTATAAATTTTCCTTTCGATTGTATTCCTTATAGAGAATATTTAACAGGTACAATTAAGAATGAAAGGAAAAGACTATACAGGCTATTCAGTTGAGCAGTTATTGGAAGATGATTTTTTTCTGAAATCATATTTTTATCCGACAGATAATTCGCAGGCTTTTTGGAAAGAACAGGCTCTTAGGGATGAAGTTCTTGCCAAAGAAATTGTTTATGCCCAAATGGTTCTACGTTCTATTCCTTATCGCAAACAGACTTTTTCATCTGAAGACAAAGAATTACTTTGGAAACGTATTTCCAAAACCAACCATAAAAAACGATCATTCAGATATTGGTATTCCTCGGTAGCTGCAGTTGCAATATTATTGTTGGCTGTGGGAAGTTTCTATTATATGAACTATTATGAGGAAGACAACTTAACTGCAATTGAAAAAGTGCAAAAGCCTGAACAGCCAGTCGAAACAGTTCAGTTAATTCTGGCTGATGAAAAAAAAGTGAATATTGAAGAGAAAAACTCCCATTTGCAATATAATAAAAAAGGAGAATTGCATATCAATGCCCAAAAGATGAAAACCTCACAGGACTCAGTAACGAGTTCTGACAATAAAAATGAGTTAATTTATAATCAATTGATTGTTCCATCAGCAAAGCGATCTTTCCTTGAACTAGCTGATGGCTCGAAAATCTGGGTGAATGCAAATACACGAGTCGTTTATCCGGTCACTTTTGATGATAAAATGCGTGAGATATATGTAGACGGTGAAATTTATATAGAAGTTTCCCCGGAAGAAAAGCGACCGTTCATCGTTAAATCGAAAAAAATGGATATTCGTGTGTTAGGTACGAAATTTAATGTATCGACATATGAATCCAATGAGGGGGTATCTGTTGTTCTCGTTTCAGGAAAAGTTAATGTACGGACCGATAATCGGGTTGAGTCATTATTGACTCCGTCTGATCGACTTTCTTATGAGAAAGGGACTACTGATATTAAGAAAGTGAATGTGGAGAATTATATTTCCTGGAAAGAAGGGTATTATACATTTGATAATGAATGTTTCTCTGTTGTCTTGGATAAACTGTCTGATTATTATGGAAAAAAGATAAGATATAATGATAAGGTAAGAGCTTTGCGTTGCTCCGGTTCATTGAATCTGGATGAGGATATGGTAAAAGTACTGACCGGCTTAGAGTCGACCATGCCTGTCACTTTTACAATAGAGAGAGAGTATATATTAGTAATTGTTAAACCTTAAAAAAGAATATAAATATGAAGTAAAGGAACTTTGAAAAACAAAACCGGATAATAGTGGGTATTATCCGGTCGTAAATTTAAAAGAAAGAATTTTAGCAGAATTCTTTCCAGTTAAATCAAAAATCAATACAAATGTATGGAAAACAAACGAATAATAAACGTAGAAGTACGTGGATTTAGAAAATTAATGTGTATCATGGCTGCTTGTCTGGTCGCAGCATCTTGTTGGGCAGCAGATTTCTCCGCGAAATCGGCCTATTCACAAAAGACCCAGATATCCTTAAATCTTTCGAATAAAACAATCAAAGAGGCATTTAAAGAAATAGAACGAAACAGTGAGTTCGTTATCTTCTATTATGAGGGAATAATTGATGCCAGCAAACGAGTGGAGCTGAATATCAAGAATCAGACGGTTGATAAAATCCTTGATAAATTATTTGAAGGGACTGAAAACACCTATAATATTGTCGATAAGCAGATTTACATTACCAAAAGGAATGAAAAAGAAGAGGCTGTTGTCTCTTTTCCGGTCACTCAACAGCAAAGAAAAGTTACTGGTAAGGTTATTGATGAACTTGGAGAACCTTTGCCTGGAGTAGCTATACAAGTGAAAGGTACCCCCCGGGGGGTAACCACTGACATCGATGGATCCTTCGGTATCGATGTCAGTGATACTGATATATTACAATTTTCTTACTTGGGTATGCAAGACCAGGAAGTAGCAGTCGAAAATAAGAAACAGTTGTTTATTACGCTGAAAGAGAAAACGGATGAACTGGAAGAGGTCACTATTGTTGCATTTGCCAAACAGAAAAAAGAAAGTGTATTGGCTTCTATTACAACGGTAAAACCTTCTGAGTTGAAAGTCCCAAGCAGTAACCTGACTACAGCTTTGGCAGGACGTATGTCCGGCGTTATTTCTTATCAACGAAGCGGAGAACCGGGTCAGGATAATGCAGACTTCTTTGTACGTGGGGTAACTACCTTCGGTACAGGTAAAAGTGATCCGTTGATCCTGATTGACGGTGTAGAATTTACTTCCGAGGACCTGGCACGGTTAAATACCGATGATATCAATAGTTTTTCAATTATGAAAGATGCCAATGCGACGGCTCTTTATGGTGCTCGTGGAGCAAACGGGGTAATACTTGTTACAACTAAAGAGGGGCAGGAAGGTAAAGCTAAATTTTCCATTCGTTTCGAAAACTCCCTGGCTGCTCCGGCTAGCGAAGTGAAATTGGCTGATCCGATTACTTATATGAATTTGCATAATGAGGCTGTAAGAACACGTGACCCATTAGGCGTACTTCCTTACTCGAATGAGAAAATTGCTAATACAGGCATAGGAAATCCGAATGTATATCCCGCCACTGATTGGAAAAATATGTTGTTTAGAGATTATACGATGAACCAGCGCTTGAATATGAATATCAGTGGTGGTGGGAAAGTAGCACGTTATTATGTGGCAGCTTCATTTAATCAGGATAATGGTATTTTGAAAGTTGATAAGCGGAATAATTTTAATAGTAATATTAATTTGAAAAAGTATTTGCTTCGCAGTAATGTTAATATTAATGTGACAAAAACAACCGAATTAATAGTCCGTTTGCACGGAACCTTCGATGATTACAGCGGCCCTTTAGATGGTGGTAGCGGTTTATATAATAAAGTGATGCGAACAAGCCCGGTATTGTACCCTGCTTATTATGAACCGGATGAAACTCATAAGTATACACAACATATTTTATTTGGAAATTATGATGGCGCTAATCATATCAATCCATATGCTGATATGGTAAAAGGGTATAAAGATTACAGTAAAACGGTTATATTAGCTCAGTTGGAATTGAAACAGGATCTTGATTTCCTGCTAAAAGGATTGTCGGTGAGAGGATTGTTCAATACTTCCAGGTCTTCTTATTTTGACGTATCCCGATATTACACACCTTTTTATTATAAAGTAGGTTCATATGATAAATATCAGGATGTTTACAGGCTTACGGGGTTGAATGAACAGAGTGGTAAGGAGTATCTTGATTATAATGAGGGGAAAAAAACGGTCAGCAGCACGACTTATTTTGAAGCAGCAGCACAATATAATAATACTTTCAATGAAAAACATAGTGTAAGTGGTATGTTGGTTTTTACAACTCGTGAAGAACTGATCGGTAATGCCGGTGATTTACAACAGTCTCTGCCTTTCAGGAATATAGGCTTGGCCGGGCGTTTGACTTATGCCTTCGATAATCGTTATTTTATTGAAGGAAACTTCGGGTATAATGGTTCGGAGCGTTTTTCATCCAAAGAACGTTATGGATTCTTCCCTTCGGCAGGTGTCGGTTATATGGTTTCAAATGAAAAGTTTTTTGAGCCGTTAAGTCACATTATCACAAAATTAAAGTTGAAGGGTACTTACGGGCTTGTAGGTAATGATAATATAGGGGAAGCAAAAGACCGCTTTTTTTATCTGTCGAATGTGAATTTAGATAATTCGGATCGTGGTTATGTTTTTGGAACGGATTTCGGCTATTCAAAAAACGGTGTCTCCATTAGTCGTTATGAAGATCCGTTTATTACCTGGGAAAAAGCTTATAAGCAAAACTATGGCATAGAATTGGGATTATGGGGAAAAGCAGAATTACAATTGGATTATTTTAGGGAGAATCGGAAGAATATATTGCAAAAGCGTTCTGCTATTCCATCAACTATGGGTTTACAGGCAACACCTCAGTCAAATGTCGGAGAGAGTTTTGGTTCGGGCGTCGATATGTCATTGGATTACTCACAATCGTTTAATAAAGATTTTTGGTTGACAATGAGAGGTAATTTTACGTATGCGACGGCAGAATTCAAGGTTTATGAAGAACCGGAATATAGCAGTACCCCTTGGCGCAGGCATAAAGGACAGAAACTATCCCAACAATGGGGGCTTATTGCCGAACGACTTTTTATAGATGAGGAGGATGTAAAAAACTCTCCGGTTCAGCAGTTCGGTGAATATATGGCGGGTGATATTAAATATAAGGATATCAATATGGATGGAATTATAGATGATCAGGATAAAGTTCCTATCGGTTATCCAACAACTCCGGAGATTATTTATGGATTCGGTTTTTCAGTGGGTTATAAAAATTTCGATTTCTCGGCATTCTTTCAAGGATCGGCCCGTTCTTCTTTCTGGATTGATTCGAGGAAGATAACTCCTTTTATAGATACGGATAACGATTCGGATACAGATGCCGGTAAAGTTGCCAGAAATGCACTGTTACAAGAAATCGCTGATAGTCATTGGTCGGAAGCACATCGGGATCCTCATGCCTTTTGGCCACGTTTGGCAGATCGGAGTATTAGCAATAATACACAAACCAGTACATGGTTTATGCGGAATGGAGCATTTTTACGTATGAAATCGGCAGAGCTAGGATATACAATTCCTAAAGAACTGACTAAAAAGATCCATTTGGGAATGGTAAGGTTTTATTTGAGTGGAACAAACTTATTTGTGATCAGTCCGTTCAAATTGTGGGATCCGGAAATGGCTGGAAATGGTTTAGGGTATCCTGTACAGCGGGTGTTTAATGTTGGAGTTAATGTTAGTTTATAAAACGAGTACTATATGAAAAAGATAATTGATGTATTTATTTTGCTGATCAGCCTATTGAGTTTAGGTTCATGTAGTGATTATCTGGATGTTGTTCCGGATAATATACCGACTATTGATCATGCTTTCAATAACAGGATTAATGCAGAGAAATATTTATTTACTTGTTATTCTTATCTACCTAATCCTACCAGTCCGAATACGAATCCCGGATTTTTGTGTGGATATGAGTCCTGGATAACAGAAGAAGGTACATATTATTGGGGGAGTTTGAATTCTTTTAACGCAGCAAAGATCGGGCAGAATTCCAATAATCCATTATTAAACTATTGGGATGGAGGAAATGATGGTCATAACCTTTTTGTTGCCATCCGCGATTGTAATATATTTTTGGAAAATATTGATAAGCCTGTCGATTTGGAAGAGTATGAAAAAGTGAGGTGGGTAGCTGAAGCTAAATTTCTGAAGGCTTATTATCATTATTATCTGTTGCGGTTGTATGGTCCGATCCCTATTATAGAGAAAAACCTTCCGGTATCGGCTTCTCCGGAAGAAGTACGGGTTTATCGTGATCCGGTGGATGATGTGGTTAATTATATCGTGCAGTTGCTGGATGAGGCGGTTGTTGATTTGCCGGATAATATTCAAATCGAAATTGAAGAGATGGGACGTGTTACGAAATCAATTGCGTTGGCATTGAAGGCTAAAACACTTGTGTTGAATGCTAGCCCTCTTTTCAACGGGAATCCTTATTATACAAATTTGAAGGATAATCAAGGTCGAAATCTTTTTTCAACCTCGTATGATGCTGGTAAATGGGAGGTTGCAGCAAAGGCTTTAAAAGAGGCTATCGATTTTGCCGAAAGTCAGGGAGCCGAGCTATATTATTACAAAGGTTTTGATCCGGTAACTGATTCCACACGTCAAAAATTGAATATTCGTAAAGCAATAACTGAACGTTGGAATAAAGAGATAATTTGGGGATCGACAAAGAATGATAATTTTTTGCAGAAAGTATCTTTTGTAAGAACAAAATTGGATCAGAAGACGGAGGCTATGCTTTCTCTTTTGTCACCTACCATCCGATCGGTAGAACGTTTTTATACTAAAAATGGAGTTCCCATCAATGAAGATAAAGAATGGGATTATGAGAACCGATATAAAATAACTGAAGTGGCGGAACAAGATTGTTATTATATGAAAACCGGTTATAAAACAGCTCGACTGAACATCGCTCGTGAACCGCGTTTTTATGCCTCACTTTCTTTTGACGGTGCCATTGTATATGGGAATGGTATAGTTGGAGATAATGATTATTCTAAATTGACTTATGCACAGATGAAAAAGGGGCAACCAGGTGGAATGATTGCATCACAGTGCTATTCCATCACTGGATATTTGCCTAAAAAACTGGTTGCGGTCGAGACTGTAGGAAACCAGGGCACTTTTACCTCCTATCGTTATTCATTCCCTGTAATTAGATTGGCCGACCTCTATTTATTATATGCGGAAGCACTGAATGAAATAAAATCCAGTCCTGATGCGGAAGTATACCAATGGATTGATAAGGTAAGGAAAAGAGCTTCTCTGAAGGGGGTAGTTGAGAGTTGGACTAAATATTCTACTATGCCGAATAAGGTTTCTACCCAGGATGGTATGCGTGAAATTATTCATCGCGAACGTTTGATTGAATTGGCTTTTGAGGGTGAAACTTTCTGGGATTTGTTACGTTGGAAAGAGGCTGGAGAAGAGTTTAAACATCCAATACAAGGCTGGAATGTGTCAGCAAGTGATACGGAAAGTTATTATAAGATACAAACGATTGCAAATCCTTCATTTAGCATAAAGAACTATTTCTTCCCAATAAAACAAGCGTCGATTGATGTGAATCCTAATCTGGTTCAGAACTTTGGTTGGGGGAGTACAAATTGAGTTAATGGTCATATAATTAAGGAAACGATATGAAGAAACAATTATTTTATATTTTAATTGCATGTACAGTTTTACTGAATGCTTGCAAACAAGAATATGTCGGACAACCTGGAATAGACTCGGTACCTCCGGGTAAAATAGAAAATCCCAAGGTGGAAAATTTACCGGGTGGAGCGAAAATAACATACGATTTACCTCATGATGATGATTTATTGTATGTGAATGCTGTATATCATATTAATGGAAAGGAGATGAATACTTCTTCTTCCATGTATAATAATGAGTTGATGGTTGAAGGTTTCGGAAGTACGGATGAACAAAAAATAAAACTGTATTGTATTGACCGAAGCAACAATGTTTCAGAACCGGTGGAAGTTACCATCCATCCTACTACACCTCCTGTGCAATTGATCTATGAGTCATTGAAAGTAAAAGAAGGATTCGGTGGTATACAAGTGGAATGGGAAAATAAAACGGAGGCGGATATAGCCATCTATTTGGTGGCTGCCGATTCCATAGGTGATTTAAATGTAGCCGATGTTGTCTATACAAGCACTGCGGAAGGAAAATATTCTTTGCGTGGTTTTAATGATGAAGAACGCGTTTTCGGTGTATATATTCGTGATAGATGGGACAATTTTTCTGACACGCTTTCTAATGCATTTACTCCCCTTTATGAAATGGAAATGGATAAATCCAAATGGAAGTGGGAAAAATTATTAGGGGATAATACAACAGAATTGGGAGGTAATTGGGCTTGGGAAAAAATCAGAGATGGAATAGCCGGGGATCAAGGTTGGCATACAAATATAGCAAAATCTCCTATGTATTTCACAATTGATTTAGGCGTTACAGCCAAGTTAAGCCGATATAAGTTGTGGCATAGACTTGGTGGTTGGGCTTATACGCATTTTAATCCTAAAAAATGGGATGTGTATGGTACGACTTCTCCAGACTATGGGAATCATGATGAAGCATATTGGATTGAAGGCGGATTCAAAGAAGATTGGCATCTGTTATTGAGTTGCTATTCTTTTAAACCTTCCGGCGAGAACTCCCCTGTTACGAACGAAGACCAGGAGTATGCCGCGAATGGTTTTGAATTTGAATTTCCGTTGGATGCACCTCCTGTTCGTTATCTTCGTTTCCATGTCCATGAAACGTGGGGAGGAGCAGCAAATATACACATCTCGGAATTGTCTTTCTGGGGGAAAGTTGTAGAAGAATAATTTATATATAAACTTTATATTTATGAAAGCTGTAATAATTATATGTAGTTTGTTGGCAGTATTATTTGTATCATGTGATGGTATGAATGATAATATAAAAGAATATTTGGACCGGGGGGAAATAGCTTATATCGGAAAAGCGGATTCTGTCACAACTGCAGGAGGAATCAACCGGATTAAACTCCTGTGGAAAATAAATTCAGACCCGCGTATCACTTCTTGTAAAATTCTTTGGAATGATAAACAAGATTCTGTGAGTTTCCCGATTGACAGAGGGGAAGTCGATAAGAATGGATATCTCTCTTATATTTTAGAAGATATGCCGGAAGGTACATTTATTTTCAATTTATATCATGTCGGAGTGGATAATAGTTTGTCTATGGGCAGTGAAATTGAGGGAACTGTTTATGGTGATATCTATAAATCTAATTTAAATCCAAGGAAGATCCGGTTAGTGGAGACATTGGCTGATAAAGTTAACCTGTATTGGGAAGAGGGTGGAAATTCTTCGAATGTTTTATTTACTTATATCAATAGAACTGGGGAAAAAAAGACAATCAATATTCCTGCGTCGGAAACTGTTACTGTGATCGATGATTATGTGTTGGGAGGTGAATACAGTTATAAGACGATCTTTTTGCCGGAGGAAAATGCCTTGGATCAATTCGAGTTGGATTCTCCTGTTGATAAGTTTCCAACCTATTATGTAGGAGATGGTTCTTTGGATGATATATTCCCTGAATATTTGAAATTAGACAGAAGGGCCTGGAAGATAGATGATTTCTCTTCGGAAGAACCGACAGGTGAAGGTGCCAACGGTCGTGCAGCTCAGATTATAGATAATGACCCTTCAACATTCTGGCATAGTGAATGGCAGGCAACTACGGCTCAATTACCGCATTCTATTACAATTGATATGAACACAGTAAAAGACGTAAAATGTGTAACCATCGCTAAAAGACAGGGTAATACGGATTTGAAGGCCGCTCATATTGAAATCAGTACGGATAACCGTAGTTGGGAAATCGCCGGGAAAGTGGAATTTGAAAAAACGGCTGATCCGAATGCTAAAACGATTGTATTGGGAGAAATAAAAAAAGCTCGATATATGAAGTTGGTTATTACAGAAAGCCATCGTTCTCCGTCTGCCTCTATATCAGAGGTGTATGTGTTAGGAACAGAATGATTTTATAAACAAAGTAGGGAGATATCACAAAAATATCTCCTTACTTTATATCATAAAAGGAAAGGCCATCCTCCATCTGAACCAGATTCAAACAAGGCACGCTGAGCCGGAGATGGCGCGGGAACTCCGACATATGGAATTATTTTGATACTTTCCGGAGGGAAATAACAAGTGTCCGGCATCGAGCTATGCCAGGTCCGTCACCTGAGGGCATCAGGTCCGTCACTAGACCATGTCAGGTCCGTCACCTGTCATTCTCCCTTTTTGAGAGGCATCAGAAATAACTTAAATCTGAACTGTATGGCTTTTTTCAAAAAAATTCAACAGAAGATTAATGGAAAGTGGTATCCGAAGTCTGTTACTGTCGGTAAACCCGTGACAACAAAAGAGGTATCTGACCGTTTGGCACAGATATCGACTGTGAGCCGTGCCGACACCTATGCTGTTCTCATGGAACTGGCAGGCGTGCTGGCTGATTACATGTCACAGGGACGTACCGTAAAGCTTGACGGGCTGGGCACTTTCTATTACACCCTTACTGCGGGAGGTAACGGGGTCGAATCGGCAGACAAGGTGAGTGTTTCGCAAATAGCTGGCGTTCGTGTCCGTTTCATTCCTGAAGCCACGAAAAACAGCGGTAGTAAGACGATGAACCGCTCGCTTATCAGCGACAACATCTTTTGGATGGAATTGAATGCTGCACCCGAGACAACTCCTGAAGAAGGAGGCGGTGAAGACCGTCCGGAGATCGAGTGATCTTTCTCTGAATGTATGATGAAAGTGTTGCAAAATAACTGCCTTGTCCGTCGGGATGGGAGAAGGGTTTGCAACACTTTCTTTTTTGATTGAAGTTAAATGCATAATAAACGAATAATCCTATTCATGAAAATACCACCTAACTATCCGGAAATTTCCGTACTTTTGTCATCAGATATAATTAAAGAAAGGAATGTATTATGACAGCTATGGAACTGGATGCCCGTCGAATGGAACTTATCCGAAAGATTATGGAAACAGATAGTGTTGAAGTTCTTGATAAGATGAAACAATCTTTCAATCGGGCGGTTAAAGCGGCTCAAGCTAAGAACACGGAATCTATTCCTGGTGTCCCTTCTTCATTGGAAGAGGTAAAGCAGAATATTACGGCATTTGAGGCAGATCTTGATGCTGATATATTAGAAACGGTTTCGCATCAAGATGTGATGAAGGATGTACGACAAATGCTCGCTTCCTTATGACATGCGAATGGAAGAAAACTGCCATGGCAGAACTAACTAAAGCTACAAAATATTGTGCGAAAACATTTGGGAAAAGAGTTGCAGAGAAATTTCTTGATTCAGTAGACCATCAGATTTTACTTTTGGCTGGAAATCCATTGATGGGGATTCATGTTCCTGAATTGGATACATCGCGTCGCCAATATCGAACTTTGTTAGTTCATAAACTATTTAAACTCGTGTATTATGTGGATGAGAAGAAATCTGTACTTTATATCGTTTCTCTTTGGGATGTTCGCCGCGATCCCTCTACATTGATAAGTCGTATTCGTAAAAAGAAGACCTAACTATCCGGAAATTTCCGTACTTTTGTCATCAGTTTAAAACGAACAGACAAAAGCAATGAAATATCTGATAAAGGCCCCGGAAGAAAGACTTCGGGCTTCTGTGCAACTTCCTGCTTCCAAGAGCATTAGTAACCGTGCTTTGATATTGAATGCACTAAGTTATAGTCCGTATGATATACAGAACCTTTCCGACTGCGATGATACGGAAGTGATGGTTAAGGCGCTGAACTCCGATAGTCGTGATTTCGATATTAAGGCTGCCGGGACGGCTATGCGTTTCCTTACTGCTTTCCTTTCTAAAATAGTGGGTGAATGGACGATCACCGGAACGGAGCGGATGAAGAATCGCCCGATCAAACTGCTGGTCGATGCACTGAACTCGTTAGGCGCCCGCATTGAATATATCGAGAAGGAAGGCTATCCCCCTTTGCGTATCTTTGGAAGTGCGTTGCAAGGAGGTGAGATCTCTCTGGCTGGAGGTGTCAGTTCACAATATATTTCAGCCTTGTTAATGATCGCTCCTTTGATGGAAAAGGGATTGACATTACATCTGGAAGGAAATATCATCTCCCGTCCTTATATCAATCTGACGTTACAATTGATGGAACAGTTTGGGGTGAAAGCTACCTGGAACGGACAAACCATCAAGATTCTTCCCCAGGAATATAAACCGATCCGTTTTACCGTGGAGTCGGATTGGAGTGCCGCTTCCTATTGGTATGCAATCATGGCTTTGTCGAAAAATGCCGAAATAGAACTGCTGGGCCTTTTTAAGAACAGCCTGCAAGGAGATGCCGCCGGAGCAAAACTATTTGCTCAACTGGGTGTTGGTACGACCTTTACAGACCGGGGCGTCGTGCTGAAATATAACGGTAATGCGGTAAAAAAACTGATCTATAATTTTGTCAACGAACCCGATTTGGCGCAAACATTTGTTGTCACCTGCGTGTTACTAAATATCCCCTTCCGCTTCACCGGATTGCAATCGCTGAAGATAAAAGAAACCGACCGTATCGAAGCTTTGAAAACGGAACTTCGTAAACTCGGCTATCTGTTGACCGACAGCAACGACAGTATTCTGGAATGGAATGGGGAACGTTGCGAACCGGAAGCTGATCCGATTATTGCCACATATGAAGACCATCGGATGGCAATGGCATTTGCCCCGGCTGCGCTGGTATTGCCGAAAGGTCTTAAAGTGGCTGATCCGGAAGTGGTGACAAAGAGTTATCCTGCCTATTGGGAAGACTTGCGCAAAGCAGGATTTGCTTTAATTGAAAATTAACATGTGGTACATTATCATTGGTATTATCGTGCTTGGCGTTATTGCTGCCATAGCCGGTTATTTCAGGAATAAAAAATTACAGCAGATGCTGGAACGTGGGGAGATCAGCGAGATACCTGAAGCGCGTGAAATTCCCGAAGAATGCTGTGGCCAGCATGAGACTTGTGAGCGTGACAGTCTGTTGGCTGCCGTCAGCAAAAAGATTGAATATTATGATGACGAGGAACTGGATCGTTTCCGGGGGCTGGAGGGAGATGAGTATGAAGAGGATGCCGTCGATGAGTTCCGCGAGGTACTTTATACCCTGCAGTCGGAAGAGGTGGCCGGGTGGCTCCGTAGCCTGCAACTTCGTGGCGTGAACCTGCCGGATGCACTGAAGGATGAAGCATTTCTTATTGTCGGTGAGAGAAGAATACATTAAACGGTAGAGAACGTCAACCAGTGTTCAACATAAAGATTGTTTCTACCTAATGAAACACTTGTTTCTATATGGTGAAACAGTTGTTTCTTTATAGTGAAACTTTCTGTACCTCGTATCGGATATAAGGATAAGATTGCACAAATAAGACGAACCATCATATGGAATGAATATGGATCTATTACAATATACTTTTTTTCAACATGCTTTGCTGGGCAGCTTGCTAACAGCCATCACCTGTGGTATTGTCGGGACATACGTTGTCGCACGCCGTCTGGTGTTTATCAGTGGCGGTATAACTCATGCCTCTTTCGGTGGTTTGGGACTTGGCTTTTATCTGGGTACAAACCCGATCTTGATGGCAATGGTCTTTTCCGTCCTTTCCGCTTTCGGGGTAGAATGGGCGAGCAAGACACAGGATGTGCGTGAAGATTCGGCAATTGCCGGTGTTTGGGCGTTAGGAATGGCGCTCGGAGTAATTTTTATATTTCTTACTCCCGGTTATGCTCCCAATCTGTCTGCCTATTTGTTCGGTAATATCCTGACGATCTCCCTGTCCGATATTATCTGGATAGCAGCTTTAGCGGTGGTGCTGATCGCAGTATTTTCCCTCTATCTGCGGGAGATAGTCTATGTCGCTTTCGATAGCGACTTTGCCAAGACGCAGCATATCCATGTAAAGTGGATCGAATATATGATGATGTTCTTTATTGCCCTGACTATCGTCCTTTCCATCCGGTTGGTCGGTATTATGTTGCTGATGAGCTTGTTGACTTTGCCGCAAATTACAGTGAATCTGTTTACTTCCGACTTTAAGAAGATCATCTGGGGGAGTATTGTCCTTGGCTTTCTGAGTTGTGTGGTGGGGCTGGTTCTGTCTTATTTCCTGAATGTACCGTCGGGAGCTTTTATCATCCTGGTGCTGGTGCTGGTCTTTTTGATCCTGAAAGGAGTATTATTCTTTACGAAGAGGCAATAAAACAGGTTCTTCTCAGTTTATTATATGATAAAGAGTGCACATAATACGTGAAGAAAGGTTTTTACTATATAATTTCGATATTCGTGGTTCTCTTGCTTTGGTCGTGCAGTACGAAGAAAAACACCAAAGCAAGCCGGTTCTACCATTCCTTTACATCCAGATACAATATCTATTATAACGGAAAAACTTCTTTTGATGAAGCCCTGAAATCTATGGAGACAGGCTACAAGGAAAGTTATTCCGAAATGATCCACATGTATCCGATCAGTGCACAGCCGAAAGATAAAAAGGAAACCGGCGGCCCCTTCGACCGCGCCATCGAGAAAGGCAATAAAGCCATAAAACTTCATTCCATCAAAGCCAAGCCGGCAAAGAAACCGGGTTGGCGCAACGATCCCAAACAACGTGCTTTGCAGGAACAGGAAGAATATAACCCTTTCCTGAAGAAATGTTGGCTGCTGATCGGGCAGGGACAGTTCTATAATGCTGATTTCTTGCAAGCCTCTGCCACTTTTTCTTATATTGCCCGCCATTATTCCCATGACGAGGAAGTAGTGGCCGAAGCCCGTTTGTGGCAGGCCCGTTGTTATTCGGAAATGGATTGGTTCTATGAATCCGAAGATATTTTGGGTAAGCTGAATACTAATGGAATACCCCGCAAGAACCTGAATCAGTATGCCGCTGTTTATGCCGATTATCTGGTCAAGAGCAAACAGTATGAAGAAGCTATCCCTTATTTTAAGACGGCAATCAAATCGGAAAAAAGCAAACTTCAGCGTACCCGTATGAAATACCTGCTGGGACAAATCTATGCCGCGCAGGAACAGGATGGCCTTGCCTATAAAATGTTCAACGAAGTAGCCAAAGCCAGTCCTCCCTATGAACTTGAATTTGCGGCCCGTATCCGTCAGACAGAAGTATTCTCCGGTGCTAACTATCAGAAGGTAGTCAAGATGCTTCAACGCATGGCGAAGAGCGATAAGAATAAGGATTATCTGGATCAGGTTTATTATGCCCTCGGAAATGTTTACCTGAACCGGGAAGATACGGCAAATGCCATAAAGAATTATGAATTGGGTATCGAAAAGAGCACACAGAACGGACTGGAGAAAGCTATCTGCCAGATCAAACTGGGCGATATCTATTTTACCATGCGTGATTATGTAAAGGCACAGCCTTGTTTCAGTGGCGCATTGTCCGGCATCCAAAAAGAATACAAAGACTTTAAACGTGTGTCGAAACTTTCGGCAGTCCTGGACGAACTGGTCGTACATGTGGAAGCCGTCCATTTGCAGGATAGCTTGCAGACCCTGGCAAAAATGCCGGAGACGGAACGTTTGGCTGTCATCGACAAGATCATAGAACAGGTAAAGAAAGAGGAAGAAGAGGCCAAGGCTTTGGCTGAGAAAGAGGCTTATCTGGCTGACCAGGCTGCCAAAGGAACGGGTATAAACCGTCCCGGGACAGAAACCGGCGGTATCGTTCTCCCGACTGCATCGGGCGGGACTTCTTTTTACTTCTATAATCCTTCGACCGTATCGCAGGGTAAGGCGCAGTTCCAGCGCAAGTGGGGACGTCGTACACTGGAAGATAACTGGCGGCGCCGTAAAAAAGAAATGTCGACCTTCAACGAAGATGCTTTGGAAGAGGGTGAACTGGCGGAGACAGCAGCCGGAGCCGTCGGACCGGATGGTCAGCCTTTGCCGACCGACTCGCTGGAGGCCGGTTTGCCCGAGGTTGCTGCCGATGACCCGAAATCACGCGAATATTATTTGCAGCAGTTACCTTTCACGCAGGAAGATGTGGATGCCTCGAATATAATTATTGAGGACGGATTGTATAATATGGCGATGATCTATAAAGATAAACTGGAGGATCTGCCTTTGTCGATCGAGGCTTTTGAAGAACTGGAACGTCGTTTTCCGGATAATTCGCACCGCTTGGAGAGTTATTACCAGGTCTATCTGATGGCGCTCCGTACGGGTAATACCTCTTTGGCTGCCGAGTACAAGACGAAGATGATCAATGCCTTCCCGAATGAGGATTATACGATTGCCATCTCTGATCCGAATTATGAATATAATATACGTATGATGGATTCCGTACAGGATTCGATCTATCAACAGACCTATAATAGTTATCTGGCAAGCGATACTGTTACCGTGCGTCGGAATTTCCGCGATGTCAGTGTTAAATATCCGTTGGCAACCCTGATGCCGAAATTTATGTTCCTGGATGCGTTGACTTATGTACAAGCCGGTGATGCCGAAGGTTTCAAAACGGCCCTGAAAGCGTTGGTAGAGAAATATCCGACAGCCGATGTGACGGAACTGGCAGGTGAGATGCTGAAAGGTATCCTCCGTGGCCGTACCCTGATGCAAGGCAGCGTGACCGGTATGACCTGGAACCTGCGTTTTGGTCTGGGTGAAGACGGTTCTTTGTCGGCAGCCGACTCTGCACGTACATTTACAGCTGAACCGAATACTCCTTACCGTATGATCTTGATGTATCCGACCGGAAGTGTGGATAAAAACCAGTTGCTGTTTGCCGTGGCAGCTTACAACTTTGCCAACTTTATGGTGAAGGAGTTTGATTTGGCTTTTGAAGAAGCCGGCCCGATGTCAATGCTGAACATCAGCGGATTTACAGGTATAGAAGAAATCTTGCAATACTATAAAATGATTTATGGTAAAGATGGTTACGCCCAGGCTCTGGATAAAAATGTTGCTATCCTTCCGATCTCCGAGGACAATTACGAGACATTGATGCGAGGTAAGACACTGGAAGAATATATTAACTTCTTTGAAGAAAACTTTGGCGGTAAAGCCCCGGAATTGGCAACACGTTGGAATAATCGTATGTTGGTGGAAGAAGAAAAAGTGAAAGAAGCCGAAGCTGAAGCTGAAGCTGAAACTGAATCAGAACTTCCGGGCGAAGATCAACCAGACGAAACAGTTCAACCGGAAGATGAATCCCCGGCAAAAGAAATCAAGTCGGTACGTAGAAAAGAAGCCGAGGAAGAAAAGAAAGAAGAAGCTGAAAAACCAGTAGAACAGGTTGCTCCGAAAGATACTGTCATTCCGGAGATATCTGTCCCGGATACTGTTGCCAATGTTCCGGCAATTGAAGCTCCTGTCGATACGGTTTCCGTACAGCCGGCTGTTTCCGATACTGTTGCGGTTGCTTCTCCTCAGGATACTGTCCCTGCCGTGCAGGCACCGGAAGAACGGAAAGAGCTTACATTAAAAGAAATAGAAGCAATCCGCAAACGCGAAGCCGCAGCCGAAGAAGCCCGTAAGGAAGCTGACCGCAAAGCATTCGAAGCACAACAGAAAGCCGAGAAAGAATTGCAGGAGCAGAAAGCCAAGGAACGTGCTGACCTGTTGAAGAAACAGGAAGAAGAAGAGAAAGCCCTTCTGAAAGCGAAAGCCGACCGTGAAAAGCAACTTGAACAGGATCGTAAGAACAAGTTGAAACAGGCCGAAGCCGACCGTAAAGCGAAGCAGAAAGCTCGTGAAGAACTTCGCAAACAAAAAGAGCGCGAATACAAGGAAAGGCTCAAACAAAAGGAAAAAGAGCGTAAGCAGAAGGAAAAACAGTATAAAGAAACACTGAAAGCAAAAGAAAAGGCCCGTCGCGAAGCGCAAAAAGCGAAAGAGGCGGCACGTAAGAGGTGATCTGCACAGATACCCCTGTTTTGTCATGGCTCGAGTCTGCCATGACAAAACAGTTTTTCTTATGCATATTGGTAGTCTTTCAGCTTTTGCTGTAATTCTTTGCGTGCGAAAAAAATACGGCTTTTTACTGTCCCCAAAGGGAGATTTAGTTGTTCTGCAATTTCATGATATTTATAGCCATTTAAAAATAAGGAAAATGGGATTTTTACTTCATCGTTCAATTCTGCAACAGCTTTTGTGATCTCCTGAATTTGATAGACTTTGTCTGGAGAACCAGAGATGGAGTCATTGGTTATGTCCAGGTTGTACAAATCAGTATTTTGATCTACTACAGTCTGTTCACGCACAATCTTATGATAGTTATTAATGAAAAGATTGCGCATTACGGTCATAACCCAACCTGTAAAATTGACATTGTCTACGAATTTTTCCTGATTGTCCAACACTTTCAGTGTAGTATCTTGCAACAGATCCAGAGCGTCATCCCTGTTTGCTGTTAGCTTGATAGCGAAATTCATCATGTGATCCTGTAATCCGAGTAATCTTTGTTGAAATTGTATTCTGTTCATAATGTTTGTTGTTTATTAATATACGTTTTTATCTGCTGCAAATCTATTTTTTATGTTCGTTATGGCGTGTTCGATTTCGTACGGAAAGATTCAGAAATTGTTTTACATACCCGTTAGAGCATATTTGTCGGATGATTTCGTACTTTTGGTAGACAGTAGATGGTCTCTCGGTGAATGCTGAATAGATTTATTGTAAATATCGGATAGAAATGATCTTCTTTTGTTCTTATCTAGTTACTATTGTAGAGGATATTGGTAAGGTAAAGAATATTTTTCCGGATATTAGTTCTTGGAGAACTATTTCATTTAAAGACTATATCACATTGTGAAAACAAAATTATATAAAAATAGAAATTAAAACAAAACTATATGCGATAATATAACTATATTTAACCAATTAGAGCCTTCTCAGATTTCATCTATCATCTCTCTGTCTGTCTTATATTTCAATCAATATGCTTATGTGCTTAATATTTAGTAGGTTATATTGTAGCCATAGTTCTCCAAGAACTATGATGATAAAATGACTGTTCATATTAAATAATTCTTAGACCTGTTTTTTGTTTATTAACCTTAAATTAGCAAGTGTAATGATTAGATTGCGAAAGAGGTGTAGCGGTCAATGCTGTCAGCCTCAGAAGATTCAAAGCACGAAGCCTGGAAAATATTCATATGGATGGATATTTTTGGCATTTTTATTAACAGTTGTGGGACTACCCTGTCGAAACCTTCGGGCTGAAGTATTTCCCGTGGTAGCCAAAGTTCAACAATCGTCGAAATTCAAAGGTAAAATCTCGGATACGGGAGGAGATCCTTTACCTGGTGCTACGGTGCAGATAAAAGGTAGTACGAAAGGGGTTATTGCCGATATGGATGGTAACTTTGAGTTTGATGATTGTCCTCTTAACAGTACCCTGGTTGTTTCGTATATCGGTATGGAAACTAAAGAAATTAAGTATACCGGACAGAAATTCCTGAATATTGTAATGGAAGCAAAAACGGATGAGTTGGAAGAAGTAACCGTAGTCGCTTTCGCCAAACAGAAAAAAGAAAGTGTGGTATCCGCCATTACGACTGTGAAACCGACGGAGTTAAAAATCCCGAGCAGTAACCTGACAACGGCTTTTGCCGGTCGTGTTGCCGGATTGATCTCTTATCAAACAAGTGGTGAGCCGGGACAGGATAACGCCAGTTTCTTTATCCGTGGTATTACGACTTTTGGTGCTGAAGCAAAGAAAGATCCGCTTATCCTGATCGACGGTATTGAATTGAGTACAGATGACCTGGCACGTTTGAATACAGATGATATTGCCAGTTTTTCGATCATGAAAGATGCTACGGCTACGGCATTATACGGTGCACGCGGAGCGAATGGCGTAATCTCTGTTACAACGAAAGAAGGTAGAGAAGGAAAAGTAACCATTAACGCCCGTGTGGAAAACTCTTTCTCATCTCCGACCAAAAAAATCAGCCAGACCGATCCTGTTACTTATATGCGGATGCAGAATGAAGCAATTAAAACCCGTGACCCACTGGGATTGGCTTTGTATTCGGAAGAAAAAATAACGATGACCGAACGTGGATTATATCCGAATATTTTCCCGACAACGGACTGGTATGATACCATGTTCAACGATGTGATCTCCAACCAGCGTGCCAATCTGAGCCTTAGCGGTGGTGGAACGGTTGCCCGTTATTATGTGGCTGCCAATGTGTCGAAAGACAATGGTAACATGAAAGTCGATAAAAGAAATAATTTTAATTCTAATATCAGCCTGATGAAATATTCGATCCGTTCGAATATCAATATCAACCTGACAAAAACAACGGAGTTGGTATTGCGTATGAGCGGAACGTTTGATGAATATACAGGACCTATCGGCGGCGGTTCTTTTATGTACAAGGAAGTGATGATGGCCAATCCCGTATTATTCAAACCTTATTATGAACCGGATGAACAGTACGCATATTCCAAGCATATCTTATTCGGTAACTATGGTGCCGGTAATTATGTAAACCCGTATGCACAGGCATTGAAGGGGTATAATGATTATAGTAAGAATACGATGCTGGTTCAATTCGAAGGTAAGCAGAAGTTGGATATGTTGACCGAAGGACTTGCTATCCGTGCAAAGATCAATATAGACCGTTATTCTGAATATTCGGTAGACCGTGCTTATTCTCCTTTCTTTTATAATATATCATCTTATAATCTTCAGAATAATACTTATAAACTGAATCGTTTGAATCCGGCTACCGGTACGGAATGGATTAATTATAATCCGGGAAATAGATATGTAAATACGAATTTTTATCTGGAAGGAGCAGCAGAATACACCCGTAATTTTGACAAACATGGGGTAAATGCTTTGTTAGTTTATACAATGCAAAGTAAAAAGACGGGTATAGCCGATAATCTTCAATTGTCTTTACCCGGGCGTAATATGGGGTTAGCCGGACGTGCAGCCTATAATTATGACGGGCGTTATTTCGGTGAGTTCGTTTTTGGATATAATGGTTCGGAACGTTTTTCCAAAAATAATCGCTGGGGATTCTTTCCTTCTGTAGCCGGTGGCTGGATGCTCTCAAAAGAAAGCTTTTTCGAACCTCTGACGACAGTGTTTGACCAGTTTAAGTTTAAGGCCTCTTACGGTTTGACAGGCCAGGATCAGATTGGAGATGGTAATGACCGGTTCTATTATCTGTCGCAAGTAACATTGAATAGCAGTGACCGGAATGTGAATTGGGGTACTCAATTGAATTACAATCCGGGGGGGATTATTGTAGACCGTTATGCCAATGATGAGATTGGATGGGAAAAATCCTATAAATTGAATGTGGGAGCAGAAATGCGTACGGTATTTGGGCTTTCAGCCAATGTTGAATATTTCACGGAACGGCGGGAAAATATTTTGCTGAACCGTATAATCCCGAATACAATGGGGATCATTCCTGATGTAAAGGCTAATTTAGGAAAGGCGAAAGGTAAAGGTGTGGATATGGAACTGAATTATGAGAAGAGTTTCAATAAAGATTTATGGATCACAGGACGCGGAACGTTTACGTATGCAACGAGCGAGGCTGTGGAATGGGAAGAACCGGATTACAGTGAAACTCCTTGGTTGTCGAAAGTTGGCAAATCGTTGGGACAGACATGGGGATATATAGCAGAACGTTTGTTTGTTGATGAAGAAGAAGTAAAAAATTCTCCTACCCAATTCGGTGAATATATGGCGGGTGATATTAAATATCGTGATGTAAACGGTGACGGTAAAATTTCGGAATTGGATAAAGTTCCTATCGGTTATCCGACAACCCCGGAGATTAATTATGGTTTCGGTCTGTCGGTAGGTTACAAAGGACTCGATGCCTCTTTCTTTTTCCAGGGGTCGGGACGCCAGTCTTTCTGGCTGGATCTTAAAAAGATCACTCCGTTTTTAGATGGAGATGCCGGAGAGAATGGTGAAGATGGTTTGCTGGGACAAAATGCAGTGCTGGATGTGATAGCTAATAGCTATTGGTCGGAAAATAACAGGAATCTTTATGCTTTCTGGCCTCGTTTGGCAAATCAGTCAGTTGAAAATAACAATCAGACAAGTACCTGGTTTATGCAGGATGCTACTTTTCTTCGATTGAAATCTGTGGAAATAGGTTATACTGTACCCAAAAATTTGGTGAAGAAGTTCAAGGTTCAGAACTTACGTTTTTATGTGAGTGGAACTAATTTGCTTTGTTGGAGCAAATTTAAACTATGGGATCCTGAAATGGCAGGTAACGGATTAGGTTATCCTGTTCAACGTGTGATCAATGTGGGACTTAATTTAGGATTCTAATTTAATAAAACGGAAAATATGAAATCGATATATCAATATTTAATATATATATGTACGGCTTTTTCAATAGCCTCCTGTAACTATCTGGATGTTGTTCCGGACAATGTTCCGACATTGGATAATGCCTTTTCAGATCGGTATACAGCTGAACAATATCTGGCTACCTGTTATTGGGGAATGCCAAAGTCGGCCGGATGGAACGAGAATCCGGGAATATTCGGATCGTTAGAGATGATCTTTAATAAAGAAGGGAGTACTTCCGGTGGTATGAAATTCGGGCTGGGAACCGATAGTCCTACCAGTGCTTTGATCAATTATTGGGGTGGTACAGGTAGCATGATCCGTTCTTTGTATGCAGGTATTCGTGAGTGTAATACTTTTATGGAAGGAATTGTTGGTGTAAAAGATCTGAACCAGTACGAAATTAAGCGTATGATTGCAGAAGTTAAACTGATTAAAGCCTATATGCACTTTTACTTGCTGACCTATTACGGCCCTATCTGTCCTTTGCGTGAAAATATACCGGTGAACGAATCAACACAAGGTGTCAGGGTATATCGTGAAAAAGTTGATGATTGCTTTGCCTATATCCTGGAATTATTGGATGAAGTAATAGAAGGCGATCCGCTTCCTTTGGTGATTGAAAACCAGACTAGTGAATTAGGCCGTTTTGCCCGTCCGGCAGCTTATATGTTGAAAGCAAAAGTTTTGGTCTATTGGGCCAGTCCGTTGTTTAACGGGAATACGGATTATAACAGTTTCCGTAATTATAACGGGGAACCGTTCTTTAATCAGACGTATGATGAAACACGTTGGCAAAAGGCTGCGGAGGTTTGTAAAGAGGCTGTCGATATTTGTGAGAGTGCTGGTATCCGTCTGTACCAGATTTCCGATTATATTGCTACTAAAACTCTTTCGGATGAAACTCAATTGGTACAGACATTGCGTGGTTCTGTAAGTGACCGCTGGAATTGTGAGTTGGTATGGGGAAATTCTTCTTATCCGGTAAATAGTGGTTTGCAGGGAGAATGCATCTGTTATCTGGAGCAGGCAACCTCTTTAAACTATGGAACACGTATGAGTGTGTCGATGGCGACGGTCGAACAGTTTTATTCTAAAAATGGTGTTCCTATTGAGGAAGACAAAGAATATGATTATTCGAATCGTTTCAATGTGCGGACCGGAGACGAGGATCATAAATATTATATTCAGAAAGGTGAGCAGACTGCCGCTATGAATTTTGACCGTGAGCCTCGTTTTTATTCGACATTAGGTTTTGACCGTGGTAAATGGTATGGGAACTCATATAAGAACGTACCGGATGACGATGCGGAGTGTCTATATCCCAAAAATCGGTTCGGTGAATTTTCTTCGGTAGCCAATCCGGGTAATTATAATGCGACAGGTTATTGGCCTAAAAAGTTGGTTTCGATCAATTCCAGTTTCCGTAATGCCAATGATATCAGCTGGGAAAACTATGCTTTTCCGGATATGCGTTTTGCCGACCTTCTCTTACTATGCGCCGAAGCTTTGAATGAATCGAAAGATGCTCCCGACGCGGAAGTTTATAAGTATGTGGACATGGTACGTGAACGTGCCGGTTTGAAAGGAGTGGTGGAAAGCTGGCAGAAATATTCGAATCAGGCTAATAAACCGTCTACGAAAGTCGGCATGCGTGAGATCATTCAGCGTGAGCGTAAAATCGAACTGGCTTGTGAAGGTGTTTATTATTGGGACAGCCGCCGCTGGAAAACAGCCCAGAAAGAGCAGAACCGTCTGATACAGGGTTGGAATGTCAATGCCAAAGAGGTCGTGGATTATTATACTTTGACTACGGTCTATACGCAGTCATTTACTTATAAAAACTATTTTGCCCCGATACCAGAGTCTGATATTGTGAATAATCCGCAATTGGTACAGAATCCGGGGTGGTAATTAATAATGTAATACAGAATTATGAAAACGAAATATTATTTCAGTATACTGACTTCGGTTCTATTGCTTTGCTCTTGTTCGGAAAAGACACTGGAACCTATAACCGGAAGTCTGGGAAAACCCGGAGTGGTGACCGATGTAAATGTGGAACCGATAGCCGGTGGTGCCGTCGTTTCCTACCGCATTCCCAATTCGGAAGATATCCTGGCTGTAAAAGCCGTTTATACGCTTACGAATGGAAAAGAGACGGAAAGAGTTGCTTCTTTTTATGAGAACAAGATCAAAATAGAAGGATATAACGATACTATCCCGAATAAAGCGAATATTTATGTGATCAATCGTGCTCAGGAATTGTCGGATCCTGTGGAAGTGACTTTTACTCCATTGGAGTCTTCTTTGAGTAAAGCCATCAAGACAATATCGATCGTACAGGATTTTGGCGGTGCCCAATATAACTGGCGGAATGAAGACAAAGCTCCCTTGACGATGGAGTTTCTTGCACAGGATTCGCTGGGGCAAATGCAGACTATGCGTATTATGACTTCGGAAGCTGATTCGAACCGTTATAGTTTGCGCGGCTATAAAGCCGAGCCTCGTTATTTCGGGATGATCATGCGGGATAACTTTGACAACGCTTCCGATACTATTTTCCCTTCGGAAGGTCAGATAACACCGCTTTTCGAAGAAAAACTGAATAAAAAGAAAATGGTCGTTATGAAATTGGGTTCTGATGCCAGCTTTACCAATTGGGAGGGGATGGACAGCTATCTGATCGACGACGACCATGATACTTTCGGCCATTCGGCATCCAATTCCATGCCTGCCGCATTTACCATCGATCTGGGATGTGTTGCGAAACCCAGCCGTGTTGTGATGTTCCAGCGTAAATTTTCCGATTCGTATTATAACTGGGGAAATCCGTTGGATTTCGAGGTGTATGTGTTCAAAGGGACGGGAACACCTTCGCAGAGCGGTGACTGGAGTGAATGGGAAAAAGTGATGGATTGTCTGGTTGTCAAACCTTCCGGATCTCCGAGCGGAACAGTGACGGATGAAGATATTACGGCTGCTGAAGAAGGACATGAATTTGCTTTTGAATTGTCACAGGAACCGATACGCTATATCCGTCTTAAGATATTGAGTACCTGGGGTGGTTCTGCCTTTACTCATCCGGCAGAGGTGGATCTGTATGGGGAAGTGGTTGAATAGTATAAATTAAAAAAGAATATATAAACCATGAAAAGAATATATAGTTTATTAGTATTTATAGCATGCACTCTCCTGATTACTTCCTGTGAAGATTTTATGGATGTGCATAAAGAGTATATTGAAGGCGGAGAGATCATTTATGCTCCTAAACCGGATTCAATTGCGTTTATTGCGGGAAAAGAGCGTATTCTGTTTTTTTGCAGGACATATAATTCTCCAAATGTGAAATCGGTAAATCTGTATTGGAACGACGGATTGGATTCATTGCTTATTCCGGTATCCTTTAATTCAAGCTATGACAGCATCGAGGTCGTATTGGATAACATGGAAGAGAAGTCATATACATTCACAGTACAACTGGTGGATAATTTCGACCATCGTTCTTTGTCTGTAACAGATTTTGGAACTTCCTATGGTGAGAATTATCAGGTTTCCCTAATGGACCGTCGTATAAAGGATATTTCACTTACGGACAAAGGCGGTTCGGTGGAATGGTATTCTGCTGCAGAAGGCTTATTAGCCAATGAAGTCAGATACGTAAAAAATGATGGTACGGAAAGTATTATCCGGATGTCGTCGGCAGAATATACGACATTCTGTCCGGATGCCAAGGCGGGTGAAGAGTTTGAGTTCCGTTCTTTATTTATTCCGGAAGAAGAGTCAATCGATACTTTTTATACGGCATGGAGTAAGTATGATGAGGCTTTCCCTGCCGAATACAAGTTCGATCGTAGCGGATGGACGGTAACCGTTTCCGACGAAACTGCTAGTGACGGTGGTGGGAAAGATGCGATCATTGATGACAAACTGGATACCTGGTGGCATTCCAATTATACGGATGGAAATACACCTCTGCCGCATTGGGCTGTGATAGATATGGAATCATCGAAAGAAATGTCGAAAATAGAAGTTTATCGCCGTCCTGGTACCACCGATACGAAAAGTGTTGAAATTTATATAGGAAATAGTCCGGATGCCAACGCTACAGATTGGATTCAGTTGGTAACCGGAGTGTTCGGTGATGGTGATAGTTTGGAATTGCCTGTTCCCGCATCAATAGATACAAACCAGGGCCGTTACATGAAGATCCTCTTGCCGGATAGTAACCGTGAACCTTTTACTAACATTGCAGAAGTGTATATTTATGGCAAGTGATCGTTTTTCATAGTACTAGATTAGTGAAGTACGCCAAAAGAAAATTCGATTGGCGTACTTCTTTTTTATTAAAATCCGAAATATTCTTTCGCATTCTTATAACTGATATCCTCTACCATCTTACCGATGAAAGGAATTTCAGAAACAGGCAATTCGCCGTTTTCCACTTCTTTACCCAGCATATTGCAAAGGATACGGCGGAAGTATTCGTGACGCGGATAAGACAGGAAACTGCGTGAATCGGTCAGCATTCCGACAAAACGGCTCAGCAGGCCCAGATCGGACAGCGTGTTCATCTGGTCTTCCATGCCATGGATCTGATCCAGGAACCACCAGCCGGCGCCATACTGCATCTTGCCCGGTAGCGAACCGTCGTTGAAGCTGTAAGCCGTAGTCATCATTACGGCACTGTCTTTCGGGTTCAGGTTGTAGAATATTGTTTTAGCTAATGCTCCTTCTTCTTCCAGGCGGCTGAGGAAACGAACCATCGGTTCTGCCACTTCCAGGTCGCCGATAGCGTCGTATCCGGTATCCGGACCCAGCTTTTTGAACATGCGGGCATTGTTGTTACGTGTCGGACCGATATGGAATTGTTGTGCCCAGTTGCTACGGGCATCCATAACAGCCAGTTCATACAACATGGCAGAACGGAACTTGTCGATCTCTTCGCTGGTCAATGCCTTATTCATTCGGGCTTTCATGAAGATAGCCTCTATCTCGGCATTGGTATAAGGAGTTGCGTAGAATGTACTCAAACCATGATCCGATACGCGGCAACCGACAGATTCAAAGAAGTCATGACGTTTCTGTAAAGCCGCTAACAAGTCTTTGAAAGAAAGGATCGACATGCCGGAAGCTGCTTCCAGCTTCGTCAGGTATTCATTGTAAGCAACTACATTTTCGATAGCCATCGCCTTGTCCGGACGCCAGGTAGGAAGAACTTTCGTCTTCAACGAAGTGTTACGGATCGCTTTATGGTATTCCAGTGAATCGACCGGATCGTCAGTCGTACAAACTACTTCTACATTCATGCGTTCCATGATGGCCTGCGCACGAAATTCCGGGGTTTGCAGTTTGGCGGTACATTCGTCGTATATTTCACGTGCAGTTGAAGGATTCAACACCTTATCGACACCGAATATGCGGCTCAGTTCCAGGTGAGTCCAGTGGTAAAGCGGGTTGCGCATAGCATGTTGCAAGGTATCCGCCCATTTCTGGAATTTCTCGAATGCCGGTTTGTCGCCGGTGATATACTCTTCGGGAACACCGTTTGCACGCATGGCACGCCATTTGTAATGGTCTCCGCCCAACCAAATCTCTGTCAGGTCGGCAAACTGGTAGTTGTCGGCTATCTGCTGCGGGATCAGGTGACAATGATAGTCAATGATCGGCATCTTTGCTGCATGTTCGTGATACAGTTTTTGGGCTGTCTCTGTCTGTAGCAGGAAATCTGAATCAAGAAAAGGTTTCATATATCAACGGTATT
The DNA here is from genome assembly GCF_003635445.1 of Parabacteroides sp. AF17-3. NCBI lineage: Bacteria > Pseudomonadati > Bacteroidota > Bacteroidia > Bacteroidales > Tannerellaceae > Parabacteroides > Parabacteroides sp. AF17-3. Next base: position 258,642 of record NZ_QTMM01000002.1, on the reverse strand, counting down.
TTTTGATGATGCTTAATGCGTTGCTGCAAAGAGCAGTGATGGCATTCCAGTCTTTGGCTGCAATGGCTTCTTTAGGGAACAGGTTGGAACCCATTCCAACACAAGTAACGCCAGCCTTGAACCAGGCCGACAAGTTCTCTTCTGTCGGTTCGACCGCTCCTGTAGCCATAATCATAGACCATGGCATCGGTGCTTTGATATTCTTGACAAAAGAAGGACCACCCACATTCCCGGCCGGGAATACTTTACACAAATCACATCCCACTTCCTGTGCAAATCCTATTTCCGAAACAGATCCGCATCCCGGTGTATAAGGAACCAGGCGGCGGTTACATACCTTCGCAATTTCCGGATTGAACAACGGGCCGACAACGAAGTTGGCACCCAGTTGCAGGAACAGGGCAGCCGTAGCCGGATCGACGATAGAACCGATACCTAAAACCATTTCAGGACATTCTACCGCAGCATATTTTACCAGTTCGGCAAATACTTCATGAGCGAAGTCTCCGCGATTGGTAAATTCAAATGCACGTACTCCGCCATCATAACAAGCCTTTAATACTTGTTTAGCCGTTTCTATATCTTTATTATAATAAACAGGTACCATTCCGGTGCTGATCATCGCATCCAATACCTGCATTTTACTAAATCTAGCCATCTTTCTCTTTAATTTTCAATTCTCAATTTTCAATTACCTCGACACTCTTCCCGATCCGTCGCCTTCCATCAGTTTTTCCACTTCGTCGACAGTTACCTGGTTGAAGTCACCGTAGATGGTGTGCTTCAGGCAGGAAGCAGCGACAGCGAAGTCGAGTGCTTTCTGGTCGTCTGTAGTATAAGTCAGCAAACCGTAGATCAGGCCCCCCATGAAAGAGTCGCCGCCACCAACGCGGTCGACGATATGAGTAATATCGTAACGGCGTGACTGATATAATTTACCGTCGGCATACAGAACGCCGCCCCATGTATTATGATTGGCATTGATAGAACCACGCAAAGTGATGATTACTTTCTTTGCACGTGGGAATTTTTCCATCAACTGTGTGCAAACCGATTCGAATTCAGCTGCATTTACCTGGCCTTCAGTCTGTGCAACGTCGAAGCCCTCCGGTTTGATACCGAATACTTTCTCTGCATCTTCTTCATTTCCCAGAATCACATCGCAACCGGCAACCAGTTCAGGCATTACTTCAGAAGCCTTTTTGCCGTATTTCCAAAGGTTTTTACGATAATTCAGGTCGCAGGATACAGGTACACCCAGTTTATTGGCAGCCTGGATAGCTTCCAGACAAGCATCGGCAGCACCTTGTGAGATAGCCGGAGTGATACCGGTCCAGTGGAACCAGGAGGCATCTTTCAGCACTTCTTCCCAGTTGATCATTCCTGCTTCTATTTCAGCAATAGAAGAATGGGCACGGTCGTAAACAACTTTGCTGGCACGGGCTACGGCTCCTGTTTCCAGGAAGTAGATACCCAGGCGGTCGCCTCCGTAAACGATGTGGGAGGTTCCGACACCATATTTACGTAAATCCATAACACAGGCACGAGCAATATCATTTTTCGGCAAACGGGTTACGAACTCTGTGTCGATCCCATAATTTGCCAGCGATACGGCAACGTTAGCTTCGCCACCTCCGAAGGTAGCATTCAATTGATTTGTCTGATTGAAACGGAGATAATCTGGTGTGGCCAGTCTGAGCATTATCTCTCCAAAGGTGATTACTTTTTTATCCATGGCATAAACTTTTATATTCCAGTGCAAAAGTAGTAGTTTATATTTAATTTCCTACTATGTGTGTGCGAAAACATTTATACAAAATGGAATTAAAACGGGTATGTCTTGTTTATGTTGGCAGATTAGTTCATTTATTGATAATAAATAATTGTACTAACAATTTTTATTCATCCATGAATTATGTATATCTTTGTGAACTACGTAATACATAAAACACTTAATTATGAAAAATTCAGATTCAAAAGCCATGGCAGAGAATGAAAGAAAAGAATTGCAGGATCGGTATATCCGCTTTGATTGGGCCATCAAACGTTTGTTGCGTCAGAAGGCCAACTTCGATGTGCTTAACGGTTTCCTGACTGTCATGTTGCGGGAAGAGGTCCGTATTCTCGAAATTCTCGAAAGCGAAAGTAACCAGGAAAGTGTCGATGACAAGTTTAATCGTGTCGATATCAAGGCGTTGAATAGTAAAGGTGAGGTCATCATCGTCGAAATCCAGAACACTCGCGAAGTTCATTATCTCGAACGCATTCTTTACGGTGTAGCCAAAGCCATTACCGAACATATCTCGCTGGGCGAGGGATATCAGAAAGTGAAGAAAGTCTATTCCATCAGTATCCTCTATTTTGACCTTGGTGTGGGTACGGACTATTTTTACCATGGACAGAATCATTTCACGGGTGTGCATACCGGTGACCGCTTGCGAATCAACATGCGCGATCGTGATGCAGTCATCACTCGTTTACCCGCTGAAATTTTTCCCGAGTACATTCTGATCCGTGTAAACGAGTTCGATAAAGTAGCCTCGACACCCCTTGACGAATGGATCAAATATCTGAAAGACGGTACGATTCGTCCAGACACAACAACACCGGGGCTTCGTGAGGCCCGGGAAAAGCTGAAATACTACTCGATGTCTTCTCAGGAGCGTCATGCATACGATGAGCATTTGAATGTGATTATGATCCAGAACGATGTGCTCGACACTGCCAAATGGGAAGGCCGGATTGAGGGGCTTGCAGAAGGAGAAGCCAAAGGGAAAGTGGAAGCCTTACGCCAGACAGCTGTTAATATGAAATGTATGGGTATGGAAATTACCGATATTGCAAAATGTACAGGGTTGCCGATTGAGGTGATAGAGAAGTTATAAAAATAATGAGCCAATGTGGCAATATGCTAATGTGCCAATTTAGAAATAATTGAACTATCCCGTTCCCGTGCTTGACACGGGATCGCAAAGGCACAGACCGTATCCTATATGTATCTTTTGATACTGCTGGTTCTTCTGCGTCCCCGTGTCAAGCACGGGGACAAGATAGTTCAAACCTAACAAATTCTGAACCGGATAAACGCGAATATATAGTTAGTCATGAATGTTATTCTGTCCGTTTCTAATTCGTATTTATTTTGAATTGATCCAGGTCAGTTTATGCCATAGGCTTTCCAGCGGGCCTTGTTTATGTCCTTTCAGCCACCATTTACAGAAACTTACCTGCAACAGGAACAGGATGAAACCGATCAGCAGACTGACGGTATATCCGCAATAAGGAGCCAGGTATAAACCGAACGGGAAATAGATGATTGCTCCCATTATGGATTGGGAGATATAGTTTGTCAAACTCATCTTTCCGTAGAAACGTAATGAGGTAGTCAGTTTCTTGAATGAATCTTTCTGATATAATAAAACGAAAGAGGCAACCAGTACAACTGTGAAGGCAAACTTTTGCCACATATCCAGAATTACACCTACCGTATTTTTGATCATATTCGCATCACTGTTATCGTATAACATGACCTTCAACTGGTAGAGCGGGCCAAATACAATCGCAGAAATGATCAGGGCTTTTACCCAGAAGCGGGTATTCGTATCGGTAGTAACAAATAATTGCTTTCTGCCGATAAGCAATCCGAGCATGAATAGGCCGGCTGTTTGCAGGAAGCGACCGGCACCGATTGCCCAGAACAGGCTGGCCTTTTGTCCGAGTGTCACGTTGCCGAGAATGAATTTCCAGAAATCACCTTCTTTGGTATAAGCGGCTACTTCGCCGTACATCTCTCCGACGCCCAGATTCGGCAGCGTATATTCAGGATTGAACAGGCTGGCGATATAATGGAACCATTCGACAGGCTGCAATAAAAGAATGATTGCCGTGATAAGGACCGCTTTATCACTCCATTTACGTACCAGAAAAAGGAATATTCCCACTACGCAGAATAACAGTAACACATCACCTGCCGGGAAGAAGGCGGCATTCAATGTGGCAAAACCTACCAGCAGAAGCAATCGCCAGAGGAAACGGTAACCGAAGTCTTTCCCTTTTTTCTGTTGGTTGGTATATTGGATATAAAATGTAAAGCCGAATAATAAAGCAAAAATAGCGTATGCTTTCCCGGCAAACAGCGAGAAGGTGACGCTGAAGACGCCTTCATTCAGAATGTTCAGCCATTCTGGTTGGCTGGCCGCATCCGGATATACCGGAAAGATAAAATGTTCCAGGTTATGAACCAGAATAATTGCCAGAACGGCAAAGCCTCGTAAAGCATCTACCATCTCGATACGGGGAATTTTGGAAGTTGGAGTTTGTTGCATGTCGATTATTATTTTTTGTTTAATAAATTCTTTACCAATTTGTTTGCCGGCTTTTCAAAATAGTAATATGACAGCAGGCTTAGTCCGGTCACGATAATTAATATGACGGGTATCCCCAGTTGATACGGGATATGGAGATCGTAGCTACGGATTATCCAGTTATATCCTTCTATTATGAAAAGATGTATCAGGTAAAAACTGAAACTGATTTCACCTCCAATAACAAGATATTTATTGGATAAAAGACGTGATATATATCCTTTCTGATGTGCAAAAACATACAGCAACAGACTGATAGGCAACCAGTAGTAACAGGAATAACGAAATACTTTGGGAATATATTCTCCCGCAGGCAGATAAAAAAGAAGGAAAAGCAGGACAACGGCTGTTTCGTAGACCGAAGCCTGTTTATAAGTCCATTCTTTCTGTTTGAATTTATCATACAGGTGGAACAATAGCATTCCGATCAGAAAATCCGGTAAACGGGTAAGCGGATTTACATACCATATCGCTTTTATATCTTGATCCATTGTGAAGTACATAGCTATTGGGATTGCGATAACCAGAACCCCGGCAAGGTAAAGAATCCGGTTCTTTTTGCCCAGGCATCCGATAATAAAAGGAAACAGGAAATAAAATAATTGTTCGCATCCCAAACTCCATGACGGGCTGTTGAATGAAAAGAAATAATCGGCAGCTGGTATAAACGGTTGGAGAAGAAATAGATTGGCAACAAAATGTTTGATCCAGTCAATAAGATCACCCGATATATATCCACCCACACAAACCGATATGCCAAGTGTCAGTAAATGGAGCGGATAGATGCGTGCGATACGAGCCACCCAAAATTCCCGCAAGGTAGACTTTTGTTCAAGAAGCCTGTCGCGATAGGTATAAGCGATAATGAATCCGCTAAGAATAAAAAAGAAGTTTACACCCACAAATCCTTCTTTATAGAACAAATGGTCGAAATAGGGATCGATAGTGTAAATATGTGCTCCGAAAACCATTAATGCAAATAAAAAACGGAGCGATGTCAATGGGCTTATCATGGTAAAAGTCTGTTATTTGCCGCAAAGGTAACGAATTAAAGTAAAATCATTCTTCACATAGATCAAAATCGGAGGGAAGTAAGCATGGAATTCGTAGACAGAAGATGCTGGGCGACTTTCATATGAGCTAATGGAGAAGGCCCGTAAACTTCCGTTTATTGATTTATAGGGTAAATGTTGTTTGTCAAAATGTCAAATTAACCCTGTTGCCAGCGGACTGTATGTGTCCTTACTCAAGTATGTCCTTTTTTATTGCTCTTACGAGCAATGTTTGTGTGTCTTTATGTCGGTTTTTGTTTATTGCGACTGTCTTTTAGTCTGCATTGTGCTGATATTGTTGAATATTGATATTGAATATGAATTATCTGTATGAATGTGTTATTTGGCTCTGATACGATATTTGTCTCCGTCTGGAAAAATAATCTGCTGTAAAACATGTGTTTTGAGGGTAAAAAGACTCTGAAAAGAGATCTCTTCGACCGAATTTAACAAAAATTTTCTCTTAAATAAATCCCCAATTCATTTAAAATGAAAAAAATCTCGTTTTAAACGAACTTGCAATTTATTTAAAACGGTGATTTGAATTTGGCTTTGATGAATTAAGTGTTAAATATTGTATAGCAAGTCCCTCTGCTTTGGTTGTCTTGCGTAATGTGGCTGATATGAAAATGTTTATAAATGGATCAATATGATAGATTATTGATGCTAAATGCATCAAATTGAAAAAGAGGGTATGGGGATTCATTTATTATATACTTGTCGTAATACATCCCGAATGATGACTGACATCTACTAGTCAATCTATATTATCTTTTGAAACTACCATAGGGTAATCTGGGGGTAGGATTGATTATTGCGAGCGTTGTTGTTATTAATATTTTCTCAAAAACCGTATCGCATTAAAGTGAAATAGATAATATGTAACCGTTAATTATGTTTGAAATTTATATATTGAAAATTTTTAGAGGGAAGAATGACCTTATCTGGCGTAACCTGTTTACCTATGCGAAGAAACCTTGATTATCTCTGTTTATATGAATTGGTGTGATAGTTGTAAGATGATTTAAGTTCTGAAAGAACTCTGTTTTTTCTTCGCAAATATATTGAAATATTTATTTAATCGTGATATAATTATGTAAAAATATCATATTCTAATTCAATTTTAACAGATAATGCTGATGTGTGCGTAAAAATCACTATAAAAGAGTTAGAAATTTCATACTACATCTTACTATTTTTTACTCACTGAAATAAAAACCAGTTTTTGAATGGAAATACGAGAATGGGGTGACAGAGTTCTTTCAGAACTTATATAAATAATGACAAGCAAATGACTATGAAAAGTGCGCCCAGTTCTATTGTCTGAGAGTGAATGTTTCTACTTACCTGTAAGACTGCCGCCCTTTTTATAAAAGATGTATTCTTTAAATTATAACTTTATGCTGAAAAAAACTAAGTTAGTAAGTCTAATTTTGCTATCGGGGGCCTTAGCTGTTCCTGTTGGTGCTTTTGCTGAGATTGCACCTGAAAAGCAAAGTGTTAGCGTTCCCCAACAAAGCGGGAAAGTTAGTGGTGTGGTAGAAGATGCCTTAGGTCCTATTACCGGAGCTACTGTACTAGTGAAAGGAACTACAAATGGAAATGTTACCGATATGGATGGTAACTTTACATTGGAAAATGTGAAAAAGGGTGATATCATTCAGGTTTCCTACATTGGATTTGTTACGCAGGAAATCACCTATACGGGGCAAACAGCCTTGAAGATTGTACTGAAAGAAGATTCCAAAGCCTTGGATGAAGTGGTGGTGGTTGGTTATGCTACTGTGAAAAAAGCCAATTTGACGGGGGCTGTATCCGCCATTGATAGTAAAGTATTGGAAGATCGTCCTATCGTCAATCTGGGACAAGGTTTGCAGGGGGCCATTCCTAACTTGAATGTGACGACCAGTGGCCGCCCGGGTACAGGTTCTTCTTTCAACATTCGTGGTACGACGGCATTAAGTGGTAGTAGCCCGTTGGTCTTGGTGGATGGTGTGGAAATGGATCCGAACTTGATTAATCCTCAGGACGTAAAATCAGTTTCTGTATTGAAGGATGCCGCTTCTGCTGCTATTTACGGAACACGTGCCGCTTACGGTGTTGTACTTATCACGACTAAAGGAGGCCGCAAAGATCAGCCAACGCAGGTTTCTTTTGATGCATCCGTTTCTTTTAACGGTCCGACTACCCGTCCTACTTATATGAATTCCATGGAGTGGGTGAACTGGATGAATACGGCAGAATATAACACCTCCGGCCGTGCGCTTTATTCAGAGTTTGATGAAGAATTTATGGAACATGTTCAGGCATATTATAATGATCCTGTTAATAATTCTCCTGTTTATGTTTCTTCAAATCCGAATTTGAGTAAAAACGGTACCCGTTATTCCTATTGTGGTAATACAGACTGGATGGAAGAGATGTATAAAAAGACTTATCCGGTACAAAATTATGGTGTGAATATCAGTGGTGGTACAAAAAAAGCTACTTATTATACCTCTTTGGGATATCTGAATCAAGGCTCTTTATTGAAATACGGAAATGAAGATTTCAAGAAGTTTAATATCATGAATAACATTAATTATGATGTTAATGACTGGTTGCACTTATCAATGAAGACGACTTATAACCGTACGAGCTTGTCGGGGTTGAATCAGGACAAGACGCATGGTGATAACTTTATGGGAGGCGATACGCGTCCGATCATGCCGGTGAAGCATCCGGATGGGAACTGGGCAGGTCAGGGTAATTTTACCAATTTCCCGGCAGTTCTTTCCAATGGTAGTCGTAAAACGGATAAGAATGACTTTTGGAATACGGTTGCATTGAAATTAACGCCGATCGAAGGTATGAATGTGAATATGGATTATACGTTTAATTATTATGCCGAGCATAATAAATTTCATATGAAATCATTTAATGAATACGGTGCGGACGGACAATTCCTTCAGATATTTACCTGGACAAATCCGAATTCTGTAGCCGAATCGCAAAGTAATGATACGTATAATGCATTCAACTTCTTCGGGGATTATGAAAAGACATTGGGACAGCATTATTTCAAAGTGATGCTCGGTTATAATCAGGAAAGTAAACATACACGTAGTTTTAGTGCCAGTCGCGAAAGTCTGATAGCGAATGATATACCTTCGATGAATGCTGCTACCGGAGAAAAATATGTGAGTAATGGCGAAGGTTCCTGGGCTACCCGTAGTGGTTTCTTCCGTGTGAACTATACATTTGCCGATCGCTATTTGATGGAATTTAACGGGCGTTATGACCTTTCATCCAAATTCCCGAAACATGACCGTTCCGCTTTTAATCCCTCTTTTTCTGTGGGATGGAAATTGTCAGAAGAAGCCTGGTTTAAAAGTATGACTAATAGTTTCTTTGATGAATTGAAGTTAAGAGGCTCCTATGGTAGTTTGGGTAACCAGGCATTGGATAACGGATGGTATGCATATTTATCCAATTATGGAACCGGACAGATCGGTTGGATTATGGGGAGCAACCAGCCGCAGGCAGTTGGACCGGGCGGTCTGGTGAGTCAGTCTATTACCTGGGAAACTGTTACCCAATGGAATATTGGTCTTGATTTCAATATGGTAAACAGCCGCTTAAAGGGTGCATTCGACTATTATCAGAGACGTACGTCTGATATTCTTTCTGCAGGCAAAATCTTACCGGGTGTTTTAGGTGCCAACGAACCTTTGGAAAATGCAGCAGAGTCACTGACGAAAGGTTGGGAATTCGAAATAAGCTGGAATGATCAGTTACCTAATGGTATACATTATAATATCGGTTTCAACTTGTCTGATTATCAGAGTGAAGTAACAAAGTTTGACAATATAGAAAGAAGTTTGAGCAACTCTTATGTAGGTCAAAAACAGGGTGAGATATGGGGATATGAAACAGCAGGATTGTTCCAGAGTCCGGATGAAATAGCCGATGCACCTACTCAGGATAAAGTATCTGGTGGTATTCAATTGATACCGGGGGATATCCGTTTTGCTGATCTGGATGGTAACGGAGTGATCGATTGGGGTGACAACACTGTTGATAATCCTGGTGATAAAAAGATAATCGGTAACTCGACTCCACGTTTCCATTATGGTATTAACCTGGGAGCAGACTGGAAAGGTGTGGACTTCTCCGTATTTTTCCAAGGGGTGGCTAAGCGCGATATAATGATGCCGGGACTACCTTTCCGTAATGGTTATTCCAGCGAATGGAATGTCCCTTCCGGTTATAATACGGATTATTGGTCAAAAGACAATACGGGTGCTTTATTCCCCGTTCCCCGCTTTAATGGCGGTTCGGCTATAGGGCAGAACCAGACTCGTTATTTGTTGAATGCAGCTTATTGTCGTTTGAAATCTTTGAGTATCGGTTATACGTTGCCGAAAGAATTTACATCGAAGTTTTCTATTGAAAAATTACGTGTTTATTTTACAGGAGAAAATCTCTTTACCATTTCAAATACTCCTGAAGGATTCGATCCGGAATTGGATGACCCCTATAAGTATCCGATGCAACGCGCTTGCTCTTTCGGTTTAAATCTAACTTTCTAAAAATAAAGGATTATGAAACAAATAATAGTATATATCGGAGTGGCAGCCGTGCTCTCATTAACGGCGTGTAACGACTCATTTCTGGAACGTTCTCCGCAGAGTATCAATGATAAAACGTTCTGGAATACACCGAGTGACCTGGAAGCTTATGTGAATAATTTTTATAGTTGGCTGCCTAGTGGCGTGACTTCTATTGCTGACGGGGAAAGTGACGACCAGGTACCTAACGGTATAAGCCAGTACTTCTGGGGACAGTATACCACACCTACACCTGAAGCATCTTCCTGGTGTAATTGGAGTAAAGGTGCATGGGAGCCGATTCGTCTGACTAATTATTTTATGACACATTATAAGACAGTAGTCGGTTCTGAAGCGGATATAAATAAATATGTGGGTGAAAATCGATTTTTCAGGGCTCTGCAATATGCCGGTTTGATGAGAACTTTTGGTGATCTTCCCTGGGTCGATAAAGAACTGGGTACTGATTCTCCGGAATTATATGATGCGAAACTCAAACGGTATGAGATAATGGATAAAATCATAGAAGACTTTGATTTTGCCATTCAATGGTTACCCGAAAAACCGGCTGCCGGACGTATCGGTAAAGATGTGGCCCGTCATTTAAAAGCCAGGACTTGTTTGCATGAAGCTACTTATTACAGATATCATACTGAGCTGGGATGGCAGGACAAGGCTGAACGTCTTTTGAAGTTAGCAGCCGACGAAACCGATGCGATTATTAACAGCGGACGGTATGAAATTTATAATACGGGAAAACCGGAAAAAGATTATTATGAAATGTTCGTCATGGAAGATAAGACTAATCTTAAGGAAGCAATCCTTCCGGTAACTTATTTGGATGGAAAAAGAAAACATGGTATGAGCCGTACTTTATGGGAAGCTAATACCGGTTTTTCCAAGGATTTCATGGAAGGCTATTTGTGTAAGGATGGAAAGCCTATCTCGTTAAGTTCTTATTATAAAGGAGATGACAATATGCGTAACGAAACGGCAGATCGGGATCCCCGTTTGAAACAAACTGTTCTGACTTGGGATTTTCCGACTCGTGTAACCGTGTCAACAAATGACAGTACGTTTATAACGGAGGAATCTAAGTTTATCGATCAATATTGCTATACCGGCTATAAGTCTATCAAATATTTTATTCCGACTGATAAAGCATTTGAAGCGAATAATAATACGTACGATGGAATAGCTTATCGTTATGCTGAAACTTTGTTGATAAATGCTGAGGCTAAAGCTGAATTGGGAACAATCTCACAGGCTGATCTTGATAAAACGATTAATGTGCTGCGTGACCGTGTTGGTATGCCTCATTTGACAACAAATGTTGGTTTTACCGATCCGAACTGGACAAAGTGGGGATACGAACTTTCCCCGCTATTGCAGGAAATTCGTCGTGAACGCCGTGTTGAACTGGCCGGTGAAGGACGCCGTTGGGATGACCTGATGCGCTGGAAAGCTGGAAAGATTTGTGATAACATAAAAACCTATGTAGGTAAACGCCAGCCGGAAAAAGAGGGTAAATATGCAATTGTATATCCTAATTATACGAATGAAGATTATTCTTATGAAGCCGGCAAGAGCCGTACATGGGATGATCGTCTATATTTGCGTCCGATTCCTACAGCAGAACTACAGCGAAATCCGAATTTGCTTCCTCAAAATCCGGGATGGGATAAATAATAGTAAAAGGGGCTGTATCATGCAGCCCCTTTTTGTCTCTTTTAAATCATGAAAATACTATGAATGCAAGTAATATATTAATTGTTGGCCTTTGTGCTTGTACATTCTTGTCTTGTAAAGACGCGGAACCACCAGCTCCTATTTTGCCTGTTCCGACTCAGGAACAAGTTGCCTGGCAGAAAATGGAAAACTATGCTTTTGTACATTTCGGACTGAATACGTTCAACGATCTGGAATGGGGCTATGGGAATACGCCTGCCGGAACATTCAATCCGACTGACCTGGATTGCGAACAGTGGGTGCGTGTCATTAAGGCGGCCGGACTGAAAGGGGTGATACTGACAGCCAAACATCATGACGGTTTCTGTCTGTGGCCTACAAAAACGGTCGATTATAATATTTCAAATTCTCCCTATAAAGACGGAAAAGGCGATATGGTCCGTGAACTATCGGATGCCTGTAAGAAATACGGACTGAAATTCGGCCTTTATCTCTCTCCCTGGGATCGTCATAATGCCGAGTACGGACGGGAAGGTTATCAGAAAACTTATCATGAACAGATCAACGAACTGATTTCCAATTATGGTCCGCTGTTCGAATTCTGGTTCGACGGGGCAAATGGCGGAAACGGATGGTACGGCGGTGCCGACGAAAGCCGTTCCATTAACCCGAAAGAATATTACGGCTATGAGACGGCCCGCGAAATGATTAAATCCAAGCATCCGGATGCCATGATCTTTGGTGGAACCGTTCCGGATATCCGCTGGATCGGTAATGAGTCGGGCTGGGCGGGCGAAACGAACTGGTCTGCTTATTCATACGATAAAGAAGAACATTACAGCCAGGCCCAGTGGGGAATGAAAGACGGTGATAAATGGCTGCCGGGAGAATGCGATGTCTCTATCCGTCCGGGATGGTTTTATCATCATCGCGAAGACCATCAGGTTCGTACCGTTCCTAATCTGGTGGATCTTTATTATCGTAGTGTCGGTCATAATGCCAATTTCCTGTTAAATTTCCCGGTCGCTTTGAGCGGACAGATTCATCCGGTCGATTCGGCACGTGCTGTCGACTGGTATCACACCATCACGGCAGATTTGAAAGATAATTTACTGAAAGATATCAAACCGAAAGCCAGTGAAACTCGTAGTGGAACGTATAAAGCTGGCAATGTAACAGATGGTAACTGGGATTCTTATTGGGCTACCTCTGATGGCGTGACAACCGGGACGTTGACATTCCCGTTACCTGCCGGAACATCTCTGAACCGTGTGCTGATACAGGAATATATCCCGTTGGGGCAACGTGTTTGTGCTTTTACGTTGGAAGTAGAGAAAGACGGGAAATGGATGCCTGTTGAAACAGCCGATACGCTTTCGACGATCGGGTATAAACGTATCGTTCGTTTTAAAACAACTCCGGCGGATGCCCTCCGTATAAGTTTTACAGAATCGAAAGGTCCGTTGTGTATTAATAATGTGGAGGCTTTCCTGGCCCCTCCGTTGTTGGAACAACCCTATATTATGCGTAATGCCCAAAACGAAGTACGCATCGGAACAGAAAGTGAAGGTGCCGATATTTATTATACGACGGATGGAACGGAACCGACTGCCCAATCTGCAAAATATGAGACACCGTTTATATGGGATACAAAAGGAACCGTAAAAGCCATTACTTGCGATCCTCAATCGGGTAAAACGGGACCGGTCGGCATGCGATATTTCGATCTTCCGGCTACTGATTATAAAGTTGTAAACCCTGTCGATGATCGTACGTCTTTGCTCTTTGACGGGAACGGTTATTCGACTTATTATCTGCCGGAAGGTAAAAATGAGTTGGCGATTGAACTGGCTGAACCGCATGTGATCAAAGGTTTTGTTTATACTCCGAATCAAGGGCGTGATGCGAGTGGTCATATCTCCAATTATCAGCTACTGGTAGATGGTAAAATAGTTGCTTCCGGTGAATTTTCGAATATCAAAAACAATCCGATAGAACAGGAAATACATTTTAATCCTGTGAAAGGTCAAAAATTAATCTTTAAGGCAACACGAATAGTGGATAATGCTAAACGTGTTGGAATTGCTGAATTTTCTGTGCTTACAGAAGATTGAGGTATTCAACATAATTGATGGTGACAGCAAGGGCTTGTGAAGGTCCTTGCTGTTTTGCGAAACTAAGCCTCTGTCCTGAATCGGCATATGTCGTCGACCGAGACGACTGTCATCCCGTGTTTTTCTGCAAAATCAATGATTTCCGGCATGCGTGCCATTGTCCCGTCTTCATTTGTCAGTTCGCATAAAACGGCTGTGTCTCCTAGACCGGCGAGTTTCACCAGGTCTACGCTTCCTTCGGTATGGCCCCTTCGTTCTAAAACGCCGTTATCTCTGGCTTGCAGGGGGAAAACATGTCCCGGATGGGATAAGTCCTCCGGTTTGGCGTCTTGGGCAATTGCCGTTTTTATCGTTTGTATCCTGTCGGCAGCCGAGACTCCGGTGGTTACCCCTTCTTTGGCTTCTATCGAGATGGTGAATGCTGTCTGGTTCTTACTGGTGTTGTCGTCTACCATCTGATGCAAACCGAGTGATCTGCATTTTTCGGAAGTGAGGCACAGGCATACGATGCCGCTGCATTCACGGATCATCAAAGCCATGTCTTTTACTGTCATCTTTTCTGCGGAATAAATAATATCTCCTTCGTTTTCCCTGTTCTCGTCATCGACCAGCAGAATACCTTTTCCTGCCTGTAAACAGCTGATCGCCTTTTCTACACGTTCTTTGTAGTCAACACCGAAATTTTTGATCGTTTTCATTTTCAAACCCTGTAATTTAAGTAGTTGTTAAATCGTTAACATATTGCTACAGGGCAGGAGGGAATACTATATACAACATTTTTCCTGCATAATGACTATGCCGGTAGAATTGTCGTACTATCGTTATTGTCTTCTTCTCTCATCCAGACTTTAACTGTCGGTCCCGGATTTCCACCAGGTCAGTCCCCTGTTTTGCAGAGGAGTCGCGGACTGTCACCGCCGGTAGGGAGTTACACCCTGCCCCGAAGAATACTGGTCACAAAAATAGAAAGAATTAGGAAAACAAACAGGATAAACAGATTAAAAGTGCAATTCTGAAAACAATAATTATATTTGTAGAAATATTAATCAATAAAATATCATGGGACACAATTGCAGCAAATGCCCGATACGGGCGAAATTTGAAAAAAATCCACGGTCATTATTAGGTCGTTTCTGGCGTTGGCACATTGATTATTGTCCGGGTTGGAAAGCCTATTTCACGTCGTTGGATGCGGATGAGCAACAGCTATTGCGTAATAAGTATAACTTCAAAAAATATGAGTAAGATGCTCACCGATATCCGTTTGCGAAGTCAGCAATTAGTTCGTCCGGAATTTAAAGATCCCAAGGATTTGGTTTCTTGGATGGGAGCTGTCCAGGCACAAGAGTATAGAATGGTTAAGTGGGCGCTGGGAATACGGCTGAAATCAGCTACATTACAGACTATTAACGATGCGTATCAGCGGGGAGATATTCTGCGGACTCATGTGATGCGTCCCACCTGGCATCTGGTAGCGGCGGAAGATATCCGTTGGATGCTGAAGTTATCATCGCGACGGATCATAGCAGCATGCAACTCCTTTGCTAAAGGTAATGGAGTGGATATTCCTGAAAGTACCTACACCAAAGCGAATGATTTGTTTCAAAAGGTATTGGAGGGTAATAACCATCTTACAAAACAAGAATTGGAAGATGAGATTGTGAAGGCTGGTATTATGCCTGATTCTCCTAAATTAGGTTATCTTTTCACACGGGCAGAACAGGAAGGTATTATATGCAGCGGAGCAGATAGAAAAGAAAAGGCGACCTATGCTCTATTGGAAGAACGTGCCCCTAAGGTTAAAGAATTACATAAGGAGGAAGCATTGGCTTTGCTTGCGAGAAAATATTTCAGAAGCCATTCGCCGGCCAGCCTGAGTGATTTTGTCTGGTGGTCGGGCTTACCTGTGGCAGAGGCACGTCAGGCAATTGCTGCAATCGACGGTGAATTGAATAAAGAGAAATTTGCCTCGCAGGAATTGTTTCTCCATCAGCTGTGGGACAAAAAGTTCAGGGCTAGCAATGTATTACATTTTATGCCTCCTTTTGATGAATATCTTATCAGTTACAAAGATCGTACCGCTGCGATGGATAAAGAACACCATCCGAAGGCCTTTAATAATTTCGGTATATTTTATCCGGTCATTTTATATAACGGGCAGATTGTCGGTAACTGGAAAAAAGTAAAAAAGAAAGGTGGAATTTCGTTTGAAACATCCTTCTTCATCGAATGTCCGGATTTAAATAAAGAATCATTGGAAGAGGCCGGGGAGAGATATAAGGCCTTTTATAATTTTTAATTGAGAAATTTATGAAATTAACGGTATTGGTAGATAATAATACCTTACATCTGTACGAAAAAGTAGGTTACCATATCGTTTCGAAAGAAAAGATGGGAGGTCTTTCTATGATTTTGATGGAAAAGGTTATAATTCGTTGATATTTTACTGTCAGATCATGTTTCTCAAAATATTTTTATAACTTGCCGCCTGTTTATCTATGTGATGTATAAATTCTTGGAACAATGAATAACAGACCGTTTCTATTTTTAATAATCAATCTTTTCCTACTGACAATATCCATTTCCTGTAGTAAGCTGGAAAGAGAAAAAGATATGCTCGAATTGTATACAACTTCTCTCTTAATAAATCAGGAAGGAGGGGAAGAGTGCATAGATCTTATGGCGAATGGTCTGTGGGAGATTCAGGATATTCCGGATTGGATCTCGGCCAGCCCTACATCGGGCGATGGTTATGGCATGGTGACTATCAAGGTGGCAGAAAATAAAGGGGCTGAGCGAAGAAAGGCTTCTCTGCGGTTTTCCCATGGAAAAGCAACGGAGACGTTGGAAGTGGAACAATTGAGCCTGGCAGAAGCAGATCCTTTTATTGAACTGAGTCAAAATCCAGTACAAATGTTTACTGGTGCAGGGATAAAACGTATAAAGCTGACCACCAACAGACCATGGAAAATGTCTGAGAATTTCTATCGGTGGATTTCTGTCAGTCCTTCTTCAGGTGAAGGTTCTGCTGAAATAACTATCGAGGTGAAAGAAAATCGTAATCCGGGTATGAGGCATTTATACGTGTCAATTATAGGGGAAAATATGCAGAGTGATTTGCTTATCAATCAGTTTGGACTTAGTGATGTTATCCGGTTACCGTGGTTGCCTATTTTCCGTTTTAAACAAATGTCATCCAATCAGGATCTGTATTCAGTGTTGACTAACAACTTATTTATAAATCCGGCTATCCGGGATGAGATTTATGTAGGAAACCTTGTCTGTCATACAACCCAATCCAATACCAATATACCTGAATTAACTGGTTATACCTTCAATCCGATTACCGTTTCAACATCTGCTCCTGTTGCTGAAGTTATGAAAACCTATATTCCATCACCGATAGAGCAAGAAACATTTGCCCGGCAAATCGTTGGGAATATATCCACCCAAAGTGGTACTTTGGTTGAAGATAAAGGCCAGTTTGAATTTTATACTCATAAGCAGTTGCATACTGTCGGGATGGTTAACCTGGGAGTGAAGCTGGACGAAATCATGTCGGATGTTTCTTTCAAGGAAAAAGAAATGACTCGGAAGTATGGATTAATTTATTCATTCAAGCGGACCTTCTTTACGTTAGATATAGATATTCCGAAAAAGCTTATAAAGGAAGAACTGAAAGATGCAGATAAAGCAAAAGGCGCTTCGTATGTTTCTTCTGTCGGTTATGGTAGGGTCGGATTGCTGATCGTTGAATCGGACACAGATTCGCGTGATGTTAAATTAGCGATAGATAAGGTGTTGGCTGATGAACCGTTGTCTCCGGAAGAAACCAGTCTGCTTTCGACAGTGGATCTCTGCTATGTTTATTTTGATGAAGATAAGAATGTGCAGGTCCAAAAAGGGAGTCTGGATGTAGTGAATGCCTACAAAGATGGAATTAATGCGGGAGCCGATCATATTTATCCGCTCGAATTCACATTAGCAAACTACCTGGATAATTCGCCAGGTAATATCTCGTTTACTTTTAGGGCGGAAGAATAGTCTTTTATCATTTTCTAATTTTCTGCCTACCGGAGAGTTGCAGGTTGGAAAGAGATAATGGAAATCTATTGAATTTGTTTCATAGAAAAGGCTGCCGGAAAAAGTTTATCTTTGTAAGTTGTCCGATGACCGGATAAACGGATACAAACGAAATATATACGTATGTTACAAAATAGTGATGCAGAGAAGAAAGTAATCAGGAGAATTTCCGTTTTTTGCGGTTCAAGCCGTGGGACAGAGCGGATATTTGAAGAACAGGCTTACGAATTGGGAAAGACGTTGGCCGTTCAAAACATTGAATTGGTTTATGGCGGGGCCAATGTGGGATTGATGGGTACTGTTGCCAACGGAGTCATGGAAAATGGAGGCAAAGCCATCGGGGTCTTACCTGCTTTTTTGAAGAAAGTGGAGATTGCCAATTTAAATCTGACGGAACTTGTGATGGTCGATACCATGCATCAGAGGAAAGCGAAAATGAATGAACTCTCTGATGGTGTCATTGCCCTTCCGGGAGGTTTCGGTACACTCGAAGAATTTTTTGAGATGCTGACCTGGGCCCAGTTAGGTCTTCACCGGAAACCTGTGGCTCTCTTGAACGTAGACGGATTCTATGATGCCCTTCTGGCATTGGTCGATACAATGGTCGACAGAGGATTCCTCCGAAAAGAAAACAGGGAAATGCTTCTGGTCAGCGACAATATAGAAGACCTGCTGGATAAAATGAGAAAATACGAAGCCCCGTCAGTCGGTAAGTGGCTGAACAGGGCGGGACTTTTGAATAAATGATCGTTGCCGGTTTTATAATTTGATTATCTCCATATCCTCAGGGACGAAAATATTCCCGGAGAAGTTCTCCCGTGCTTCGGCCGTATATTTTTCTTTACGTGTAGCGAGGGTTTTATCGACATGCTTTTAGTTTCCTTTTCAGATACCAGGTAATGAGGGCGAGTGTTACCAATGCCACAAAAACATAGCTTATTTCTCTGCTGTATCTCTCCAGTTCTTCCAGTAACCGGTCTTCAGGAAGTATCTGTGCCAGGTAATATCCGAGCAGAACCAGGATACTGTTCCAGATGGCCGAACCGAGTGTTGTGAACAGGATGAAGGCGGGAAGCCGCATTCGTGCCAGTCCGGCAGGGATGGAAATGAACTGTCGCACGGCCGGTATTAATCTTCCGAAGAAGGTCGATATCTTGCCGTGTTTCAGGAAGAATGCCTCCACATACTCTATCTTTTGCCGGTTTATGCCGAGCAGATGGCCGAAACGGCTATCGGCAAATTTATAGACGATGGGCCTGCCGACGAAGAAGGCGAGATGGTAATTGATTAACGCCCCGATGAGCGCTCCCAAGGTTGTGAAAAGTATCACGAGGAAAATATTCATCTCACCGTTTGCCGCCTTGTAGGCGGCAGGTGTGACGATCAACTCGGATGGTAGCGGAACCAGCGAGTTTTCAAGTATCATGAGGATTAAAATCACCCAATAGCTGAGGTGCTCCAGGCACCATTGGATCAGATCTGAAAAGTCCATAGGGTATTTTATGCATTATTATCGTTGGGTACCTGAACCAGGATTTTATCTATTCTGGCTCCGTCCATATCAACAATCTCAAAGCGGAAGTTGTTCCATTCGGCTTGTTCCCCGGATTGGGGGATATGTCCCAACTGTTCCAGCAATAATCCTCCTACCGTATGATAGTTACATCTTTCATATAAATCTTCTTTATCGAAATAAGACAGGAAATCATAAAAAGAACACTGTCCGTCGACCAGCCAGCCGTCGTTGTTGCTCCGTTGGATAATCTCCGGTTCCTTCTGCGTATCGTTGATGGTGCCTAACAAGGCTTCCAGAATATCCCTGAGTGTTATAATTCCCTGGCACATACCGAATTCGTCGCATATCAGGGCGCGGCTTATTCCCTGTTCTTTCATTTCTTCAAGCACTTTATAAACACTCATGTTCTCATGAAAATAGAAAGCTGGGCGGACGATACATTCCAGATTGAAATCAGGTGTATCCAGATGGAGAACCAGGTCTTTCAGGAAGATGACTCCTTCCACGTCTCCCTTTTTCTTGCCGGTCACCGGATACATTTCATATAAGTCCTGTTCGATGGTCTTTTTCACTTGCTTCTTATCCATATCCAGGTCCAGCCAGATGATTTCATTCCGCTGTGTCATAATGGAACTGACCTTCAGGTCGCCCAGGATGAAAACACGTTCGACGATGTCCTGTTCTACTTCCTGTACTTCACCGCCTTCTTTTCCTTCCTGTACGATTGATTTGATTTCTTCTTCCGTCACCTTATTATCCGAGTCCTTTATGCCCAGCAGATTGAACATGCAGGAAGTGCTTTTCGACAGCAGCCATACAAACGGGGCGGCTGCCAGCGATAAGATATACATCGGGCGGGCAACAACTTTGGAAGCTTTTTCTGCAATACTCAAACCGATTCTTTTAGGAACAAGTTCGCCGAATATTAAGGTCAGGTAAGTGACGGCTACAACAATCAACCCCTGGGCAATGAGGGATGCGTAAAGAGGGGATACTCCCCAATTCTTCAGGATAACCGAGAAGTCGTCCGTCAAAGCTGCACCGGAATAGATACCGGTCAGGATACCAATCAGTGTGATGCCGATTTGAATGGTCGAGAGGAAACGATCTGGCTCATTTGCCAGTTTCAGGGCTAGTTTAGCCGCTTTACTGCCTTTCTTTGCGTCAGTGTTCAGGCTCGATTTGCGGGCGGAGATTAATGCGATTTCAGACATGGCAAATATGCCGTTCAATAGGATAAGTGAAATGATTATTATTATTTCGTTCATGAAAATGATACTGTTTTAGTTTATTATTTAAATGTCTTATGGGCGGGGCCGGAGGGTTTGCATACGATGGTAGTATCATAATATATGATACAAGAATATTATAATATATGAGAACGGAGTATCACAATATATGATACAGCAGTCTTATAATATATGATATTATGCTTTCGTCCGGTGAAAGAATATGGCTGTGTACTAAATAAGGAATGTGCAGAACAAGGAATGTATCTGCCGTGGGGCAGGCCTGTTGTTAACGGGGGTATAGTAATTAATATGAACCAGCTGTGTGAACAGGTCGGGAAGCGGTACGGAACAAACCGGAATCAGAGGATGAACGGGGCGGTTCCCGTTGCGGTAAAACAATTCGTCCGTATTACCCGGCTCATCGGTATCTTCCGCCTGGTTGGAAATTTCCGTCTGGTCTGCTGTCTGTGTATCGTAATTGGGCACAACGTATCCGAATACATCGAGTAACACCAGGAATAACATGATGATACAGATTGCCCGTGCTTTGACAGTATAAATCGTATGTTGCGTAAATGCCATGCAATAATGTACAGCTAATTTGGGTACGAAAATACATATTCGTCTGTTCGGTACATAGTATTCAACGCGTTTTTGTGTTACTTTAACGAATTTGCTTTAACATCCATCTATTTGAGTATCTTTCTTATGTGAGAATAAAAAAAGTGCAAACCCCATGCAGTCTTTTCCATATTAGCGCATCATAGTTATATGATGTTGTGGGACATGGACAGAGAGGACTTTGTAGATTTGTGCAAAAAAGGTGACGAGCAGGCATTAAACCAGCTTTATAAAACTTACTCGGGAAAGATGATGAAGATATGCCTTCGTTATGTGCCCGACAGACAAATTGCACAAGACCTGCTGCATGACGGTTTCATTGTTATCTTTACTTCCATTGGCTCATTGCGTAATCCGGAGAGGCTGGAAAGCTGGATGGGAGTCGTGATGAAGAATATCGCACTTCATTATCTCAGTCAAAACAACATGGTTAATACTATCCCTTTGTCTGAAATGTCTGAAGAAGATGAACCGGCGGAAAGTCCTTTCATGGCTGATTTGGTATCGTATGACCGATTGATGGAATTGGTGGAAGGGCTTCCTGATGGTTATTCAAAGGTGTTCAAACTGGCGGTACTTGAAGGGTTACCTCATAAAGAGATAGGTGACTTGTTGCATATAGCTCCTCATTCATCATCTTCGCAATTGTATCGTGCGAAAGCGTTGCTGAGAAAAATGATTGTCGATTGTCGCCTGGTTATTATAATATTGCTGCTGCTTCTTGTCCCGCTGTTCTACAATTATCTGCCCTGGAAAAAGAAACAACAAAGCCATCAGCCTAAGATGGCGATGCGTCAGCCGAAAGCTGAAAAAAGGAAGGAAGACAGGCAGACCGATTCCCTGGAACAGAAGGTTTGTCCCGGTACGGGAGAACGTTCGCAATTGCCAGGACTGATTAGTGCGCCACCGCTGGCGGACGCAGGAAAAGTTCCGCCTATCTTACCTGTCGGAAATATTACGATAAGTGTGCCACCTGTCAATAAACCGTTGTTTGTTTCTGATTTGCCAAGTGCGACTATCTCCGGTTTGTGTCCGGAAGGAAACTTTGTCTCCGTGCAACGTAAAAAGAAAGCAGGAGTTTGGAAGTTTATGCTGGCAGGTTCGTTGGGTCCACAACTGGCTCAGAATATATACAAACTGATTGCTACTCCCCATTCTGACAGTGGAGTAGGGGCTGATCTTCCTCAGCAGGTAAGTACCTGGGAGGATTATTACACTTACCTGAACACCCGTTATCAGGAAGGTACTTTGGGCGATTCAGTTACGATAATAAATATCGCAAAAAACAATCAGGGAGATATTGTAGAAAGTCAACATCACTATTCTCCTGTTACCATTGGGCTTTCGGCAAACAAAAAACTAAACGAACGCTGGAGCCTTGAAACGGGATTGCAATACACCTTCCTGAAATCCGACTTTACTACAGGTAATGATTTCCGTATTCAGGAAACACAAAGAATCCATTATATAGGAATTCCTTTCCGTGTCTCTTATTGCTGGGGTAATTTCAGGAATTTCTCGCTTTACTCGACAGCCGGTATGCAACTTGATATTCCGTTAAAAGGGACACTTCAAACTTCTCATATAACGGACAGTATACCTATGAGCATGGGGCGTCAGTCATTGAATGTACCTCTACAATGGTCGATTAATGCCAGTACAGGTGTACAATATCATTTCACTCCCCGCATCAGTCTCTATATAGAGCCTACTGTCAATTATTATATTCCTGACGGAAGCGGGTTGCGTACTATCCGGAAAGAGCACCCGGTGACATTCACGGTTCCTGTCGGTTTGCGTTTCAGTTGGTAGGGAAAAACAATAAGTTTCAATAAAATGATTTAACCACGCAGTCTTTTGCCTGAAAGAATATCATACTTATAGATATTTAAAAACAGAAAAGAGATGCAGGAACGACATATCAACCGTGACCGTTATTTTGAAGAACAGGCACAGACAACCCGGAAATATTATATTCCGTATATAAAGCGAATAGTTGGCGACCTTCCGGAGAAAGTTTTGGAAGTGGGATGTGGCGAAGGAGGTAATCTGCTTCCTTTTGCCGAGTCGGGTTGTGAAATAGTCGGAGTGGACATTGCCCCTCTGCGGATAAAACAAGCCCGGGCATTCTTCGCCCAAAGGAATCAAACAGGAACCTTTATTGCTTCTGATATTTTTCGGTTAAAAGACCTGGAAAAACATTTCCCTCTAATCCTGATACACGATGTAATTGAACATATCGAAACCAAATCCAAGTTCCTATCCGGTATGAAAAGTTATCTGTCGGCTGGCGGGGTCATTTTTATTGCCTTCCCTGCTTGGCAGATGCCGTTCGGAGGGCATCAGCAGATAGCAAGGGGCAGGGTTGTTTCCCATCTTCCTTTCATACATTTGCTTCCACGGACTTTATATAAATGGATACTGGATACAGGCGGTGAAGAAGAAGATACAATAAAGGAGTTGCTGAGTATTAAAGAAACGAAATGCACCATTGAAATGTTCCGGAATCTTGTAAAACAGACGGGATATCAGATTGTTGACCAGCAATTATTTTTTATAAATCCGCATTATGAGGTTAAGTTCGGATTATCACCACGAAAGCTGGGTAGAGTTCTTTCTTCCGTTCCGTATCTGAGAAACTTCTTTAGTACAAGCTGCTTTTATTTGTTGAAGAAAGGGGATGAATAATTCAGATCTGTCAATGACCGGGGAATGTCATGCGGAACACTGTTCCTTCTCCGGGTTCTGAGTTCACAAGAAGTTCTCCGCCATGGAGTTGCATAATGCGCCGGGATAGTGGCAACCCTATTCCGCTTCCTTCTTTTTTGGTGGAATAAAAGGGAATGAAGATATCTTCCAGTCGGTTTGCCGGAATGCCTTCCCCGTTATCAGTTATCTGTATGAATGAAGAAGTGGCTTTTTTCCCTGCCTCAATCCTAATCTGTGGTTCCGGGGTATTGGTTGTGGCCTGTAAGGCGTTGCGGATAAGATTAATGAGTGCCAGTGTTATTAAGTTTTGATCCAGTAGGATTTCTATGTTTTCCGGTGAAATATAGCGAATGTTTTCACTGCCTTGTTCCGAACTCAATAACCGTTCAAGCTTGTCGAACAAAGAACTGATTTGAACTTTTGCTTTGACCGGGTCAGGGAGATGGGTTAACCGGTGATAGGCATTCAGGAAAATATTTAGTTGCTGCACTTGCTGGTTAATGGTTTGCAACCCGTCGATTGTCCCTTCTTTACCATATTCATCATTATATTTGATCAGGTCGGCCGACAAGGAGGCTATCGGTGTAATGGAGTTTCTGATTTCATGTGTCAATACCCGAATGATACTCTCGTAATAGAATCGCCGTTCCTCTAATTCGGTATGATTGTTTTCAAATTGTGTGATAATCCGGTTCATCTCCCGGAATAACCCGTTCAGGAATTTATCGTCCCCTTTTTCTGTGAAGTGGGCGTTGAAATCGTTGTTATTGATTGCGCTGAAGAAGCTTTCCAGCTGGCGGTTTGTCTTGTCCATTTTCCTTATCAGCATAATAGCCAAAGCTATAATCATACAGATACAGACAAAAGCAAAAAAAAGAGAAGTCCGGCTGATTAAAAGCCAGGCACCTATGAGTGAGAATAACACGATTCCTGTTATTCCTCCGATAATGATCCGGTGTAATCTGCGATTCAACATATCCTTTGTCACAAAAGTACAATTTAAACCGACAAGGTAAATGTAAAGTGGTCTGCTTTTAATTGGATGTATGGTTTTTTAGTAATCAAATCCCGGAATTGTCTAAAATTTAGACGATTTCATCTTGTTGTTACAAAGGAATGCTATTTTTGTTGTCAGGCAGACAGAGACTGATTAGTTTTGGCCCAAAACAGAAATATCATGGGGAACATATCATTCAATCTTATATTTCGGAGTTGGTTGCGTAATAAAACATTTACTGTAATCTCTATCCTCAGCCTGGCAGTCGGTATCGCCTGTACCAATTTGCTGGCCGCTTTCGTTATCCATGAGTATAATATAGAACAGGAGAATCCGAATAAGGATAGGATGGTAGTGGTTAAACAAACTATTTCGGGGGCAGGAATGACTGCCTTTAATACGGTCTCACGGGATATCACTTCCCAGTTACTCGAGCGTGTCCCGGAATTGGATAAAGCGTGCCGGGTGCATCCTTATTTCATGGTTACCTATTGTAAAGCCGGAGAGAATTTTTTCAAAGACATCAAAGTAATAGAGTCGGATAGTGCTTTCCTTTCATTCTTTCCTCAGAAAATTGTAAGGGGGAGTTTTGCGGATGCCCAGGTGGGGCCGGATCGGATCGTCCTGACAGAATCTTTTTCAAAACGTTTGTTCGGAGAGAGTGACCCGATAGGACAAACGGTTCAGATGCTATTCGGCCCTGGTGATTTCGGGGATGAAAAAGGTTTATTGGCGTTTACTGTTTCTGCTGTGGTAAAAGATAATAGCCAGGCGGCTTTCGGCTTTGATGCTTTATTCTTTGGCGATCCCTCTTCCGGATTAAACTTCTTTCTGCTGAAAAAGAATGTCTCCGTTCCCGACTTACAGGCTAAAACAGGGCGTTTGGTTCTTCAGAGAAGTGATGGTCAGGATTTTGAGAATGAACTCCTCACTATTCAACAGGCTTGTTTTGATACGGTAACGCTCCCGTCATCGTTGAAGAAACCAAATACGACATTACTGTTTATCGCTCTTTTTTCTGCTATTCTGATATTGGTCATAGCTTGTTTCAATTATGTTAATCTAAGCTTTTCACGTGTATTCAAACAGTTATATTCCCTGCATATACAGAAACTGATGGGGGCAGGAAGCGGACAATTGAGCATGCAATTATTTGCTGATACATTTATGACTGTTGGTTTCGGTTTCCTGATTGCACAACTGATACAATTCGATCTGCTGGGGATAATGAATCGCATCATGTCTATTCAGGTTTCGGTTAATTTTCTGTATAGTAGTCAGATGCTGCCGGTTACATTCGGGTTTATTCTTTTATTGGCGTGTATTCCTGCTTTGTATATGAGCCGGCGTTTACCGGAAATGTCGATTTCCCGGTATAACAATTTCTACCGGGGAAAAGCAAAAGGACGTATCATAACCTCGCTGGCTATCGTTCAGTTCGTTATTTCATTTATTCTGATAATCGGTAATATTTCCGTACGGCGGCAAATCTCACTTTTATATGATAAAGCAGAAAATTATAAAGGTATTTATATTTTCTCAGTCGGAGATAACAAGACATCTATGTTACGACTTAAAGAAAATATCGGTTCTCTTTCGGGCATACAGGCGGTGGCATTAAGCAATCCCATATATGAATGGCCTCTCGGTGAGTTTTCGCCGGATGGTACATATGAATCTTATACTTCAGAGGATGGTGATGAAGAAATAATGGAAGTTATGGGCTATAAGCTATTGAAAGGTCTGCCCTGGAAAGAAGCGATAGAAAGGTATCCGCATCCGGTTTATCTGAACCGTACCTGGGCTCAGAGCCTGTTTCCGGATGGAGAACTGCCTGTCGGGAATCTTATAAAAGAATACGAACCCCGGTTGAAGGACCGTCCTCCTTTTGGTGATGATCATGTTATTGCCGGGATTGTTGAAGATTATTTTAAGCTATATATTTCTAATAGCCTTGAAACGCCTGTCGATAAAGGTATTATTGGCTTTGCCAGGGATGGAACTGATTTAAAAGTCCGCATAGCTCCCGGAAATGCTTCGGTTATCAAACAAATTTATAAGGAATGGGATCAGCTTTATCCTGGGAATTACCTTGAACATGAGAGCTTGTATGACAAAGTGCTGGGAAATAATAAGAAACTTTTCGAATTGTCCGATTTATTGATGATGTATTCAGTTATCAGTATTCTGCTCACCTGTTTTGGGCTTTTTGGTATGGCGCTGTACGCTATCGAACAACGCACAAAAGAGATCGGAATCCGAAAGGTGAACGGATCGACTACCTGGCAGATTATAAAACTGCTCAATCGTCAGTTTATTATATGGATTGGGATTGCTTTCGTTGTTGCTGTCCCTATAACCTGGTGGTTGCTTAATCAATGGATGCAAAGTTTTGTTTATCGGGCGAGTTTTAGCGTCTGGACATATATTATGTCTCTATTAATTGTTGTCGGTATAACGTTATTAACTGTTAGTTGGCATAGCTTTAAGGCAGCCTCCGGAAATCCGGTTAGAGCGTTGAGGAATGAGTAAAAAGCAGCTTTGCCGGGCACAGCACTTGAAATCCTTCTTAATAAAAAGTATATTACTTTCTAGATATCAGGAAATAAGTATATTTGTAATCTATAAACTAAATTCATAAAGAAAACATGAATATAAAGACTTTGTTCAAAATACTGTTGCTATTTTTTTCGGCTATAGGATTTGGTAGTTGCGGAAGTGATGATGATGAGAAAAAAGAAATATACCCTCTATCGTTTGAAAAAGAGTATTACGAAGTTCCATTATTAGGAAATCAATCTATATCCATTAGAGGTGGCAACAGGAATTATTCTGTAACTGTTGAAAAAACAGAGATCTTGGATGTGTCTGTGGATTTGTCAAGTTCGATAGATATGGGAAATTTAGTTATCACCCCGAAGCAAAAAGGAGAAACCACCGTTACCATAAAAGACAATATTGTTAATGAGGAGGTTGGATTGAAAATAAAAGTAACAGACTCTTATTTGGCTTATGCGATAAAAAATAGCAATCATCCGGCACTTTCACAGGGAACATTAGTCTATTTGATAAATAATGAAGCAAAAGATTGTTATTTCTTCCGAAACACAGGTTCTGGAACAGGAGCCACTAATACCCTGATAGCAAAAGGAACATACGAATTCTCAGTCAAGATAGAATATGGTATAGGTAACTCATCAAATACGTATGGTATACCTTATTTAACATTAAATTATGGTTCGGACATAAATGGGAATTTTACTGATGCTGCTATAGCACACACTCCTCACAGTCTGAGATTTGAACTTCTTGACGGAGAAACAAGTAGCAATACTGTCATCAATATGATACAAGTTTGTTTAGGTGTGGATTGGAAAGCTCTTGTACATGAAACTCTTAGCAGAAGTGTGGGTATAGAAGAACCAATTTTAAAAACCACGATAGATGATACAAATTATACGATAGTGGGAGTACTTAATACCACACCAGCAATTCCCGAAAATATCTTGGAATAGACACAAAAAGATGTTCAAAATGTTTTTAGCACTATGAATAAGTGATAAGTGTACGGGATTTAAATATCAATATTGACCTGAAAGAAGCACAACAGAAGTCTTTAATATTTTTTTAGCGGCTGATAGGTGTATTATGTGCGATCGATGTCAAAGCTTTTTTAAAAGAAAAGAGAATGGTTTTCTATAATTGTAATTTGTTTTATGAAACGACAAAAAGACAGACGAATAGGGCATATGCAAATATTATGATAGAAAATGTCACTGAATAAGAACGTGCTTATTTTTCAATCAGTCATTCTGGAAGAGGTGTATATACATTTATTAACGTGATGGGCGTTTTATATCAACTTTTTATTTTGCTATAAACAAACATGAACTTCGTTTAAAACGAGATTTTTTTCATTTTAAACGAGATGTCTTTTTATTGTAGTAGAAATTTATTGCAAATATTTGTTAATTTACGATGGCGCAAGATGTCAATCGGTACTTTTAAGAGAGGGAATTATATGTTTTAAAGCAATTTTTATTTCCAGAGCAACCATTTATCCAGATAAGCGATAAATGTCAAAATACCAACAATAATAGATATATATGCGGTATATTGCCCAAAACCATAAGCAATACATATCATTACGCTAAAAATATGACATAAATCAGAACAAAGACAGCAGAGGAAGCCTCGCGAGAATTCCATAAAAATGAATCGACATTCCACCCCACTGTATAGCTTATCCTCCATATACATAAAATATCATTTTGATAATCAAATAAAATTATGGGAACTTTCCAAATCTACCTATCAGATAACTGGAATTTTTTATCTTTTTGATATTGCTGTGATTTGTTATGGAACTTATTACTTGCAAGGTTAATGTCATGAAGAGAAAAAGATATTAATTTTGTCTTATTGGAAACAGACTAACCTGAGGCCATACACAAAAAATATAATTTAAAGAACAGAATGAATACAGATTACAAGGTGGGCGATTTGATTTATGACGCAAGTATTTATGATGGATTAAATACCTTCCTATCCGATTTGCAGTTTTACAAAAAGTGGCTGCCGAAAAATAGGGATGCTAAAATACTTGAACTTTGTTGTGGAACAGGCAGACTTACGCTTCCAATTGCAAAGGATGGATACAATATTTGTGGAGTCGATTACACTTCATCCATGCTTGAACAAGCAAAGGCAAAAGCTTCTGAAGCAGGAGTAGAGATTACTTTCATTAAAGCGGATATTAGAACGTTAGATTTGCGCGAAAAATTTGACTTTATTTTTATTCCATTTAATTCAATTCATCATTTATATAAGAATGAAGATTTATTTGAGGTATTTAATGTCGTTAAAAATCTTCTTAAAGACGGAGGTTTATTCCTGTTAGATTGCTTTAACCCTAATATTCAATATATTGTTGAAGGTGAAAAGGAACAACAGGAAATTGCAGCATATACAACTGATGATGGGAGGGAAGTCTTGATAAAGCAGACAATGCGTTATGAAAACGCAACTCAAATTAACCGCATAGAATGGCATTACTTTATAAATGGTGAGTTTCATTCAATTCAAAATCTGGATATGAGATTGTTTTTTCCTCAGGAATTGGATTCATATCTGGAATGGGCTGGATTTAAGATTATTCATAAGTTTGGAGGCTTTGAAGAAGAAACATTTGGCGATAATTCGGAAAAACAGATATACGTATTAGCATTTGATAAGTGATGTAGTCAATTTAGGCTCATGCCGAAGTCTGATCCTAATCCAGTATTGCCCCTGGCGTTGCCCTTAAAATAAAAAGTCCTGACTATCTATAGATAATCAGGAACTTAATTTAAAGTAGTGTACCCAGACCCGGTACAAGCCATAGAAATCATAGGAAAACAAAAGAATTTATCTTCCTTATTATCAATTACTTGAATATTTCCTATTTTCTCTATTTTTGCCATATTTTGCCCATTTTCCGTTATTCAGTACACTTTTAGTACACTTTGAAATATCATTTTCTTTTGTACCTTTGCAATATCGGAAAACAAAAGAAAATCAACTATTTAGCGTAATCACCCGGTTATGGTACCTAAATCGGGATAAAACCTCTAAACAATGGCAAAGTTAGAAAATAAAACGAAAGAAAACCCCAAGTTAGAGCAAAACAAGCTCTCGGATGGTAGAATTAGCCTTTACTTAGAGTATTATTTAGGTAGAGAGGAAAAGCCCGTATTAGATGAAAACGGCAATCAAGTGTACTATGATAGTGGAAAGATGCAAGGTAAGCCCAAGTTTGCAGTAAAGCACAACAGGCGAAAAGAAAACCTTAGTCTGTATCTGATAGATAAGCCCCGTACCCCTGCAGAACGTCAGCAGAACAAAGAAACGTTGGAGCTTGCCACAAAGATACGTGCGGAGCGTGAGCAGGAATTTAAAGAAAGTATGTTAGGCTATCGGTTGAAAAAAGATAGAACGGTCAATTTCTTAGACTATTTCCAAGCCTATATCAACAGTTATACCAAGAAAGATATTCGCATGGTACAAATTGCGCTTAGCCGTTTTAAGGACTTCTTAAAAGAGCAATACTCCATGAATGAGTTTAGTATCAAACCGGAACTTATCACCAAAGAAATGATGGAGCAGTTTGTAGCCTATTTGCAATCCCGAAGTGTTGGTGAGGGTGCTAAAAGCATTTACCAGCGTTTCAAGAAAGTTATTCGATATGCGATTGACCACGATGTAATGTTGAAAGACCCATGTAAAAGTGTTACCTGTAAAGTGGATAGCCAAATGCTTCGAAAAGATGTTCTTTCTCCCGAAGAAATACAAAAGTTGGCGGCTTGCCATTATGACAACGAAAACCCGAATGTCAGACGGGCTTTTATCTTCTGTTTATACAGTGGTTTGCGTTTCTGTGATGTAAAAGACCTTACCTACAAAAATGTAGATTACGCTAATCGGTTATTAAAGTTTGAGCAAAGCAAGACAAAGGGACATTCAGCCAGTAGTGGTGTGGTTATTCCCCTGAATGATGGTCTATTGTCTATCATTGGTGAAGCTCCGGCAGATAAAAACTGTTCAATATTCGATTTGCCTACTTACGAAAGCTGCTGTAAGTCAGTAAAGCGTTGGGTAAAGAGAGCCGGAATAGACAAACATATAAGCTGGCATTGTGCCCGACATTCGTTTGCCGTGAACATTCTGAATAATGGGGCAAATATCAAAACCGTAGCCAGCCTTTTAGGGCATAGCGGATTGAAGCATACGGAGAAGTACACCCGTGCGGTGGATAAATTGAAAGAGGAAGCAATAAACAGCTTGCCCGAGCTAAAGTTTTAACCATAAAAGACTTATCTTTGTAACTATGAACTTTGAAGCATTAGTAAAACATATCAGCACGATACAGAACACGTTGCAGGCACAAGCCGCACACGCTGTAAACCTTGCCCTTACTTCCCGTAACTGGCTTATGGGTTGCTATATCGTAGAATTTGAGCAGAACGGAGAAGACCGTGCCGCCTACGGTGAACAACTGTTGAAGAAGCTGGAACAACGACTGAAAACAAAAGGTCTGAATGAACGTAGATTCCGTGAATTTAGGCGGTTGTACCTTGTTTATCCACAGCTAAAAGAACCTATCACACAATACATTGCATCACAAATTCAAATTCGGCAGTCATTGACCGCCGAATTCACTGAACCAATTCGGCGGTTAGTGACCGCCGAATCTGAAAATGGCGTTTGGAAACTATCAACAGAATACCCACAAACCGAAACATGGATGATTCCGGCTGATAGATTATTCAACAGATTATCTTCCACCCATTTAAACACTATATCGGGAATTGAGAACCCGGTAAAACGTGCTTTCTATGAAATGGAAACCATTCGTGGCTGCTGGTCTGTAAAGGAGTTGGAGCGACAAATCGCATCTTTATATTACGAACGTAGCGGACTATCCAAAAACAAAGAAGCCCTCTCCGCTTTAGTCCAGCAACAAGCAACCTTATTACAACCTAAAGATGTTATCAATACCCCTGTTACTTTGGAATTCTTAGGGTTGAATGAACGTGCATTAGTGACGGAAAACGATTTGGAACAATCCATTCTTGACAACCTGCAACACTTCCTGTTAGAAATGGGACATGGCTTCTGCTTTGAAGCCCGGCAAAAACGCATCTTGATTGATGAAGATTATTTCTTTGCCGACCTTGTGTTCTATCACCGTATTTTGAAATGTCATGTTATTGTAGAATTGAAGATAGACAAGTTCCACCATGAGTATGCTTCGCAACTAAATATGTATCTGAACTATTTCAAAGCGGAAGAGATGCAGCCGGATGATAATCCACCTATCGGTATTCTGCTTTGCACTGAAAAGGGAGATACATTAGTAAAGTATGCCACAGCCGGATTAGACCCAAATATCTTTGTACAGAAGTATAGGATAGAGCTTCCAACAGAAGAAGAAATAAAAGAGTTCATTTCCTCCTCAAACTATGAGAGTTACAAACTTTAAAATTGGCGAAAAGGAAAAAGGTTGTTTCTTCTTTCGCCAGCATATACTTTCAGTCAATAGAAATAAGTTTAGTTCGTTTTGGACATATATACAAAAGCACAAACTAAACTCACAATAAAGTGGATTAAAAAAAAAGAGAAGATGTTTTGACAAAGTCAGGAATCTATTTTTGCTTTTTGAGAGAACAACTCACGAAGTTATTCTATATTTCAATTGTAATTAGTTTATAGTATGGAAGATTTTAACTCACAATATGCCAACCATTCGAAATTAGAACAGCTAAAGCAGTTCATTTTGGAACATGGTACTTATATCGAACTCAAAAAGGGCGAACGATTCACTATTCAAGGCAAAGTGAATCATCGGGGAGCTTATATTGAACACGGCTTATTGAGATATACTCGTGTGGATGAAAAAGGAAACATACACATAGTAGGATATACTTTCTCCGGAGAATTTGCAGGAAGTTTATGCACTCTTATAGAACCCAATCAACCGTCATTAGTAACAATTGAAGCCGTTTGCGATACAAAGATTTGTTATATGTCCTATTCAAAAGTGGAGGAATTCTTTGCTGCAAATGTAGAAACCATGCAACTAAAATGTACGCTTGTTGAACAATCATACTTATTAATGTATCATAGATTAATGGATATGTACTGCAAGACCACAGCAGAGCTGTATCTTGACTTATTGAATAGATGCCCCGATATTCAAGAGTACATTACGTTAAAGGAGATTGCTTCTTTCTTGCAAGTCACACCGGAAACAATCAGTCGCATACGCCGTGGACTGAATAAATAGCTTACGATAATGAATGATTTTAATACATATCTCAACAATTTGGACTATTCCCATGTAAAAGATTTATTTGCGAGAAAAGGGATATTGCGTACTTACCATAAGAAAGATTTCTTTATCCGGCAAAATGAGGTGGAACGTTTTGCTGGATGGGTAAAACATGGCACATTTCAATATACGCATATTGACGAAGAAGGAGAAGAGCACATTGTGGGATATGCTTTTACCGATGAATTTGTATGTGACTATTCTTCTTTTATGAAAAGTTGTCTGTCAGCAGTGAGCATTCAAGCGTTAACAGACTGTTCTGTTTATGAAATATCACGCCATGATATTATAGAATGTTGGGAAACGAATATGGAAACTCAACGATTAGGAAGATATGTAGCTGAAAATCTATATGAAATGGTGTATGAACGATTGCTCGATTCGTATTGTACACCTGAAATACGATATCAAAGACTAATGAAACGTTGTCCTGACCTTAAAGATACTGTATCCTTGAAAAGTATAGCTTCTTTCTTAGGAGTTACTCCTGAAACAGTTAGTCGCATACGCCGCAAACTGGAGAAATAGCCAATCTTTTAACATCCATTATACCGGGGTCTTGACAATTGTCAAGACCTTTTTTCTTTATTCTTCCGTATTTTGCATTCATGATTTAATAACATTGATATGATACGTAAATTAACACAAGAAGAATATAATAATGCGGCTGATTTGTCCTATCAAGTATATATGGAATGTGGCAGGAATGATTTCACCCAAGAAGGTATTGAAACCTTTAAAAGTTTCGTGTATGAC
This sequence comes from Parabacteroides sp. AF17-3, assembly GCF_003635445.1. Taxonomy (NCBI): domain Bacteria; kingdom Pseudomonadati; phylum Bacteroidota; class Bacteroidia; order Bacteroidales; family Tannerellaceae; genus Parabacteroides; species Parabacteroides sp. AF17-3. Next base: position 224,051 of record NZ_QTMM01000002.1, on the reverse strand, counting down.
ACATCGTTGATGAATACACTTGACATATATGGTGCTTTTGACAATCATTTATTGATAGGAATAATCGGTGTACATCAGGAAAGGCAACATATATCCCTCTTCTTTGTCTTGCCACACTATCATCGGCAAAGAATAGGGAAATCGCTATTTGACTATATGATGAGCAATTGTAATTTCACTTATATAACAGTTAATTCTTCAACCTATGCAGAAACTTTTTATACATCTTTAGGCTTCAAAAAAGTGGGTGAAAAAGAGATTAATAAAGGTATTGTTAGTATCCCTATGAAGAGAAATATATAATTATTGTCAATCACTTAAAATAGAGATAAGATGAAAAAGAAAATTACTTTATGTATGGTGCTTTCCACATTCATTATTTGCGCCATGTTATGTCTGACAAATTGTAGTAACGATGATGCCCCTACTTCTGTCTTCACCCCCGAAACCCTGAAGCAAACTACTTGGCAAGCGCAAATGACCGTGTACAATATCGAAGATGAGATAGAGTACACAAAACAATCCATTCTTCAGTTTACCAACGAATCAGAAGGCATTTATACAAGGACGAACGAAGAAGACGGATATATGTGGAACACAGATTTTACTTATCAAGTAAATGGAAAAATCATCACGTTCGACAACATAGCAGGTCCGTGGACAGTGCTGGAATACACAGAAACACACCTCGTAATGGAAGCCTATAATCCCAATAAGATGGTGTGGACGTTGGAGAAGATGTATTAACCTAAAAATAGCGGATATGAAGATTTCAACAATTCTCTTTTTCTGCCTACTAATGACAGCTTGTATACAGACAAAATCCTTTCACCGGATAAACGGCTGGTACTACGTAACATCACAGACTACAGACAGCCTTTCACAAACACCTTTCCTTACTGTTAAGGATTTCGATACTTTACGTTTGGAAACTGATGCTTTTGGACGCTCGGTCATTACCGGTGTCTTCCTCCAAGATAAATTGCCTATATGGAGAGAAGCCACAACAAAGAGTGTAGGAAAGTACATTGCTTTCGTTTTCAAGGACACGGTGATAACTGCCCCTCAGGTTAATAGCCCCATAGAAAGCGGATGTTTCCAAATTTCCAATCCGCATGGATATGATTTGGAACGTATCTTTAGGGAACTACAAAAAAAGTATTCCTATGATAAAAGGCATATAAACAAATGACTAATTTTACAATACATGGATAAAGATTTTACAATTAGAATTGCCCAACCGTCTGATGCCCTTGAAATCAAAGATTTATTTCAAGATACAGTCCTCAATATAAACAAACGTGATTATTCAAAAGCAGAAGTGGAAGATTGGGCATCGTGTGGAAACGACCTTTCCCATATAAAAGGAATGATTAAAACACATTATTTTATTGTAGCCACTAATCAACAGTCACAAATTGTCGGCTTTGCATCCATTACTCTACAAGGCTATTTGCATTCTATGTTTGTTCATAAAGATTTTCAAGGTAAAGGTATTGCTACGATACTTCTAAATGAAATAGAACGGTATGCAACTGCAACAGGACTTATACGGATTACATCAGAAGTAAGTTTAACAGCCCGCTCATTCTTTGAAAAAAGAGGCTATATAGTAGAGGAAGAACAAAAACGGAAAGCAAATATGCTTTCTCTCACCAATTTTTGGATGGCAAAGAAACTCAGCAAATGAAATCTTATAACGGTCGTATTCCTGCTTGTGGTGTATTTTGTGGTGGTTGCCCTGCATATACAAGAGAAAAAAGCCCCTGCAAAGGAGCAGAACTGAGTAACTCTCGATGCGAAAAATGTAAAACATTTCATTTGTGCTGCTTGGGAAAAGAAATAACACATTGTTTTCAATGTTCTGATTTTCCATGTGCCAAACTTAGAAGATTCACCAAAAGTTGGCTAAAATATGGACAGGACTTTATTGAAAATCAAAAACTTTTAAAAGATATAGGTGAAATTAATTTTCTAAAGTATTATAATGAAAAAGTTGAAGATTAAGTTTTATCTCTTTCTGAAAATAATATTCTTTTAGATAGATAGTTCTTAAATTAGAAATATATATACAATGAACAATAAGTACATATTACAACAGAGACTTTTCCGATTATTATCGGAATACTCACAGCGTAAAGTTTCTGCATCCGAATTGGAAGATGCTATTGAAGAATTGGCTATTCATGTAGCCAATTTCTGTATCAACGAACAAAATTATGGCGTATTACTACGTTATTTTTCTTTTGGCTTGTATCGTCTTAAATCGTATCGTGTACGGTTTGAGCAAGAAAAAAATACCCTATTTGCATTTAGTTGATGAAGCGATAGGACTTTTAAACACTGAAATACGCCTTATCGAATGGCGTATCAAGTACCCGGAACAGCTACAACAACGTACTAATAAGCAATCTCTTTCCCCTCTATTTCTCGCTGACAAGACAACCCTTATCAACATCATGGAAATGGTAAGCGGTCTGTTCCTCTCCAAAGACATCGTTTATCAGAATGGAAAGCCTGCCTATTTGGTGGATTTATCCAAAGGTTTTGAGTGGTTGTTTAACATCAAGATAAGCGACTGTCACCAAAAGCATGAGGACGTGATAAAACGAAAACCGGGCAAACTCACCGAATTTCTTAATGGACTGGCTGACCTTATCCGAAAAGAACATGACAAGAAAGGATATAGATAATCAGCAACTTATGGTTTATTTATAGGGGATTCCATTAGTTCCCCTGTAATTTCTTTGCATCCATTTTTAGAACTTTGCTTCATCAATCGATTGACAAATAAGAATGTATAACCTGAAACATGAAGCAATTATGTATATAGAGAATGACGAATTTGGTGAATGGATGCAGAAGCTGTACGCCAAACTGGAAGAACTTTGTAAGGATGTACGGGTACTACGCAATGCAGACAGGGTACTGCCCGAAGATGATAACCTGCTGGATAATCAGGACTTATGCCTGTTGTTCAAAGTTAGTATCAAAACCCTGCAACGCTACCGGGCTATCGGTGCGCTACCGTACTTCACTATCAGCGGAAAAGTGTATTACAAGGCTTCCGATGTAAGGGAGTTCATCAAAGAAAGGTTCAGTATTACCACGCTACGCCAGTTCGAGAAAGAACACTGTACGAAGAAAAAGAAGTAAATCTAAAAAGCCGGAACGGTGAATGTGCTTCATCATTTGTTCCGGCTTTCCTTGCTTATGGCTTGCCCAACTTATCGGCTTCTTTCTTTAGCTGTTCGGCTTGCTCGTTCAACAGTCTTGCACGCTCCAGTGCTTCCGCCTGCTTTTGGATGCGGTATTCAAAATCCATCACTGAATCGGTCAGACTTCGGATAAAACTGTTATCCCGTTGCCACTTGAACTTGTTTTCCAGCATATCAAAAGTTTCCCCGTCTGCCTGTCCTTGCATCAGCAAATAGCGGTATTTTATATCGTTGTCCTGCAACTGCTGCATACGTTCAGCCAAACGGACATTCAAGAATATGGAAACGGAACAGATAACCAGCACTGCCGAAAAAAGGAACAATCCCGGACGAATCCAAGAAGCGACCTTGTTGTAAATCCGTTGATAGAGCGGTAAGGGTGCGGCTTCCTCTTTATCCGTCTTGCAAGAGCCAAAAGTATCAAGCATTACCTTGAAACAACGGTAGGTTTCCAATACTATTTTCTTGGTGTCCTCGATATGTTTCTGCTGACCCTGCATCCTGTTCCTTATATCGTTAAGCTGGCTTCGGATAGCCTGCAAATCCTTTTCGGAAACAGCAGGGTTGCTGTGTAGTTCCGACAATGCCTGTTCGATTGCGTTCAGCCTTTCAAAAGTTTCCTCCCGACTGGCTGGCGTTACCTGTGCTTCCTGCTTCTCTTTCAGTTCAGTAACCATTGAGAGAAGCCCCTCTAAAATCAAATTTTCCTCCATACGCTTATAACTTTAGTTGTTTTTTCTTTTTTTTCTTCTTCTTTCTCAAAAAGGAATCATCGGGCATTTCATCAGCTGGAGAGGATGAAGCGGAGAACAGACCGCCCAAGCCTGCCAGTAACGGACTGTCGGCTTTGCCTGGTGTCTGCGCTGGCTCCTGAACAGGTACGGAAACTGTCTGCCGGTTGTTTCCGGCAGCGTTCAGTCCTGCATCCCCGAAACATTTATCCAGTTTGGAGAAACTGAAACTGCGGTCTATCTCCGAACCCTTGAACGTGTATTCACCTTTGGAAAAGGATATGCCCTGCACTTCGTTTGTCTGCCCTTTGTACTTGAACCGGATAGTAATACCCTTTTCCGCTAACCGCCCCTGTAACTGCTGCCAGTTTCGGGATTTGCCGATTTCATTCTTTACAGCGTTGTAAATCTCGTATTTCGATTTGTCCGGCTCTTTCAAGCGGTACTGCTTTACCTGTTCTTTCCCACCAGCAAAATAAAGCCCGTGTTTGGCTTTCAGCTTCTTGCATACCTGCTCGTTGCGGTACATATCGTTCCTGTCCGAAATGGTCTTGCCGTTGTTGTCTATACGGTTGAACACGATATGCACGTGCGGATGCTCCCGGTCTTGATGGCGCACGATGATATACTGCGTATCGGTGATTTTCATCTCACGCATATATTCCTTCGCAAGCTGTATCATTTTCTCGTCCGTCAATTTGGGTGTGTCCACCGGGGAATAGCTTAGCGCAATATGTCCGACAGGCTTTTTCAAGTCGGGATTCATCCCGGTCTGCATACAGAAGCTGCGGATTATATCTCCCCGGCTTTCTGTCAGTACCCCGTCTGCATGGAGCAAAGCCGCCTGTTCCTTGCCCAACACATAGTTCACGCAGCCCTTAAACCCGCTTCCCTTTTTTATTTTTCCAATCATCCGACAACTGGTTTATAATTTCGACAATCCTGTTTTTGAGTTTTACCAGTTCCACCGCCACCAGTGCGAACCCTCCGGCATTTGCCCGGTGCGCCAACTGGTTGATGTTGTTGGCTTCCCCTGCCAACTTGCGGATGGTGTCCGCATCCTGCCTGTTCAGCCGGGGTATGACCTCTGCCGAAACAACTGCCTGCCTTACATACTCACTGACACGCAACCCGGATTCCCCGGCTCGCTTTCTGATAGCGTAATACTGCAACTCGGTCAGCTTCGTGCTGACTACCCGTTGCTGCTTCTCTATCCGTTTCTTTGCCGGACGTCCCCCCGGCTTATCCTTTATATTCGTCATAGGTTTTTACGTTTAAATGGTGTCTTAAAAATTGCGACCAACGGGAGAAATTTTCTTTGCGATGAGCAAAGCAAGGTAGTTTCGGTCTACCGAAACATAACCTTGCTCTCCAAATCAAACCGCCTGCCGCTGGTAATCCTGCCGGACTAAATGCCCCTGCCCCTTTTCTGTCTTGGGGCGGCACGTTGTCCGGTTTCCTGCTTTATCTCCTGTGCGTGGCTGGCACTGTTCTCCTGTTCCTGCTTCCTGCCGCACAGGTAATCGTTCAAGTCCGAATACCCCCTGTAATTGTCCGAGAAGTCACGCACACGGTAGGAGTATTCCAATTCGATAGCCCGTGTCGCTTCATATCCTGCCTTGTCATTGTCAAGCATACAGTGGATGCGTTCATACGGGTACAGCACGTTGATGGCTTTCGGCACATTGACAGTAGAGTTGAGTATGACATAATCCTGCCTGTCAAGGTCGGGCATGGTCGGGCAGTTCTTCATCCGGAGCGTGAGGAAAGAAAGATAGTCCATAAAACCCTCGAATACCAAACACTTCTCTCTCGTCTCTCCCTGCTGCCGTATATGGGTGATGTCTTTCGGGGCGATGCAGCCCTTAAAAAAGGAATTGCGAACCTCGTAACCTCCTGCCATATTCGGGAAACCGATAGCAAAGAACGGTCTGCCGTTATTGGTAAAATGTAGTTCCTTACATTCTCTTTTTGCCAGTTCGATATTGATACCCCGTCCCTCCAAGTAACGGAGCAATGCGGGATGGGTCAAGTCACGGACTTCCAAATGTTGGAAACTCGGTTCTGTCCTACGCTGGGGAAAAGAAAAACTGACCGGGCGGACGTGCGGTGTCTGTTCCGCTATCCGGTTTAAAAGGTATGGCAGACTATCAGAGCAATAGAGTTCCTTTGCCAATGCGATGATGTTGCCGCCCTTGCCTGCGCCAAAGTCATACCAAAGGTTGCGGTCAGTATTCACCTTGAAAGACGGTTCGTGTTCCTCCCTTAACGGTGATTTGTACCATAAGCCGTTGCCCTGCTGCTTGACAGGAGAGTAGCCTAAACTGTGCAGATAGTCTGCGATGGGTATTTGTTTCACATCTTCGATGTTCATAACATTTTCTTTTTTGGGGATTAAAAAATAGTTGAAAAGTGCGCCAGTCCTGTTTAGTCCGTTATATATATACCCGTACCATACTAAACCTGCCTGTTCCGATACAGGGAAATAGTAAGTCCGTTCCTCTTATATATACACCCGGACTAAACCAAACTGACTTTTAATAATGGAAATCGGGATTATAGCGGTAGCCCTTGCCCTCTTTCACAATCATACGCTTGTTCACAAGGAACTTGTTAAGTGACACAAGGACATTGCGTCCACGTTCGTAGCCGATACTCGCATAACCCTGTTTCAATGCCGCTATGACATTGGAATAGCCTTGTACCACCTGCTTGCCGAAACCGTTCTCCAACGCTTTCCGGTGTTGCTGTTCGGTCAGTTCCGTAAGCGGAAAGTTCCTGTCCTGCTTAGGTTGTTGGAATACATAACCGTCCACGATTTCGGGCAAAGCGTTGTCATTGATACGGAATGCGAACGGGTCAAATTCCCGGTCACGTATGTGCATCGCCTTTACCTCGCTTATGTTGCCGTCCTGCTGGCTTTTCGTGATTTGCAGGACGGTTTCAGCCTTGTTGTTCAGCTCCGTACCAATATGTCCCCTTGTGTTGTCATCCCCCTTGTTCAAATGCAGTACAGTATGGATATGCAGGTTATATCCGCTTGACCAGCGCATCAAGAGGTTGATTAGGTCAGTCGATTCACTGGGGCTGTTGATGTCAGACATCAAGTCACGGATTCCGTCAATAATGAGTAACCCCACATCGGGCATATTTTCAAGCATATAGCCGATAATCTGTTTCCGCTTGTCGGGTGTCTGCTCCCTTAGCACGATGAAAACAAAATCGTCTCTGTCCTTGTCGGTAGGCAGTCCGGCAAGTCGTAAAATACGCTCCATGACCTTGTGGCAATGGTATTTACTCTGCTCTGTATCGACATAGAGGATTTTCCGTTTGTTCGGTGGCAGGTATGCCGAATACTTCAGTACTTCGTCATTCTTCAACGCTGCCGCAACGATAGCGGAAATGTTGAATGTCTTTTTGCTCTTGGCTTTACCCGTGGATGCACTGAAATTACCCAGCGTGCCAATGGTAGAGCCGTTCACCCAGAGTATTTCGGGCGGTACTTCGTAAGTGTCCGTCACCTTTAGATGAATGGTTTTCCAAAGAACTGCGAAATCCTCTTTCTGCATAGTGACGTCCTGCCCAGCTTCTGTCGCTTTTCTATTTTCCATAACCGTTATTTCTTTAGAGGACGGTTAAGGATATATTTCTGCGCTTCCTGCTCTATCTGTGCCTGCGTCTGACCGGGTTCTGACGCAACCATGCTTCCAACTCCGCTTTCTCAAAATAAAGCATTTTGCCCTGCGGCTTGTAATGGGGTATCAAGTTACCCGAAGTCAACTTGTACAGGTAACTTTTAGAAAGGTTCAAGAACCTGCTCGCTTCATCGAAGCTAAGCACATTCTTTGAAAGGAACACTAATTTTTCGAGTTCTGAAACTCTTAACTCTAAATCTCTTTCCATATTGTTTAGGAATTTAGGTGAAACAATATGAAGGTGCGCACCCTCGTTTTTTTTGTTAACGGGGGCAAAGTTAAGAGGTTGAAAATGAAGTCTAATTGACCTTTGTTTGAGCGTTCAATCTATGCTCAACCTTTTTTCAGTTGTTTGATGTACTTGTCTATGATTTCATATCCTTTCGGATAGATGTTTTTTGCTTGGTCTGTTGCACTGGATAAGTCAGTACGTGTAAGTGGTTCTCCTTTTATCTTTCCTAATATCAGCTTGTTATTTGCTATGACAGACTGCCATTCATAAACAATGTAATTATAGCAGCCAAGCTGCATCATAAGATAGGCTAACAGACGGGTATTATTAACTTTCAATACCCCATTCAGTTTGCAGCTGAAAAAATCGGTAAGTATTTTGGCACTGACGGTAGTAGTAAACATATTCGCTTCATTCACACAGTCGGTCAGAAGTTTGATTTCATTGGCTTTCAACGTGGACTTGAAAGGATTGCTTTTGCCCACAATCTTGGTTGGATTAGTATCTGCACTTTCCTCTTTCTCTTTTGGCAAGACTTGCTCTTGGATGGCAACCGCATCTGTATGGTAATTGCTTTCCTGTTCTTGCAGATAGCGCAAATACTTGGAAAGCACGACAAGATTAACGATAATGGACAAATAGGGAAGCCGCCCATCATAACAGGACGGTTCATGCAAATATGCGTCCATATCAAAATCAGAGCAGCGGAAACCGATATACTTTTTTCTTTCATCAGAATTCAAGTCCTCAAAATAACCGCTTTCCCACAAAAAATCGGGAATATCCATATCCAATACAATGTTACGCACGACACGGTATTTTTGTTGGATGGCTACAATATTTTCAGTCACACGGAAAATTTCTTGCCGCAAATAATCCTTTAGCTGAGCTTGCGTCAAATATTCACGTTTTAAAAATAGTGCATCTACTTTAGTTTTATAGTCATGAGCTATACAACTATCTAATATCTTCTGTATTTCTCTGAAATTGTTTTCCATATGATTTTCCATAATCGTGCGCCTTTAAACGTTCTTACTACAAATATAAGGTAAGAATCTCACTTTTTCCGAAAACATCGGCAATAATAAGGTAGATAAAGATAGGATAAGCGTTAAGAAATTATAAAGATATGGGGAAGAAAACTATTAAAGTACACCTTTTCTTTGTATTCGTCATTCAGTACACATTTAGTACGCCCTATAAAAGCAGAAAACCCTGATAATCAGGTGATTATCAGGGTTTATTCGTACCCAGAGCCGGGATCGAACCGGCATGGAAGTGAATCCACTGGTGTTTGAGACCAGCGCGTCTACCAATTCCGCCATCTGGGCATTTGCTTTTTTGCTAATGCGTTGCAAAGGTACGCATATTTTTTATTTGTGCAAGCGTTCAGCGATTTTTTTTCAAATTATCTATAGCTTTCGGGGAATAATATAAGATAGGAGAATAAATACCGGATTATTTCGTTAACTTTGTAAGAGTATAATTAAAAAAACAACCTGTGTATCATGAAAGATAATTATTGCGTTATCATGGGTGGAGGGATTGGCAGTCGCTTCTGGCCTTTTAGCAGAGAAAGTTATCCAAAACAATTCTTAGATTTTTTCGGGACCGGACGTTCCCTGTTGCAAATGACTTTCGATCGTTTTTCCAAAATCATCCCGGTAGAAAATATTTTTATCGTTACTAACGAAGCTTACGCCGACTTGATTAAAGAACAGTTGCCCGAATTGAAAGAAGACCAGATCCTGCTGGAACCGGCACGTAGAAATACAGCTCCTTGTATTGCTTACGCTGCTTACCATATAAGAGCATGTAATCCGAATGCCAATATTGTTGTTGCCCCTTCCGATCATCTGATCCTGAAAGAAGATATATTTCTGAAAGACGTTCAGAAAGGATTGGATTTTGTAAAGAACAATAATGCATTGGTTACGTTGGGTATCAAACCGAGCCGTCCTGAAACAGGTTATGGTTATATCCAGAGCAGCGATTCCATGCTGGGAGAATTTACCAAGGTGAAGACTTTTACGGAGAAACCGAATCTGGAATTGGCAAAAGTCTTTTATGAAAGCGGTGAGTTTTTCTGGAATTCAGGTCTGTTTGTATGGAACGTAAATACAATTCTGGAAGCTTTTGCCAAATATCTTCCGGATATTGCCGTTCGGTTTGACCTGGGTAAGGATAAGTTCAATACGGAAAACGAACGTGAGTTTATACATGAGAACTTCCCTTATTGCCTGAAGATTTCCATCGACTACGGTATTATGGAGAAGGCGGATAATGTGTATATGTTATGTACTGATTTCGGTTGGGCAGACTTGGGTACTTGGGGGTCCTTGTTTGATTTGGCTCCGAAAGATGAAAATAATAATGCTGTATTGAAGAATAGTAATGCATTGCTTTATGAAAGTTCAGGAAATGTAATTGCCGTAGGTAATTCAAAAAGACTGGCTGTGATTCAGGGTGTTGAAGATTGCATCGTGGCTGAATCGGGAAATGTATTGCTTATCTGCAAAAAAGATGACGAACAGCGTATCAAGCAGTTTGTGGCAGATGCACAGATAAAATACGGGAAAGAATTTAATTAAACCATTTCTTTCCCAGATAATGCACGGGATACCAGGCGGCCATGAATCCAATGGCCGCTACCGTAATAAATGCAATCAGGGCATCAGTGAACATCACCCGCACCGGATATGCGTCGATAATAAAAGCACCTGCTGTTTGTCCCAATTTAATCAATCCGAATTGTCGCTGTAAAAAGCACAATGCCAGACCGATCACAATCCCTATCAGAGCTCCGAATCCGGAGATCATCCAGCCTTCAAATAGAAAGATACGACGGATAAGTTTATTGTCAGCCCCCATATTCCGAAGGGTATGTACGTCATCTTTCTTTTCTATCATCAGCATAGACAGCGAACCGACTACGTTGAACAAGGCGATTGTCAGGATAAATGAAAGTATCAGGTAAGTGATCCATTTTTCTACCTGCATCATTTTGAAGGATGCTTCCTGTTGTTCGTAACGGTCTTGTATGATAAACCGGTCACCCAGGATGGATTTGAGCTGCTTTTTGACTGAAGATATGTTGGCTCCGTCAGCAATTTTCAGTTCGATGGAGGTGACTTCCTTGTCGTATTTATATAACTCACGTACCAGTGAAAGGGGGAGTATCATGTATCCTTCGTCGTATACCTGCTGGTTAATCATAAAGACTCCGCCTATATAGGCATATTCCTGACTGAATGAAGAAGCCGGGTTGGATAAATTGACTTTTTCATTCCGTTTGGGAACATAAATCTCCAGCGGAGAAGCGAATCCTGGTTTGGCTCCCAGTTTGGATGACAGTCCGACTCCGAGAATGGCATAATCGGTTACTTCGTCTTTCAGGATGAAGCTGCCGTCTATCAGTACGCTGTCTATTTGGGTCAGATGGCTGAAGTTGTCGTCCACCCCTTTGATTATTGCCACATCCTGACGGTCGTGATAGCGTATTAATGCATTATCCTGAAGAACTTCTCCGAAATAGGCAATATCGGGTAATTGTTTTACCTGTTGGAATTCGGCAGTTGTCGGGTCGAACACTTTCCCGGTGCGGGGAGTGATCTTCAACTCCGGGTCGAAACTGCTGAACATGTCTGCTACCAGGTCATTGAACCCGTTATAGACCGACAGTGCACAAACAACTGCGGTGGTAGCAATGACTACACCGCAGACACATACCATCGAAATAATATTGATGGCATTGTGGGATTTCTTCGAAAAGAGGTACCGTCGGGCTATATAAAACGAAAGGTTCAACGCTTGATTCTCTTATTTCTGTAACAGTTTGTCAATGTTTTCAATATAATCCAGCGAATCGTCAATGAAGAAACTCAGTTCCGGGATAATGCGGACCTGTTTTCCTATACGTTTACCCAAATCGAAACGGATCGCTTTGGTATTTGCACGGATCGATTCCAGTAACTCTTTCCCTTTTTCGGAAGGGAAGATACTCAGGTATGCTTTGGCAACGCCCAGGTCGGGGCTGACGCGTACCGCACTTACAGAAATCAATATACCCGGCATTCCCTGGGTCTGTTTCTGGAAAATATCGCCCAATTCTTTCTGGATCAGACGACCTATCTTGTTCAGTCTTGTACTTTCCATATCGTTATCAATTTATTTTTTCCATATCATTGTCAGACCGTCGCGAAGCGGAAGGATCACTTTCTCCACCCGGGGGTCTTCTTTTATTTTATCATTAAAACTAAGTATTCCGATGGTTTGTTTATCTGACGGGTGAGGTTTTTCCAAAACTTTACCATCCCACAGGGTGTTATCGGCCAGGATCAGGCCTCCCGGACGCACTTTGGGAAATACCAGATCGTAATAGTCGGAATACAAGCGTTTGTCGGCATCGATAAATACCAGGTCGAATGTTTCGTCCAGTTCCGGTATGATTTTCATTGCATCGCCTATATGCAGCTTTATTTTATCTTTCAGGGGAGAGCGTGAGAGATATTTCATGATGAAATCTTCCATTTCATCATTGATCTCGAGTGTATGGATCAGGGCGTCGTCTTCGGTTCCTTCGGCCAGGCAGAGCGTGGCGTAACCGGTGTAGGTCCCTATTTCCAATACACGGCGGGGACGAAGCATGCGACAAAACATTTTCAGTATCCGTCCTTGCAGATGGCCGGACAGCATACGGGGACGCAAGAGATTGACATTGGCATCGCGGTTTAACGCGGATAACAATGCGCCTTCTTCGTCGCTGTGATTGAGAATGTATTCGTCTAATGTCATTTAAATAAAGAATGTTTATGCTTCAAATATACGAAAAAAGATGTAGCAAAAGCGTTTTACCGACTTTTGCAACACCTTTTCCTGTTTTATTTTATTTATTCCTTAAAGGTCGGGAGTGAATATTTACTTCCGGCATCCAACACTTTTCCAACGTTGTTGATTTCGAGGAATGTTGTGCCGCCACCTTCACCGAAGCTGCCGCTCAGGTAAGCAACCATGTCGTTACGGGTGATACGTCCGCTCTTAATCAATTCGTTCAGTGCGCTGTAGAAATAACCGCGACGGCTGTCATCCCACGGCTGATATACGGCCCATACGCCATATGACAGAGAAAGCATGCGGGTTACGCGTGGGTTATAGCAGATGGCAAATACCGTTGAGGTACCACGGAAAGCGGCCAGGTAACGGGCTGTACGTCCGGTGTGGCTGTCGGTGATGATTGCCTTTACATGTAGCTTGTTGGAAGATTTTACCGCCTGTTTTGCCAGGAATGAAGTGACGTCCAGGTCGTTACCTTCGATAGGTACGCGGATGTCATTGGCAGCCAGCTTGGTCTTTTCAGCTTCGCGGGCAACCTTAGTCATTGTCTGGACTGCTTCCAACGGATATTTACCGTAAGCTGTTTCACCGCTAAGCATCAATGCGTCTGTGCGGTAATAGATTGCGTTGGCAATATCGGTTACTTCCGCACGGGTAGGACGCGGATTCTTGATCATGGAGTGAAGCATCTGGGTCGCAACGATCACCGGCTTTTTCACTTCCACGCATTTGCGGATCAACACACGCTGGATTCCCGGAATCTTTTCGGCCGGAACTTCGATACCCAGGTCACCGCGGGCGATCATGATACCGTAAGCTACTTCCAGGATTTCATCGATATTGTCGACACCTTCCTGGTTTTCGATCTTGGCAATGATCTTGATCGGACTTTTATGTTCGTCCAGGATATGTTGTATATCCAATACATCCTGTTTGTTTCTTACGAAAGAGTGAGCAATGAAATCCAGTTCGTTTTCAATCGCCCAAAGAATATTTTTACGGTCTTTCTCTGTCAGTGAAGGGAGGTTGATGCGTACACCGGGGACGTTCACGCTTTTGCGGCTTCCTAATGTAGCGTCGTTCTGCACTTCACAGAGCAGATAATCATCCTGTTTCTCGATGACTTTCAGTTCCAGGTCGCCGTCGTCGATCAGGACGTCGCTGCCGATGGTCAGGTCGCCGACAAAGTTTTTGTATGAAACATAAATGCAATCACGGGTTGTCTCTTTTTCCGGATCACCGATTATCTTAACGGTGTCGCCGGTTGTAAAAGGTATTGGCTCTTTTGCCGTAGTGGTACGTACTTCCGGGCCTTTGGTATCCATCAATATACCGATGCGGTCGGATACTTCGCGTACATTTGTAACAACACGGTTTAAACCTTCTTCCATCATGTGGGCCGTATTCAGGCGCACAACATTCATTCCTGCATTGTACAGTGAGCGGACAAATTCCACATCACAACGTTGATCAGAAATTGTAGCAACAATCTTCGTATGCTTTAACATATACCTTAAATATTATAACCTATTATTTACTTTTTAGTCGTTGGCAGTTGGCTGCTGCATAAGCGCTTCGAGCGCCAGCCGGTATGAATCCAGACCGAATCCCAGTATAACCCCTTTGCAGGCAGCAGAGATCATCGATACATGACGGAATGATTCGCGTGCATGTACATTTGAAATATGTACTTCTATAACCGGGGTAGTCACTGCTTTTATGGCGTCGTGCAATGCGATGGATGTATGTGTATATGCTCCCGCATTCATTATAATCCCATCGTATTCAAAACCCGTTTCATGGATTTTGTCAATCATTTCGCCTTCTATATTACTCTGAAAGTAAGCAATTTCGCATTGGGGATACCGGGCGCGTAATTCGTCCAGATAACCTTCGAAAGAAGCATTACCATATACTGTTGGCTCGCGTTTGCCCAACAGGTTAAGATTAGGACCGTTAATAATCTGAATCTTCTTCATTTGCTGTAACTTTATTACCTTTGCACCACCTGGTACGGGCTGAAAATATCCGGCAAAGGTAATGATTTTATTTGATACATACATAATTGCCTGTGTACAATGCAACAAGGAAATAATATAATCGACAAATATAAGACCTGGCTCCGGCTGGAAAAGTCTCTATCTGCCAATTCGATAGAAGCTTACCTGACTGACCTGGACAAACTCATTCGCTTCGTGGAAAGTGAAGGGAAAGACTTTGCTACGATCTCTTATCAGGATTTACAGCAGTTCGTAGCCCAGTTGCGTGATATAGGAATCCATCCGCGTTCGCAGGCCCGCATCATATCCGGTATAAAATCGTTCTACCGCTTTCTTTTACTCGACGAGTATATAACAGCCGACCCGACGGAATTGTTGGAATCGCCCAAGATCGGATTGAAGCTGCCCGAGGTATTGACGGTCAATGAGATAAATGATATATTGGATACGATAGACCTTTCTTTGCCGGAAGGGCAGCGCAATCGGGCTATGCTGGAGGTGTTGTATAGCTGCGGCCTGCGTGTTTCCGAGTTGATCTCTTTGCGTTATTCGGATGTTTATTTTGATGAAGGTTTTATCAGGGTGGAGGGTAAAGGAAGCAAGCAACGCCTGGTTCCGATTTCTGAGACGGCTATCCGGGAGATAAAGAATTATCTGCTGGACCGTAACCGGATGGTGGTGAAAAAAGGATTCGAAGATATTTTATTCCTGAGTCGCCGGGGCACGGCTCTTTCCCGTATCATGGTTTTTCATATTATCAAGCAGCAGACGGAGATGGCAGGCGTTCATAAAAATGTCAGTCCGCATACGTTCCGGCATTCTTTTGCGACCCATTTGCTGGAAGGCGGTGCCAACCTGCGGGCTATCCAGGAGATGCTGGGGCATGAGAAGATAACGACTACCGAGATTTATACACATATCGACCGGCAGTTTCTCCGGAAGGAAATACTGGAACACCATCCCCGGAGCCGTCGGCGGGAATGAGATGTATCATATATTATGAGAATGGATTCGTATAATATATGATATTTGATTCGCATAATATGTGAGATTATATTCTCATAATATATGATACGAATCTTTTGCTACTATTGTATTAGCTTTTCTATCCTTCCGATCAGTTCATCTCCCAGTGTCCGTTTGGTGCTGATATGTTCTTTTACGGCTGTGACGAACGGGTTTTGTTCGAAAGCACCGCGTACGACTTCGAAGTCCTCTTCTTTTTCTTTGCGTGTCCCGTCTACGCCGAAGCCGGTCATTGAAGTAAGGGAGAACTCCTTGCGGGCATCTTTGTAAAGCATCTCGTCCAGACCGATGACGGATGATTTCCAGAGTTCAACCAGTTCGATGATCTTTCCGGGGGTGATCTCACCTAGCTTGATTCCGTAGTATTCTTCTATTTTCTGATAGGCCCATGTCCATTCTATTTCATAATATGAATTATGTTGGTACTGGAAGAAGGCATTAATCTTTTCCAAAGAATTTATCCGGTGGCTCTCGATATCTTCTATCAAACCATTTAATTGATCTTTCGGAAGGATCAGTCCGGACAGGTCAACCCATTCGCCGGTTCCTTCTTTGGCGGTTGGGGTCAGTTGTTTGCGGACTTCTTCTATGTTCTGGAACTGTGTGCCTTCCAGTCTTTTTATCAGAGAATTACCGAGAAATTTATTAATTGCCATTCCGTATAGTTTCAGTGCATTTTGTAAAGAAGAGCCTTTAATACGGGCATTCTGATAGTAATATATTTCGGAAGTTTCTCCGACAAGGCTTTGTAGATTCTTTAAGATACCGACTGCTTTTATCATTTTCTGGATGGTGTAGGGACTCAACAGGTTGTAGTTGATCATATCCAGTTTGTTCGTGTCGGTCCGTTTATCACGTCTCGGCCATTTCTGAGCGTCACGGATGGTACCGACACTTCGCAGATTGATGCCCGGCACCAGATAAGTCTCGTCGTCTTTTTCAATCAGATAGGAGAAAGGCATATCGGACGTGTCACTGTGATGGTGATGTCGGCCCATGATTAATGAAAAAGCACCGATACGTGCCGGCCAAAGTATATAAGAGTCGCTGGTCGTCTTGGAACCTCTTTCGACAATGCCTTGGTGAATCGGGCCTAACTTATACATATGATTGCTTTGGTTCGAACCACTTCCGGCGTTCAGGAACGAATACATGCCGGCAATCAGGAGGCTACTCTTGTGCATGGATACCGTGAACGGTCCGGCGAAGATGGCACAGGCCTCTCCGTTTTCAAAAGAACAGTTGCTGAATAGCAGGGAGTCGTGTGCCGAAAAATTATGTGTCACATGGCAGGCTTGTCCGATGAAGCAACGGATGATCTTTGCCGCATCGGCAATGACTGCCCCTGATGAGATGATAAAATCCTGGGCGATCACGCTGTCACCGATATATACAGGGGCTTCTTTATTACTGTTCACTGTCCCGTTTTCCAAGCGTGTACAGTTCTCGATGGTAGCGTGTTGGCCTATGTTTACATTACGGATTGTCCCGGCATTGATTATCTTTACGTTCTCTCCGATCGTCCCGTAGTCGGAGGTGATGCTTTTGGTATAATCTGCAATCATTTCCTGTAGCCGTTCGATCAGTATCGGACGGTGGCGGTAAAGTGCGATTACATAAGCCAATGGGGCGGAAAGCTGATTGTAGATGGGGACTTCGCGGCCTCCGGTTTCGTTCAGCACTGAAACCTGTACGTTGTTGCCGAACGTACTTTCTCCTTCCACGACCATCACGTTGACATTCTCTATATAGCAGTTGTCTTTGATACGGTAGTTGGCAATGTAATTGTGGGTGTTCTCGATCAGGATATTATCGCCCAGCATGCAATTATGCAGTGTTGTATTTCTGAGTCCGCTATGTTTTCTTATTCCACCGGGGAGGGTGAACTCTTTCTCGAAATGTCCTAAAATAACTGTGCCTGAGAAATGTACATGATGGATATATCTGGTCTCGAAGGATAAAGGGACTAGCACCTGTCCCCAGTTTTCGGCATAACAACCCTGAGATTGCAATACCGCAATCTCTTCGGGTTGTAGGTTTCTGATTTTTTCCATTGGTCAACTTGTTTGTATTTCTATTGCTTTATTCTTCGTCGTATTGCTGGAAGAGAAAGTCATTGTATGGGAAACGGGTGATATGTATCTGTTTTACCCGTTCATATAACAATGCTTTCAACGCATCTATGTTGGTACGTTCCTTGGCGGAGATAAAGATGCAGTTATCCTGCAACTTATTCATCCAGGTGCGTTTCAGCTCGTCCAGGTCGATATTTTCCCGTTTCCGCGGAGTCAGGTCGTCTTCGTCTTTCGGGACGAAGGTGAATGCGTCGATTTTGTTGAAGACCATGATCATCGGCTTTTCGGTCTTGTCGATTTCAGCCAGGGTCTTGTTTACCACTTCGATCTGTTCCTCAAAAGTCGGGTGGGAGATATCTACCACATGAACCAGCAGGTCGGCTTCGCGCACTTCGTCGAGGGTCGATTTGAACGATTCGACCAGTTCGGTGGGCAATTTGCGGATAAAACCAACAGTGTCTGACAACAGGAACGGCAGGTTTTCAACGATTACCTTTCTTACTGTCGTGTCGAGTGTGGCGAACAGCTTGTTTTCGGCAAACACATCGCTTTTGCTCAGTTGGTTCATCAATGTTGATTTACCGACATTGGTGTATCCGACCAGGGCGACGCGGACCATCTTGCCACGGTTTTTCCGTTGCACGCTCTTTTGCTTGTCGATATCCACCAGGTCACGTTTCAGCTTGGCTATTTTATCCAGGATGATACGCTTATCGGTTTCCAGCTGGGTTTCACCCGGGCCACGCATGCCGACACCACCACGCTGACGTTCCAGGTGAGTCCACAGACGAGTCAGGCGAGGCAACATATATTTGTATTGTGCCAGTTCAACCTGTGTTTTTGCGTTGGCAGTCTGTGCACGACTGGCGAATATATCGAGGATCAGGCTGGTACGGTCGAGTATCTTCACCTGAAGTTCTTTTTCGATATTGCGAAGCTGTTTAGGCGAGAGTTCGTCGTCGAAAATGACCAGTCCGATTTCATTTTCGATCACGTACTCTTTTATCTCCTGTAGTTTACCGGTTCCGACAAATGTGACGGGATTCGGATAGTCCAGTTTCTGATAAAACTTTTTGACGGCTTCGGCTCCGGCCGTATCGGCAAGAAATGCCAGTTCGTCCAGATATTCTTTAACTTTCTGTTCGTTTTGCTCGGGGGTAATCAAACCAACGAGCACCGCTTTTTCTGTCAGTGCTTCTGATATAATAAATTCTTTCATGCGGCAAAGATAATCATTTCAATTATTTCTTTATATTTGCAAACACAATAACGACTAAAATAGTTTAGCTATGAAAAAGAAACATTTACGTATGTTTCGGCATATTCTTGCCGGAACTATGGTTCTAACAAGTATGGTGTCTGTTCAGGCACAGGTAACAAATCCCGAAACATGGAGCAGTTTTGTAGAAAGTGGTGCGAATCCGTCGGTGGTGGATACGTTCCGCTGGCAGTTATTCACATCATCGGAGCATGATAATTGGAGTTATACTCTAGGTGGTGGTGCTATCATTTCTAATGATCAGAAAACGTTGAAAATGCCCTTGTCTTCCTCTGTCATTTTTGAGAAAAATTTATTGTCATGTTATAAGAATGTATATATAGTTGTGGGGATTACGGTTCATTCTTTAGTCCCTGGGGATACTTTATATGCCGTATATAGTAATACTTTAGGAGCAAAGCGAAAAGGTGTTTTATGTCCTGATCCCAAATATCCCAATCAGTCACATTTTTCCAGAAGGTTAGGATATGATGCTTATTATTTAGCTCTGACTGCTTCAGATCCTGTCAATGGTTCTAAAAACGGGTATTTTCAAATTGATAGTGTGTATAGTTATGGCTCAATCCGCCAATATTCCCTTTTTTCCGGAAATGGCAACTGGAATGATTCCATTCGTTGGTCTCACCTTCCTCCCTTGCGTCATCGAAGTGCCCTGATTAGTGGTGAGGCAGAAATTAATTCTACCGTGCAGTGTGAGCAGGCCCTGTTGGGTAACGGTGGTCTGCATATTTCAGAAAAGGGCCATTTCATCGTGGATAAGCTTGTTCTCTATAGCACTGACAATCCACTGACAAACACTGACAGAGCGCTGACAACTACTGACAATTCACTGACAGTGGCAGGTAAACTGACGGTTAACAAGCAATTGGAAGTCCGTTATACATTTCCGGAAAAAGGTAAATGGTATTTCCTCTCTTTCCCCTTTGATGTCTATCTGAATGATATAGATAAACGTTTTCAGTTGAAAGATAAAACCTTTTCCGGTAAAGGTGATTTTCTGTACGTGCAAGTTTATGACGGGAAGAAGCGTGCCCAAAGCAATGACGCGACGGGTAACTGGACGGTGCTTTCCCCGGAGGAACTATCCGATGGTCTTGTCTTTGAAAAAGGAAAAGGTTATCTGGTCGCTTTGGATGCAGCTGCATCCGATAATACTTTGACCTTTTCAACCGCAGGGAACGATATTCCTGAAAGTTTTGGTAAAACGGCATCTGTTCCGGTCTATGCGGCATCTGCCGGAAATACGGACAAAGCGCATAAGGGTTGGTATCTTTGTGGGAATCCATTGCCTTCTCCTATCTCATTGTCGCAGATAGCAGCAAATCCGGCGCTGGATGGAAATATTTATATATATGATGGAAATACCTACAAGTCCTATCCGATAGGTAGCGAGTATGTACTTCCTCCTTTCTCGGCTTTCTTTGTCAAAGCATCGGCAGATACGGAGATTGATTTGACGGCTGCTGCATTGTCAACAAATGCAGTTCGTCTGAAAACAGGTTATCCTTTTTCTGTAGCGGCTATAGAGCCGGAAGAAGTGGCTGTTCATAATTCTGCATTTTCAGGAATAGAGAAGAAATGCTATTTGAAAGGAAAGATACTTTATCTGTCAGATTTGCCGTCGACTGGAACTGTGCGGGTATCTGATTTTACCGGACGTGTGGTGTCTGTCCATTCGGTATCACCGGGTTCTTCAACCCTTCCGCTTTCTTTACCGGCAGGATTCTATATAATAAATGTGGAGGCAGGTCATTATCATGCCCAACACAAATGCGTTCTGACCCAATGAAAGAATAAACTATCTTGTATCTTTGTCTGTTCAAAACAATAAAAAAGCTGTATGAAGAAGATTAATATTACAACTGGCGTTCTGGTGATCTATCTGATTGTGATGAGTGTATGGGGATGGCCCGGAAAACAGCCCGATCCGGACTGGGTACAGTATTTCTCGGTAATGGGAGTATCCCTCTTCGTCATTCTCCTGCTGCGCTATCTGCAAGTTAAGCGGATGAAGATGCGGGATAAATGGAAAGAAGAGAATCGGCATTCAACAGAAAAATAGGATATATTTCGTTTAAAACGGGCGAAATCTTGTTTAAAACGGGTGTAGGATTCGTTTTAAACGAGATTTACCGGATACATTGATTGGAACCGAAAGGAAATCGTTTGTATTAATCTTTAATACTTCTTAACTTGTTTCTATTTGCAGATATACGATAATTTCGTAGATTTGCGATATAATCGTAAATAAATAGGGATCATGGAAAAATTAACAATGCAGGAAGAAGAAGTAATGCGCTTGATTTGGCAGATTGGGCCTTGTTTCGTTAAAGATATACTGGCTAAGTATGACGATCCGAGGCCGCCTTATACAACACTTGCTTCTATTGTAAAAAATCTGGAACGTAAGAAGTACGTGAAGAACAAACGCTATGGAAATACGTATGAATACACTCCGCTGATCCCGGAGAGTGAATATAAACGTACCTTTATGAGCGGTGTTGTTCGTAACTACTTTGAAGATTCATACAAAGAAATGGTTTCTTTCTTTGCCAAAGATCAGAAGATTTCGGCAGAAGATTTGAAAGACATCATCGATTTGATAGAAAAAGGAAAAGAATAAACCTTTTAACACCTTATTACCATGACACCGGAATTTGCCTACTTTCTGAAGGTGAATGTAGCCTTTGTGCTCTTTTACGCCTTCTACCGTCTGCTCTTTTATAAGGACACATTCTTTAAGTTGCGCAGGGCTTCCCTCCTTGCTTTCTTTGGTTTGGCGTTGCTTTATCCATTGTTGAATATTCAGGAATGGGTGAAGGAACAGGAGCCGATGACGGAGGTGATACAGATTTATTCGGCTATGCTGCCGGAGATGACAGTAACCCCAGAGGTCGTTGTTAAAACAGACTGGAAAGGAATCCTGCTTTCGGCAAGTTCATATATGTACTGGGGTGTCATGGCTCTTTTATTTGTCCGTTTTTTTATTCAGTTAAGCAGTATCCTGCTGCTGGCTTACCGGAGTAGACGGACTGTTATACACGGCGTACCAGTCTACCGGCTGGATAAGCCTGCCGGACCTTTTTCATTCTTCAAAATGATCTTCATACATCCGGAAAGCCATTCGGAGAAAGAAATAGATGAGATACTTACACACGAATGTACCCATGTTTTCCAGTGGCATTCGGTAGATGTGATGATTTGCGAGCTGATTACCGTCATATGTTGGGTGAATCCCTTTGCGTGGCTTTTGAAACGCGAAGTGCGTCATAACCTGGAATACCTGGCAGACAATACCGTTATCCAATCCGGATACGACTGCAAGAGCTATCAGTACCATCTGTTAGGCCTTGCCCACCATTATCAGGCTGCAGCAACATTATATAATAGTTTTAACGTATTACATCTAAAAAACAGAATCAGTATGATGAACAAAAAGAGATCCCACGGGATCGGAAGAACAAAATATCTGATATTCATCCCTCTAGCAGCATTTTTGATGCTGTTGAGCAACATTGAGGCGGTTGCCCGTATCACGGGAGAAATCGCAGCTGAAGCTGTTGCCGGGGTAAAGGAAGCGACTGAAATAAGTGTGCTTTCGGAGGATGATGTGAAAGTGTCAGGTCAGGTAATTGACGATTTTAACGGGCCGGTTATCGGCGCGAATGTGATTGTAAAGGGTACTAATGTAGGTACCATTACGGATACGGAAGGTTATTTTGTGCTGGAAACGACAAAGAATGCTGTTCTCCGCTTCTCTTTCCCGGGTATGAAGGCGAAAGAAGTCGCAGTGAAGGATGTGCAGGGTAAGTTGAAAGTACAGTTGTACTCGGATGGAAGTGCACAGGGATCGCAGTCTGCTCCTCCCCCTCCTCCTATGTCACCTCAGATATCTACAGACCCCTCGGATCTGGTTTTCACAGTCGTGGAAGTGATGCCTGAATTTCCGGGCGGACAAGGTGCCTTACTGCAATTTTTGGCAAAGAGTATTAAATATCCGGTAATTGCTCAGCAAAATGGTATTCAGGGACGTGTAACCTGTTCGTTTGTGGTGGGTAAAGATGGGGTGATCCGGAATATCGAGGTCATTCGCGGGGTTGATCCGTCGCTGGACCTGGAGGCTGCCAGGGTAATATCCATGATGCCTAAATGGAAACCGGGTATGCAGAAAGGGAAAGAGGTCAGTGTGAAGTATACGGTGCCGGTGACTTTCCGTTTGCAAGGAAAAGAAGACAATAAACCGACACCTCTTCCTGCTGGAGAGGGCGATAATGAAATCACTGTTGTGGGATATGGCGAACAGAAATCAGCCGATACTTCCGGCCAGGTATTTGCAATAGTGGAAAAGATGCCACAGTTCCCGGGCGGAGAAAAAGCGATCAATGAATTTATTTCAAAGACGTTGCAATATCCGGTCATTGCACAGGAAAATGGCATCCAGGGAAAGGTCGTTTGTTCGTTTATTATAAATCAGGATGGTTCGGTCACAGATGCTGAAGTGGTTAGTGGTGTTGATCCTTCTCTGGATAGGGAAGCGCTGCGTATCGTTAGTGCAATGCCTAAATGGACTCCCGGTACGCAACGGGGAAAAGCGGTTCGTGTAAAATATACTATGCCTGTTACTTTCACATTGCAGTAATCACTAAAACATAGAGCAGATGATGCACAAATATACTGTTTTGCTTCTTCTCAGTGTCCTGTCCCTTATGGGGCAGGCACAGAGTCTTTCATTTCAGGAACTACTCAATAAAAAGAAGTTCACAGAAGTGATCGCCCTGGCCGATAGTCTTACTCCGGCAGATTCTGCTGATTATGTTACTATGTCGGCTATCGGCCAGGCTTACGAAGGTGTATTGGAATATAATGAGGCTTACCGGTGTTATCAGCATTGTCTGCAAATGGATTCGACGAATGTCGATGCCTTAAGTTCCGTTGCCCGGGTAGCAATGAACCTGGGAAAAGCTTCCGTAGCCCAGGATTGTTTTCGGAAAGTACTCGAAAGCGACAGTACCGATTTCTATGCTAATTATCAATTAGCCCGCCTGTATTCCCAGATTGGCGATTATGAGAATGCCGTGTTGCAGTTCAATGTGTTGCGCGATCAGGATACGACAAAGGTAAATCCTGTTATTTACCGGAATATAGCTGATTGCTATATGAAAATGAATGCCATCCCGGCAGCTACGATCTGCTATTTTCAGGCTTATAATGTTAACCGTGAAAATGCCGGATTGGCCAGTGCTTTGGTGAATTGCCTGTACCGGATGGGAGGTCCGAATATACAGGACGGATTATCCATTTGTGATACGGCGTTGTTTTATAATCCCGGAAATCATGCGTTGCGTCGCAGTAAGGCTATGGGATTTTATATGAATAAACAGTATGCCCAGGCTGATACGTTATATGGAGAATTGTTTGCAGAAGGCGATACCTCTTTCCTTACATTAAAATATGGGGGTGCTTCGCGTTATCTGGCCGGACGTGCCATGGATGCGATCGATCTGCTGGAATGGGCGTATGGGAAAGATACGACGGATGTAGAAACGAACCTGTTGTTGGGTGCTGCTTTAGGTAAAACATATGACCGTAAACGGGCCTTCCTGTTGTTCGATCAGGCAGAAAAGTTGATGCAGCCGAATGAAGCATTGGTGAATATGTTGTTGACTTCCCGTTCAGAGACTTTGTTCAAAGATGGTCGTCAGCGTGAAGCTGAAGGGTTGCTTTATAAAGCCTGGCTTGCCAATAAGGACCGGCTGGACTTATTGTTCCGTATTGAACGGGAGTATTCCAACTGGGGGCCGGAGTATAAATCGGCAGAAGATTTAGCCAGGGCTTTGTTTGCCAAGGTTACATTCCTGAGAGAGTATTTCCTGACCGGAAAGAAATTACAGGGATTCCAGCGGTATCGTTCTATACTGCAATATCTGTATGAAGATGCTTTCTTTACGAATAAGACAGAACTGGTGATGATTGCCCCGGACAATAAGAAAAGTAAGATATCGGCTGAAGACTTAAAGTCTATAATAGACCGGTTGCCGGATATCTCGCAACTTCCGGAGGTAGAAAGAAAACATTATCAACAGATGGAAGAAGTGTTTAAAAAGAGGAAAGAAAACGGAGTCGGAAGTACAAAATCGGAGCCTCTTGACGAGAACTCGGAAGCGTTTAAAGCAGGAATGAAAGCTGCTCAAAAGTATCTTGACAGTCAAAAGAAAGAAGAGCAAAAGTCGGAATAACTAAATAAGTACGGATAGATTAATTATATCTATTCCGTTATACAGGTAATAACTTTAAAATAATCCGATTATGAATAAATGGAGTATCTATAATTTAGTCATAACCTGTATGTTATTGGGCGCATGCGGAGGAAAGCAGTCGACTGAAAAGACTGTTGTTTTAGAGGAAGAACAACATGGAACCGAATTTCCGATAACTGTCCCTTTTGAGATGGGGATAGAGAATGAGCGTGAAGTTTCTCTAAGCCAGATAGCAGAAAAAGTCGAGTATATTCCGCTTGAAACAAAAGCTGATTGTTTGTTATCCAATTATAGAGGGTATATTCAATATATAGCCGGTAATTATATTATTCCATGTAGCCGGGGCGTTTATATGTTTGATGGTAAGGGTAAATTTGTCCGTCGAATCGGTCGTCAAGGACAAGGTCCCGGTGAATATAGCCTTGTCTTATCTTTAGATGTTGACCGCGAGAATGAACTGATTTATTTGTTGGATAATGGAAAAGTGAACGTATACTCATTAACCGGTGATTACTTAAAGAGTATACCTCTACCCGAAGTGAGATATGCAGCGATATTGAATGACAGTATTTTGGCTTCATTCATCTATAATAGTTCCGGACAAATGAAGGACCGCATTCTCTTGTTCAATCAAGCCGGCGATAAGGTAAAAGTTTTTCCCCGACATGATCTGTTTACAATAGAAAAAGGGGTTACATATATGATGATGGGAAATAATGACCGCTATCTGTTTCATTATGATAATCATTTATGTTTTAAAGATTATTATTGTGATACCTTATATACTGTTACGGAGAATGAATTACAGCCCAGATACGTTATTCAGTTGGGCAAATATGCCATGCCGCTGGAAGCCCGGTGGGAAAATCAAAGAGGCGATCAAAATAAATTTACAAAGATAGCCTCTTCTTATCTTCGCGTCAATGTGATGGAAACGGACTCTTTCCTTTTTATGCCTTATAGCCATTGGGCAGGAGAAAAAAGCCGCTTGGAAGAAATACTTATATATGAGAAGAATACTCAGGCTTGCTTTAAAGTCGCCGGCAATATAATCAAGAATGATCTGGAAGGGAAATTACCTTTTATACCTTATACTTCAATAGGTGATAATTTGTTGTTAAGTATATGGACTCCTTCGGATATATTAGAACAGGCTGATAAAGATTCCTCTATTCTGGAACATCCGCAGTTGAAAGGATTGAAAGAAGATGACAACCCGGTCCTGATGGTCGTTCATTTTAAGTAGAGCTAAATAGGAAAATTAAAAGAGTTTATGATGAAATATACTATTGTCCTTTTTTTCAGTATTCTTTCTTTTGTTGCACAGGCGCAAAACCTTTCTTTACAGGAGTTGGTGAACAGAAAACAATTCCCGGAAGTGTTGGCTCGGGCGGACAGTCTTACGGCAGCCGATTCGGCCAGTTATACGACTATGTCGGCTATCGGTCAGGCTTATGAGGGAATGTTCCGGTATAAGGAAGCCTATACCTGTTTTCAATATTGTTTGTCAATGGATACAACGAATGTGGATGCTTTGAATGCACTTGCCCGTGCTGCAATTAATTATGGTAAGATTACGGAAGCCAAACGTTGCTATGGAAAAGTGCTGGAATCGGATAGTCTGAATTTTTACGCCAATAATCAGTTGGCACGTCTTTATTATCAGTTGGGTGATTATGATAAATCGATGGATCATTACCGGACTTTAGCATCCTACGAGAGTGATAATCCGACTATTCTGGCCGGTTTGGCGGATTGCCATATGAAAAAAGGCGGTATGAATATGCTGATTGCTTTGGAACTGTATACCCGTGCTATGGAAATCAATCCGGAGAATATCCGTGTGGCCTCTTCCCTGATTAATTCATTATTATGGAAAGGAGATGGAAAAACTGCTTTACAGGTCTGTGATACCGCCTTGTACTATAATCCCGATAACCGGCCGATTCGGCAAAGCCAGGGAATGGCTTTGTATATGACTAAAAATTATTTGAAAGCGGATACCGTTTACAGCGGCCTGTTAGCGGAAGGTGATTCGTCTTTTATCAATCTGAAATATGCAGGTGCCTCCCGCTATATGTCCGGCCATGCAATAGATGCCGTGGAACCGTTGGAGCTGGCTTACGAAATAGATTCGACAGACGTGGAAACAGTCTTGTTGTACGGAGCTACATTGGGTAAAACCTATGACCGCAAACGTGCCTATCAATTATTTGACCAGGCAGAAGAGTGTATGAAACCAAAGAAGTTTTATGTCAATCTATTGGCCTCTTTCAGAGGAAGTACACTCGAACGGGACGGTCGTTTCAATGAAGCGGAGAAAGTCTATTATGAAGCATGGAAGAAAGATCCGACACAGTTGAATTTACTATATGAAATCAATAAGCACTACTGGCTAAGGGAGTCGGAAATGTTTAAGGATGAGAAGTTGTTACAGAAAACCCTTTTCAGTAAATACACTTACATGACTGAAATGATGAAGCGGAAAGAATCTAAAGAGAACTTGTTTGGCTTTCGTTATTTCTTTGAAGACTTATATCAGGAGGCTTTCTTCCGTAATATTACTGAACTCACAATGCTGGCTCCCGATGGTAAAAAGAGTAAACTAACCATGACCGATTTACAAAACGTTATCAACCAACTTCCAGAGCCTTCAGACCTCGAACGGAAACGTCGTGAAGATATGAAAGCTGCCATGAAGGAATATGAAAAGAAAAATAAGAAAAAAGAGATAGCAGCAAGGGATTCGGCAAATGGCATCCATATCGAAGGAAAAACCGGCCGATAGAGGATGCCAATGATGCAGAAAATGAAATATAACCTTTAAACTAAAATAGATATGGGAAAACACGTCAGAATTATAGGAATATTATTACTTGCTTTGTTTTTTTGTCCGGCTATGGCGCAAAAGAAGATTGCTTTTGCCGAAGGAGTAGATGAACAGAAAGAAATAAAGTTAAGTGAGGTCGCTTCCGGAGTGAAATATATTCCGTTGGAAACGACAGCGGAATCGTTGCTGGATAAAGATATTTTGAATGTGACTTTTGCCGGTGACTATCTGTTTGTCTGTGATTTTGTTAATCTGTTCCAGTTTACGCCGGAAGGTAAATTTATTCGTAAGATAGGAAAGGCAGGAGAGGGGCCGGGGGAATATGCGAAATCTATTCTGGCTGTTACTTATGATGAAGATGCAAAACAGATTTTTATATCTGATTTTAGAAAAGGCAAGGTGCTGGTCTATTCTTTTGAGGGTAAATATTTGTATGACATCAATACTCAACGTGGATCGATGACTACTTATAGAGATAAAACCGGAAATCTGTTTGGGATAACCAATGAGTACCTGTATACGAAGGACAAAAGAGGCAAAGAATTGTTCGTGTACAATACTAAAGGAAAGGAATTGTATAGCTACCATTTCAGACCGGAACAAGGAGTCCGTTATCCGGGGATTATCTTCAGTTATGGTATTCTTTATGATTATCAGGAAAATACCTATTATAAAAATCCTTTAGAAACGACAATCTTTCGCTTGGAAGGGAAAAAAAGAATTCCGGCATATAAACTGGATCTTTCGCAATATGAAAAATTATCGGGTGAAGATGATGCTATCATCGCTATAGACAAGAAAACGAATACGGGAACCAACCTTCCCAATAAAGCCGCTGAAAAGAAATTCAGTTTCTTCAATGTCTTTGAGATAACCCATGCGATAGGTGTGGAGTATGCACAGGGACAAGGTCGCTGTTTAGCCTGGTATGACAAAGGGAAAGAAACTGTTTGCCGTGTCCGTTCCCCGAAAGCCGAATGGGATGGTTTTACCGATGATATGGAAGGTGGTTGTCCTATCTTTCCACGTTTTGTCAAAAACAATAAGATGATCGGTGTTGTCTCTGCTTCTGTTCTTTTGGAGAAAGTAAAGCCTGAAAATGCCAAAGGTTCTCTGAAAGATCTCTTGACGAACCTGCGAGAAGACGATAATCAAGTAATACAGGTCATTCTATTGAAAGATAAATAACAAAATACACAAATATGAAAACTATCAAACACTTGCTTTTAGGGGGATTTTCCCTTTTGTTGCTCTCATGCGGAGGAAAGAAGTCCGGTGATCAGCCGGTTGAAAATATATCGGAAGTGCCTGAATATCCGATAACAATCTCCTTTGCCAAGGGCATTGATACGGAACAGGAAGTCCGGTTGAGTGAAATTGCCAGGGAAGTAAAGGTCGTGCCGTTGGAAACAAAGCCCGAATGTCTGGTTGCCAAAGTATCTCAGGGTATGATACAGATGGTAGATCATAACCTGTTTATTCCATGTAGCGAAGGGTTATTGCAGTTTACAGATGACGGAAAGTTTGTCCGTTCGGTAGTCAAGCGGGGACAAGGACCGGGAGAATACAGCATAATCCGGTTTATAGCGGCTAACGACAGGCTGAAACAAATTTATATAATGGATAACGGAAGGATTCTTACCTATACAATAGGCGGTGACTATGTAGGAGAGTCTAAAATACTTTTCTGTTGGCAGTTTACTTTGTTGGGAGATAGTGCATACGTCGGCTACATTTATAACAATACCGGCCAAAAGAAAGACCGGCTTGTCCTGGTTGACCGGCAGGGAGAGACACTGAATACTTTTCCTCAATATGATCAGTTTACGATTGCCAATGGGTTGAATTATTATTTGTGGGGGTATTACGACCGTTATCTCTTTTCTTTCAGGGAAGAAGCCTGTTGTAAAGAGTATTATAATGATACGGTCTTTACGGTTACCCCGGAACGGCTTGAACCCCGCTATATCCTGGATTTGGGAAAGTATAAGATACCGAAAGAAAGGCGTTTTGAAGTTCTGGAAGGAAATTGGCAAGCCTATTCAGAACCGGCACAAGCCTATCTGCGACCGGATTTCCATGAAACGTCTCAATGGGTATTTCTCCCTTATACCTCCTGGGATGTTACCAACAAAGATGAGTTACCCCGTCTGGCCATGTACGATAAGAAGAAAGGCGCTTGCTATAAGGTGAAAAACAATCGTATCATAAATGATATGCAGGGTAGTTTACCTTTCTATCCGGAGACCCGCATTTCGGATGATGTATTGCTTTATTATCTTGAAGCACCCGAGGTGATGGAGTTGGCGGAAGATGATCCTTCTATCCTGGAATATGAACAACTGAAAAATCTCAAAGAGGATGATAATCCGGTATTAATGATTGTTTATTTGAAGTAGTATGATATATTTTATCCAAATTCTTTTGTTGTTTCCGTTACTGTTCAACTATTCAGTTGAACAACCGGTTCCTGTCTGGCTTCATTATGATGAGACGACACCTTCTCCCTCGGGTGCACAGGTTATTAAGTTGTCCGGAGATTTGCAAGGACAAACTTATAAGATACGGATGGCACATTATAAAGAAGGAGTAGTGTCTTATAAAATCCTGAATGAACAGGCTTATGTAATAAAAGATACCGTATTCTCTATTCGTATCGCGGTTGAGCCGCTCCATGCGCATGAAGTGGACTTTACAGTGGAAGGTGAAACGCAAATTGTGGAAAAAGCGGAGGTAGAAGATGTCTTACACAGTATTTTATTGGAGACATATCCGACAAGAACCTATACTTCCAATGATACGATACCTCTTACCAGTTATACGAGTGGTGCTTTATATGAAGTGATGCTTGAAGGAAAGAAACAACAGGCTGGTAGCTATTGTGATGTCCGTAATGCTAAACTTCCTCCGAAGGAATGGCATGAAGCATTTAATATGAAAGAGTATATATGGTTTGATTTATTTTTTTGTCATATGTCAACTGTCAACTAAAACCCGATACATGCATGATTTTATGACAGTATGATGGTGTAATATCTCTAAAAAGGCAGCTTTTGTCCGCCTTTTTAGAGATATTTTAGATGTAACCAGTTTATTCACTCAAAATAGTCAGTTCCGCTCCCGTTGCGAAATCCTGTCCGTTCTGTGAACTCAGTGCGGTGAAACGGATGTAACGTCCTTTTACCGGTTTGTCGAAGAGGACTTTCTTTTCGTCCCGATTATTCGCGAACTGGCCTTTGCAGACAGGCTCACCCCAATTCTTGCCATCGGAGCTGACCTGGATGGAATATTCTTTGATATTACCATTGTTGCTGTCTTTGCGAGGCATATAGATAAAGCCTTTGAATGCTTTCTCTTCGCCGGCATCCAGATCTACCCAGTGTGGATATTTGGCTACTGTGACAGAATACATACTGTGCCAGATCGTATTCGGATCGCCGTCTACCAGGTGTTTGGCATCGCCTTCGCCAACCTCTTCGCTGCTGGCGTAGATAACCTCTGTCTGGATGCTTTCCAACTTATTGAAAGTCTTTGTCGACTTGATCTCCGGATTGTTCTTTAACCAGGCAGTGATTGTTCCGCCTTCGCGCATCGGGATAGCTCCGGTATATTCTTTCGCTTTTTTCTCTTTGCCGATCGTGTAGCAGAAGACAGCATCCTTATCAATAGATGATAATTCAACCATACCTACACGGGAACGGGTGATGGAGAAAGGAATCTCACCGGCGGCCGATACCTGTGCGGCAGCCGACAGGTCTTGTGTGGCCGGGCGGATGATAAAGCCGATATTGTTCTGTCCGGCAAATACACGGTCATGAATCAATGGGCCACCTTGTCCGCAACTGTTACCTCCCAAACCTGTAACGGCAAGATCAAGATGCAGATAAGTGTCACCGGCCTTCGGTAACTGATAAGGATGTCCGGCCAATGTCATATCGAGTGCGGAATATTGCAAAGCAGAAGTAGAAAGGCGGTTGGTTGCCACAAAGAGAGCTCCCTTGCCGGCCTTGTCGGTCAGTGCACACCAGCGCACATCTTCGTGATTACCCATATCCTGCGGTTTCGGGAAGTTCACGAACTGGTCGGCTACGGTCGATTTATATTGTTCGATAAACTGTCCGGCTTTACGATCGGCATAGTTTTCAACCGGACCACGTCCGTAGTATGTATAGTTTTTATAACGCTGAGGAACGATCATCCGGTAGCCTAAACGTGGCAGTACCAGACTTGAATTGTTGGAGGTGATGCTGGCTTGCAGTTCGATGGAACCGTCACGGTAGATGGTCCATGCCTGGTCGGTCGTGAACTTGAAGTCGTCTTCGCCGAAGGCTTTATCGGTCAGTTCTTCCACTTTGTTCTTGCCGCTGGATGTTCCGCCCAGTATCTTGGCTGCATTGGGAGCCTGCGATTCTATGGTGTAGAACAATACCATGGAACCGTCTTTCCGCTTGATCACTTTGGACGCGGTAGCTTTATGTTTCAGATTATGCAAGCCGTTTTCGAACCAGCTTCCGTAGAACCAGTTATCGTTGTTCGTGAAGGCACGGAAAGCATCCAGTTTCGGACCGTTACCGTCGGCAATGATTGTTTCGCCACCATAATTCAGATTATAGATCGTACCGCTTTCATTGTCGAATGTGACATTGAAGTTATCTCCTTTGATCGTAGAGAAGCGTGCGTCCGACTGTTTTTCGAGAGACAGTTCTCCTGCTGAGGCATTTGCCACTTCGTTGATGGCAGGTTTGCCCACAGATGCTTTGACTGGAAGTTGTTCTTCTGCCATTACATAACCTTTGGGGGCCCAGGGTTTGTCCTCTTTCAGCAGAAACTGAACTTTAACGAAATATTCGTTGTCCGCTTTCAGTTGGCTGTACGTATAAGGAATGGCTACCTGCACACGTTTACGTGGTGAAACCTTACCCGGATTCAGGGAACCGCTTTCCACTTCTTTGCCGTTTTCATAAAGCGACCATTTCACATCGTAATCGGACAGATCGTTGAAATAGTATTTATTGAATAGCTCGAAAAGGCCTTTCTGTGCATCGACTTCTGTGACGCCGATATGCTGGTATACCTTTTTCACTTCATAATACTGCGGTTTCGGTTCCAGGTCGCCGAACACGATACCGTTCATTACGAATTGACCGTCGTTGGGCGTATCGCCGAAGTCACCGCCATAAGCCAGGTAGCGTTTGCCGTCGGGGGTATAGTTGTAAAGAGACTGGTCCACCCAGTCCCAGATGGCGCCACCACAGAAGAAGTTGGTCGACTCCATTGCATCCCAGTAATCAACCAGGTTACCGCAGGCATTCCCCATCGAATGGGCATATTCTGAGATATGGAACGGATACTTGATGTCATAATCGCCTTTCACGGCACCGCGCACCCAAGAGATAGACGGATACTGGTTGGAACCCATATCTACGATTTTATTGTTGCGCTCGTACTGAACGGGACGTGACAGGTCTGCTTTCTTTAAAGCATCGTAGGCCTCTACGAAGTTGTGTCCCGGACCGGCTTCATTCCCCAACGACCAGATCACGATAGACGGATGGTTGATATGGGCGTTTACCATTTCCATGACACGTGCCACATGTGCATCCCGCCATTCTTTCGGGTGGGACAGGGAGGCCTGGCCATAGTAATATTCGTGCGATTCGATATTGGCTTCATCTTCCAGATAAAGACCATATTTGTTACACAGGTAATACCAGTACGGATCATCCGGATAATGTGAGTTACGAACGTGGTTTATATTGGCGCGTTTCATCAGCATCACTTCGTCTTCCATCATTTTGCGTGTGATGGCATGGCCTACGGACGGATTACTTTCGTGACGGTTCACACCTTTTAGTTTGACAGTCTTGCCGTTTACGTAATAGTAACGTCCGGCCAGTCCGAACTCGTCTTCAGATGCCGGTGTATCCTTGATTTCTACCTTGCGGAAACCTACAGTGGTGGAAACCATATCGATCGTTTTATTCTTTTTATCTTTCAGTTCGGCAACCAGTGTATAGCGGTAGGGCTGTTCGGCCGACCATTTATTGGGCGCTTTCACTTTGACGGTCATCAGGTTCTCCGTTGTTTCATCCGGGTTGATCCGTTCGATGACAGGCGATAAGAATCCATCGACAAGTGTATTTTCGTCTGAATAGAGTTTATTGGCATAAAGCGAATAATACACTTTATAATTCTTGATTGCTTTTTTATCGAGGTTACGAATGTCTGCCTTGACGGTCAGCGAACCGTCGGTATATGTTGCATCCAGATCGGGTGTCACCACCAAATCGCGGAAATGCACTTTCGGTGTCGAATAGAGCGCAACGGTCCGGAAGATACCCGGTAGACGGAACATATCCTGTGCTTCGAGGAACGAGCCGTCGGAACTGCGATACACTTCGGCTGCCACAATGTTCTTTCCTTTTTGAAGATAAGGAGTAATGTTGAAATTGGCTGCATTACGGGAGTTTTTGGAAAAACCTACATAATGGCCGTTAATCCATAAGTAGAAAAAGGAATCTACTCCGTCGAAACTGATAAATACATTACGTCCGTCCCAGTCTTCCGGGATGGTGAACTCACGACGGTAAGAGCCGACTTCGTTACGGTCTTTAAAGGTCGTCCAGTTTTCCGGTGGGGTACGCATCACGCCTCCCCGCCAGTCGTCGACAGCCACTTTGTGCTGGAAGATAACCGGTTGGTTCACGTAAATAGGGGTACCATACTTCTGTGTCCCGTCTTTCTGAAGACCGACAATGTTCCAACTGGATGGCACGGGGATATTGTCCCAGCCTGATACATCGAAGGAGGGTTGATAGAAATCCTTCGGACGTTCTTCGGGCGTACGGGCCCAATTGAATTTCCAATCTCCGTTCAGAGATTGCCAGTAGGCACTGTTTTCCGGTAATACTTTCCGGGCACTCTCCAGATTCTGGAAGGAGAAGAACCAGGCACGGGGTTGTTCTTTGTTCAGCGCAAGGTTTTCGGGTGATTCCCACTCGTTCCCTTTCGGCGCTTGTTCTGAGGCATACTGATAGCCTTTCAGTAAATCTACTGTCGCATAGCTTTGAAATGTCAAGCAGCATAGTAATAGACAGAATGCTGATTTTTGCATATGAGTTTTTCTTCTTAAGGTGAGAAATAGGCTTCAAATTTAATACATTTATCGGAGAGTCTGTTGCTTACTTCGTGTTTTATTTATCTCATTGCGTTTCCTCCCGTATGATAAATTATGAATCTGGTATAGTAAATGCAGTAAACTCCGATTCGTTTGCATCTTTAGCGTAAACGAACTACATTTGCCGTAAATAGTGTGCAGATGAAAAAGTTACTTTGCTTTTTGCTGATGTTACTGGTCGCTTTGCCTTCCCTGACAGCTCAACGGAAGAAGGTTGGAGTTGTATTAGGCGGCGGGGGTGCAAAAGGTGTAGCTCATATTGGGGTGTTGAAAGTCTTGGAGGAAGCTGGTATTCCGATCGATTACGTGGCGGGGACGAGTATGGGTGCCATTGTCGGTGGCTTATATGCCATCGGGTATACGCCGGCGGAAATAGATACGATGGTGTTGGAGCAAGACTGGACCATGCTGCTCAGCGACCGGATCAAACGAAGCAGCCTTACCTTTCCGGAAAAGGAAAACTCCGAACGATACATTCTTTCCCTGCCTTTTGGGAAAGATAAGAAAGACCGTGTCATCCAGGGGATGATAAAAGGACAGAACCTGATGAACCTCTTTTCCAACCTGACGATCGGTTATCATGATTCCGTGGATTTCAGAAACTTCAATATACCTTTTGCCTGTGTCGCTGTGGATGCAGTCGATGGGAAGGATTATGTGTTCCGTAAAGGCAGCCTGCCGCTGGCGATGCGTGCCAGTATGGCGATTCCGGCAGTGTTTACCCCTGTCCGACTGGATAGTATGGTGCTGATAGACGGCGGGTTGAACGATAACTTCCCGGTAGATGTCGCCCGGGAGATGGGCGCCGACGTGATTATCGGTGTAGACCTGGGTACCAGTGATTTGAAGACGCTTGACAAGCTGAACAGTCCCGGTGATGTGATCGGGCAGATTATCGCCTTACACGGACATGATAAATATGCACGTAATAAGGAGCAGACCGACCTGTTGCTCCGCCCGAATATGACCTCTTATAATGCCGCCAGCTTTAGTACGGTTGCACTCGATACGCTGATCCGTCGCGGAGAGCAGGAAGCCTATGCCCATTGGGATGAGATCATTGCACTGAAAGAGAAAATAGGAATAGCGGAAGATTCCTGTCCGGAAGAGCATGGACATGTCCGGAAATCTTACCCCGCGCTGCCTACCGACAGTTTCTATATCCGGACGATCTCCTTTGTCGGTACCGATCCGAGGGACGAAAAGTGGTTGATGAAGATCAGTGGTTTGCGGGAAAACAGCCGGATCACGTTGCACGAACTCCATCATGCCATGTCTGTGCTGATCGGCTCCAATGCCTATTCGAATGTAGATTATATGCTGACCGGCGAGCAACAGCAGAATTTGGTGCTGACGGCACAAAAAAAATCAGTCAGCTCTGTGAACCTGGGTGTGCGTTTCGATTCGGAAGAGGTCATCGGCGTCTTGGTGAATGCCACTTTCGATCACCGGGCCCGCAACCATTCGAAGCTGGGATTTACCGGGCGTGTCGGGGGGAAGACTTCGTTTGCCCGCCTGGATTATGCCATCGAAAGGAATCCTTTGCGCAACCTGAACCTGGCCTACCAGTTCACTTACCAGGATCTGGATATCTACAAGAAAGGCGATAAAACATTCAATACCAGCTATACCCATCATTTTGCCGAGTTCGGATATTCGGATATGAACTGGCTGAATTTCAAATTCAAGCTGGGATTGCGTTATGAATATTATGATTATAATTCCTTCCTCTATACTGGTGATAATAACCAATACGAGGTAAAGCCGGAAGGTTTTATCAGTTATTTCGCTATGGCACATCTGGAGACGTTCGATAAGCGGTATTTCCCGACCAAAGGTGTTTCTCTGAAAGCGGACTATTCTTTTTATACGGACAATTTCGTTAGTTATAACGGGCATGCACCATTCTCTGCGGTGGGTCTGAATTTCACATCTGTCATACCTGTTACTTCCCATTTCAGTATCTTGCCTTCCCTGTATGGCCGCGTACTGATCGGTGGAAACCTGGCCTATCCTTTCCTGAATGCGGTCGGGGGAGAGGTGGAAGGACGGTATGTGCCCCAGCAGCTGCCGTTTGCCGGAATCAACCGGATGGAGATATTCGACAACTCGGTAGCCGTTGCCCGCCTGCATTTCCGTCAGCGTATTGCAGGGAATAACTATATTTCCCTGATCGGTAATTATGCGATCCATCATGATGACTTCTTCCACCTGCTGAAAGGGAAAAGCGTATGGGGCGGAAGTCTTGGATATGCGTATAATAGCATTGCGGGACCGCTAAGCGCGACTTTCAGCATGTCCAATCAAAACACTAGCCTTCAATTTTATTTGAATTTGGGATTCTCGTTCTAGTTTTTGTTGTACATTTGTTATCCGTTAATCAATCAAATACAAAGAGATACATGAAACTTACACGAATTACAGGGATAGCCGCTGGTCTGTCCCTTCTGATAGCCGGTATGCAGGCACAGGTTAGTCTGCCGGCTGTTTTTACCGACCATATGGTGTTACAGCAGAAAAGTGAAGTGCCCGTGTGGGGCTGGGGATCTGCAAGTGCTACAATCAAAGTTGTCGGAAGCTGGGCTCCGCAGGATACGGCAACGACTGTCGTCCGTTCGGACGGAACCTGGGATACCACCCTGAAAACGATCGGGGCGGGCGGTCCCTATACCTTATCGGTCCTGGGCGATGGCACCCGTGAACTGAAAGACGTCATGCTGGGCGAAGTATGGCTGTGTAGTGGCCAGTCCAATATGGAATGGACTCCGATGCACGGTATCGACAACAGCGAAGAAGAGGTCGCCGCCGCCAATTATCCGAATATCCGTTTCTTCCATATCCCCAAACGCGGGGCCGCAACCCCGCAGAATAATTGCGAAGCATCGTGGGCACCCTGTACCCCAGACAGAATGAAGAGCACCAGCGCTATAGCTTACTTCTTTGGACGTGACTTGCAAAAAGACATGAATGTTCCTGTCGGCCTGATCGTGTCTGCCTGGGGAGGTACTCCGGCCGAGGTATGGGTACCCGAAGAACAGGTAATGAACAATCCCCGGATACGTGATGTGATGCCCGATAAAACATATCCCTGGTGGCCCGTAGAGCCGGGTGTACTGTATAATCAGATGATTAGTCCGGTCGTGCCTTATGCCCTTGCCGGCGCTATCTGGTATCAGGGCGAATCCAACCGCGATCATCCGGATTCGTATGGAATCCTGCTGAAAACGATGGTCGAGAGCTGGCGTAAGAGTTTCAAAAAAGACTTTCCGTTCTATCTGGTGCAGATCGCACCGTTTACCTATAATGCCGGCGATAATGGCGCAGCTTTGGTTCGCGAGCATCAGGAATGGGTGGCCCGTACGGTTCCGGGGGCCGGGATGGTCGCTGTTTCAGATTGTGTGGCAGATGTAAAGAATATCCATCCGACCGATAAGCAAAGTGTAGGACAACGTCTGGCGAATATGGCATTGGGCAAGATATACGGCCGGCTCGATTCCGGATATGAAAGCCTTCTGTTTGAAAGTATGACCATCGATAAGAACAAAGCTGTCATCTCTTTCCTGCATGCCGGTAACGGGTTGATGTGTAAAGATAAGGAAATTACCGGGTTCATGATAGCCGGCGAAGATGGTGTCTTTGTGCCTGCCAAAGTCCGGATCAAAGATAATACGGTCGTTGTAACCTCTTCCAAAGTGAAGAAGCCTGTCGTGGTGCACTATTGTTTCGATGATGCGACCATCGGCAACCTGTTCAGCAAGGAAGGTTTGCCGGTCGCTCCTTTCCGTACCGACAGAAACTGGAAGAATGAATGATATTATTCTCTATCTTTGTGGGTAAAACAGACAGACAATATGAATAAAGAGATTATACAATTCCTGAAGGAATTAAGCGTAAACAACAACCGGGAGTGGTTTCAGGCAAACAAGGACCGCTTCGATGTCCTGCACAAAGGATTTATCGACGAAGTGCAGGAAGTAATCAACCGGATTGCTCTGTTCGATCCGCAGGTAGCAGGCCTGGAATCGAAGGATTGCCAGTTTCGCATCTACCGCGATCTGCGTTTCTCGCCGGACAAGACACCTTATAAGGTTCATTTTGCAGCTTATATGGCCCAGGGCGGACGTGCCAGCGAGCGGGGCGGATATTATATCCATCTCGAACCGGGTGCCTGTATGCTGTCCGGTGGCGTATGGTGTCCTCCGCCTAAATTATTGAAAATGCTTCGCCAGGATATTTACGATCACATCGACGAGTTTGTCGGTATCATTGAAAAGCCATCCTTTAAGGAAGCCTTCCCGGTGATGGAAGGGGAGGTTCTGAAGCGTATGCCGGCCGGTTATCCGACCGATTTCAAATATGACGAGATTATGAAGCATAAAGATTTCTGTTTTGCGGCCAACTTGCCGGACGAGTTCTTTATGGCGGACGACTGGATGGATCAGACCTTAAAGCGATTCGAGGAGTTACTGCCGTTTAATAATTTCCTGAATTATACGGTGGATGAATTTTTAGGAAGAGTATAAAGAATAGCGAGGGTATTTCAACTGATTGATATACCCTCGTTTTCTTATCAAGACAATGCCGCAATAGCCGTCCCTATCAGATTCGCATTATTCATTTTGTTCACATGAACTTTCACATCGCCTATTCCAAGCTCATTCAGTAACTTTTCCAGTTCTTCCATTACGAGCACATTGTAATCTTTATCTTTCCTGTTAATACTCCAGAACATACTTCCTTCGGCTACCAGGCATACTTTTTTGATATCCTTATTATAGGAAACTAATAAAGAGACCAGTCCTGCGAGCGAAGCAGCGACCAATTGTGCGGAACGGTTATATATCCAGTGGGCAACCTGTACATATTTATCTTTATGAATATCCGGATAATTCATGATAGTCGTCAGCTTCTGCGCATCAAACTTTTCTTCGAATTCATCCAGCGGAAAGGTCGATTTCAATATCTCTCCCAGATACATGCCGGAGACGGCTTTCTCAAAACGTTGCATGCCATGGCTGTCGGAGCAGGCATCGACCGTGTCGTCGACAGTTGTCAGATAAGGGGGATGGAAGTTTCCTGATTCTAGATTGACAGGGATTAGCCCGTGTGCCTGTACGGAAGAGGGTAATTTTGTAATCTTTTCGGCAGGAATAAAGGTCGCCATATTGGTTCCCGTTCCGACTATAAGTCCGATATAGGCGTCATAACTACTGTCGGTAAGTCCGGCGAACAGGCTGGCTACTGTATCATTAAGAACCTTTATACTTGTAAACCCGGGGGTATTTCTGTCATTCAGATAGTCGAGCAGAGGTTTCCCTACCGGCTGTCCGAGCATTTCTTTGATATGCACTCCCTTTGTCCAGTGCAACAACCGGGCATCCCCGTCGGGAAGCGATTCGGCTGCGTACGAGAAGCAATAACCGATCGGCATTTCCTGTTCCCGCTTGATCTCTCCGATAGGGTCAGCCAGTTCCTTGAACAGTTCGTCACGGGTGAAGCCGGGAGTTTTCATTACCGACAGATCTTTTTTCCAGCCGTTTTCAGGATGGATAGTCGGTTTGTCGTTATTAAAGTTGACTGTTGCCACTCGGTAATTCGTACCGCCCAGGTCGAGAACGAGGGCTTTACCGTTTATGTTTGTACTTTTGGGGGTGATGAATGTCGGGATACATTGTATCTCTTGGCCGTCTTTTGCCAGACCTTCTTCTACTTTCTGTCGCAATGAAAGAGCAATCTCTTTCAATTGGTCATTTTCCAGTTTAAAAATATTTCTCTCCATGATATACCGATTTAATTTGGATGCTAATATCCTTCTTTTATTTCTAAATAACAATCGTGAGTGTATATTTAGTTCTGAATAATGCAGCTGATGATGAAAAAAACTATTAGTGTCAATTCGTAAGTGAGTTGGCTTTTTCTTTTGGCTTATTAAGAAAATAGAGACTGAAAACAATGTTATTTTGATGTTGTAAATCGTTTTTCTTATAAATTGTAAGCTTT
The DNA here is from genome assembly GCF_003635445.1 of Parabacteroides sp. AF17-3. Classification (NCBI taxonomy): domain Bacteria; kingdom Pseudomonadati; phylum Bacteroidota; class Bacteroidia; order Bacteroidales; family Tannerellaceae; genus Parabacteroides; species Parabacteroides sp. AF17-3. Next base: position 182,698 of record NZ_QTMM01000002.1, on the reverse strand, counting down.
GTGCTGTTTTGTATGTGTTGGGTTGTGGTTTAAAATAGTTAAATAAGTCTATTATGCTATCAATATGTCAGAATATATTTGGTTATTACCCGAAAACTGTGTTCATTTGCACGCAATTTGAAAGTAAATCTTATAAGTAATATATTTATGAAAGCTTCGATTTTAAGAAAAGAAATTTTGTCATTTGTTGTTTTGTTCGTTTGCAGTCTGGCAATGAGTGCCGCTTCTCCCAGAAACTATCTGTATGATACGAAGGAAGAGAACGGAAAGATCGTTTCAAAAGTAATATTCCTACAGGAAGAAGGGCTTTTGAACAAACAGGTGAAATATGAATTCGCCTACAATGATAACGGCAAAGTCGCTGAGAAAAAAGCGTACCGCTGGAATCAGGCAAAAGAGACATGGGATCCTTATTATCTGATTACATATCAGTATAATGAAGACGGAAATATCACTTCCGAATACGGAATGTGGGACAAAAAGAAGAAAGATTATAGCCTGAACACACAGAAAATGCTTGTTCCGGCAACCAATTATGAGGAAATTTTCTCATAATACCTATTTTAAAACATTCATAGACACACACGAAAGTGGCGCGAATAACAAAAGACGTGAGTCCCTGTTATTAGCGCCACTTTTATTTTGGTAAATAGTCCTCTTATTTGATGATCTTTTCCAATTCTGACAAATTGTTAGCAACTTCCTCATCTGTTACTTCGTAGTTTGTCAGGTCGCCGGCCAGATACTGGTCGTAAGCAGCCATGTCGATCAATCCGTGACCGGACAGGTTGAACAGGATCGTACGGGCTTTACCTTCTTCTTTCGCTTCCAATGCTTCGCGGATAGCAACGGCAATAGCGTGTGATGATTCCGGAGCCGGAATGATACCTTCCGCCTGGGCAAATAGGGTGGCTGCCTGGAATGTATCCAACTGTTTTACATCGTATGCGCTCATTAAACCATCTTTCATCAACTGGCTGACAATAGAACCGGCGCCGTGGTAACGTAGACCACCTGCGTGGATATTTGCCGGGGCAAAATTATGTCCTAACGTGAACATCGGGATGAGCGGTGTGTAGCCGGCTTCGTCACCGAAGTCATACTGGAACTGTCCGCGTGTCAATTTCGGGCAGGAAGCTGGTTCGGCGGCAATAACACGTACATCTTTTCCTTCCGTCAGTTTATGGCGCAGGAAGGGGAATGTAATACCGGAGAAGTTTGAACCGCCACCGAAGCAACCGATTACAACGTCCGGATATTCGCCGGCCATTTCCATCTGCTTTTCTGCTTCCAGGCCGATTACTGTCTGATGCAGCATAACGTGGTTCAATACGCTACCTAATGTATATTTGCAGTTCGGAGTTTGCATTGCCAGTTCTACCGCTTCCGAAATAGCCGTACCCAGGCTGCCCTGATAATTCGGATGGTCGGTCAGAATCTTACGTCCCGCTTTTGTACTCATACTCGGAGAAGCTATCACCTGTGCACCGAATGTTTGCATGATAGAGCGGCGGTAAGGTTTCTGATGGTAGCTGACCTTTACCATATATACAGCCAGTTCCAGGCCGAAAGCCTTGGCGGCATAAGAGAGGGCGGCACCCCATTGTCCGGCACCTGTTTCCGTGGTGATATTGGTAATACCTTCCTGTTTGCAGTAGTAAGCCTGTGCGATAGCCGAGTTCAGTTTATGCGAACCGATCGGGCTGACGCTTTCGTTCTTAAAGTAGATATGTGCAGGAGTATCCAGCATCTTCTCCAGTCCGTAAGCACGAACCAGCGGAGTCGGACGCCATACCTTATATAATTCGCGAACTTCTTCTGGTATTTCAATCCATGCATCTGTCGTGTTCATTTCCTGGTGTGAAGCACCTTTGGAAAATAAAGGATACAAGTCTTCTTCCTTCAACGGCTGCTTTGTCTGCGGATTTAAAATAGGAAGTGGTTTGTTCTTCATGTCAGCCACAATGTTATACCAGGCTGTAGGTATGTCTTTCTCCTCCAATAAAAACTTTTTAGTACTCATAATTCTTTATGTAGTTTACATTATTAATCATTTTGGCCTTTCAGGCTTACAACTTGGAAGCAAAGTAACAAATAATATTTCGTTCTTCAAATTGAATAAACAAAAATATATACCTTTGCGCCTTCAAACTAGACAAATAGATAACAAACGACAACGATGAAAAAGCTGGCTCTGCTATTGGTAAGTATGCTGACTTTGTTTTCCGCAACTGCCCAGAAGAAAAACTTCACTTACAAGTTTTATGGTTTTGTACGTGGTGACCTGTTCTACAATACCCGTGCAAATATGGCTCCGGTAGACGGAAACTTCTACCTTTTCCCTTTGGATGAAAAACCGGATGCTGACGGGAAAGACCTGAATGCGACTCCCAACGGTAGTTTTTATACGTTCACTTCCCGCCTGGGATTGAGTGTGACCGGCCCGAATGTCGGCTCGGCTCGTACTTCAGCTTGTCTGGAGACTGACTTCGGCGGCTTTTCGGGAAGTACGACTATGTTGCGTATCCGCCAGGCATGGGTAGCGTTAGATTGGGATAAGAGCAATGTATTGATCGGTCATACCTGGCATCCGTTATTCGGTTCCGTATTTCCGGATATGCTGAATCTGTCGACAGGCGCACCTTTCCAACCTTTCAACCGCAGTCCGCAGATTCGTTATCAATACAAGGCAGGTAATGTAAAACTAACCGCTTCGGCTATATGGCAGTTGCAATACACGTCGAGCGGTCCGAAAGGGATGAGCGAAGATTATATAAAGAATAGTTGTGTGCCGGAGTTTTATGTAGGTGCCGATTATACGTCCGGCAATGGTTGGCTGGCAGGAGCTGGTATTCACCTTATTTCTTTAAAACCCCGTACGACTTCTGAGATAAATGACAAAGTATATAAAGTAAATGAGCGTATGACGACATATTCATACGAAGCTCACTTGAAATATACCGGCCGTAATTATACCTTTGCAGCCAAAAGCCTGATGGCTTCCTGTCTGGACCAGACGGCCCTGATCGGTGGCTATGGTATTAGTTCTGTCGATCCGAAGACCGGCGAGCAGGAATATACTCCTTTCCGCCATTCGACAACCTGGGCGAATTTCACCTATGGCACGAAATGGAAAACGGGACTATTCCTGGGATACACCAAGAACCTGGGGACGGATGATGAGCTGACAGCCTCGAAAACAGTTTACGGAATGGGGCTGGATATCGATCAGTTGCTGACGGTAAATATGAATTTCTCTTATAATCTGCCTCACTGGCAGATCGGACTGGAATATTCTCCGGCAACGGCCTGGTATGGAACGATCGACCAGAAGAACGGTAAAGTGGGAAACACTCACGCCATAACCAATCACCGCATATTGGGATTGGTTATGTATTATTTCTAATTTGAACGCTTTTAAATGAGAACGAGACTAGGTATGTTTTTATTGGCCGGATTGTTAGCTGTAACGTCCGGTTATGCACAGAAGAAGAATTTTTCGTATAAGTTTTACGGACAGGTTCGTGGTGACTTGTTCTATAATTCCCGTGCCAATTCCGAGATAGTAGACGGTTTGTTTCATCTCTATCCGAAAGATATCTCTCCGGATGCAGATGGCAATGATTTGAATGCTACGGCAAACGGTAGCTTTTACCTGTTATATTCCCGTTTAGGGATTGATGTGGCAGGGCCGAGTGTCGGCAAAGCTAAGACAACCGCTAAATTGGAAGTGGATTTCCGTGGTTCGGGAAGTAACTTTGCCATGATTCGTGTGCGGCATGCCTATGTAAATCTGGATTGGGGAAAATCGGCTGTCCTGATCGGCCAGACCTGGCACCCATTATTCGGTGATATCTTTCCACAAATGTTGAACCTTTCCACCGGAGCACCTTTCCAGCCGTTCAGCCGTAACCCGATGCTTCGCTATCGTTATACCAATCAGGGATGGAGCCTGACGGGGGCGGCTATCTGGCAGTTGCAGTATCTGTCCACCGGACCGAACGGAAAGAGCGAGGAATATATAAAGAATAGTTGTGTACCGGAATTTTATGCCGGTGTCGATTATAAAACCAACAATTGGATGGTGGGTATTGGTGCCGATCTTATTTCGTTGGCACCACGCATAAAATCCGAAGTCGGAGATAAGACTTATAAGGTAAAAGAGCGTGTTACCTCCGTTTCTGTCGAGGCGCATGCCCGTTATACGGATGATAACTGGAAGATTTCGGCAAAGACGATTATGGGAGAGAATCTGGCTCATCTCTGTATGCTGGGTGGTTATGGCGTCAGCAGTATAGACAAACGTACCGGCGAACAGGAGTATACGTCTTACCGTCATTCAATGACCTGGTTGAACGTGGTGTATGGTAAAAAATGGCAACCCGGATTGTTTGTCGGATATTTGAAGAACCTGGGGGCAGGCAAGGATATTGTCGGACCGACTTATGGAGTGGGCCTCGATGTGGATCAGGTCTTTACCACTAATCTGCAGCTGTCGTATGTGTTGCCTCACTGGAAACTGGGAGTGGAGTATAGTCCGTCTCTGGCTTGGTATGGCGACCGTACACTTGCCGACGGACGTATTCGTGATACCCATTCAGTAACCAACCACCGTATATTAGGTGTATTAATATATTCATTCTGATGAAAACGCTGATAATTGGAGCAAACGGTTTTACAGGCAGACGTATTTTGCAACATCTGTCCCTGTGTGGTGGGTATGAACTGACAGGATGCTCCCTGCATAAAGATATTCAGCCGGAGAGTAATACCCGTTTCGTTCAGGGGGATATCAACGATCATCCGGCCATTGGGCGATTGATCGGGGAGATGCGTCCTGATGTCGTGATAAATGCTTCCGCACTTTCCGTACCCGATTATTGTGAGTCCCATCATGGAGAGGCGCATGCCGCCAATGTACTTGCCGTTGAAAATATGGCGCGTTGCTGTGAACAGGAAGGTAGCCGTTTTATTCATCTGTCGACCGATTTTGTCTTTGACGGAAAGAATCGTTCTTTATACATCGAGGAAGATATTCCGGCTCCGGTGAATTATTATGGCCTGTCGAAATATCAGGGAGAATTGGCCGTGGCTGCCAATTGCAGTAATTATGCGAATGTCCGCGTGGTCGTTGTCTACGGAAAAGCATTGCCGGGGCAACATGGCAATATTTTGCAACTGGTAAAGAACCGCCTGGAAGCTGGTCAGCAGATACGGGTCGTTTCCGATCAGTACCGTACGCCGACTTGGGTAGAGGATATTGCTGTCGGAGTAGAAAAACTGATGCATGTTTCTCTAAACGGTACCTGGCATATTTGTGGAGGCGAATGCCTTTCGATAGCCGATATCGCTTACCGTGTTGCCGATTATTTCAAGCTGGACCGTTCATTGATTATCCCGGTCACCACCGAAGAAATGAACGAAGCGACTCCACGTCCCCGTTTCAGCGGGCTGAGCATCGAAAAGGCAAAACGTGAGTTAGGCTATACTCCTCATACCCTTGAAGAAGGAATGGCGGAGATGAGATAGAATCATATATAACAAGCAATATGAGCACAGAAAACAAAAACTCTTTAGAACTGAAGTACGGCTGTAACCCCAACCAGAAGCCGTCGCGCATTTTTATGCAGCAGGGGGAATTGCCTATAGAGGTATTGAACGGCCGTCCCGGATATATCAATTTCATGGACGCTTTCAATAGCTGGCAATTGGTGAAAGAACTAAAAGAGGCTACCGGACTACCGGCTGCCGCATCTTTTAAGCATGTCAGTCCGGCGGGTGCCGCTGTGGGAATCGAGATGAGCGATACCCTGAAGAAAATCTATTTTGTAGACGACCTGACTCTTACTCCTCTGGCAACCGCTTATGCCCGTGCCCGTGGTGCAGACCGCATGTCTTCATATGGCGATTTTATCGCTTTGAGCGATACCTGCGACGAAGCTACTGCCCGCCTGATCAACCGTGAAGTTTCCGACGGTGTCATCGCTCCCGATTATACCCCGGAAGCCTTGGAAATCCTGAAGAACAAACGAAAAGGAACGTATAACGTGATTAAGATCGATCCGTCTTATAAGCCGGCTCCGATTGAACATAAAGATGTGTTCGGTATCACTTTCGAACAGGGACGTAACGAGATTAAACTAGACGAAAGCCTGCTGACAAATATCCCGACTCAGAATAAGGAATTTTCTGAAGCTGCCAAACGCGATCTTATCATTGCCCTTATTACATTAAAATATACGCAGAGTAATTCTGTCTGCTATACAAAAGACGGACAGGCTATCGGTATCGGTGCCGGTCAGCAGAGCCGTATCCATTGTACCCGTCTGGCCGGAAACAAAGCCGACATCTGGTATCTCCGCCAGCATCCGAAAGTAATGAACCTGCCCTGGATCGAAAAGATCCGTCGTGCCGACCGCGATAATACAATCGACGTATATATCAGCGATGACCACGAAGATGTTTTGGCTGACGGTATCTGGCAACAGTTCTTCACCGAAAAACCGGAAGTGCTGACTCGCGAAGAGAAACGTGCCTGGCTGGACACCCTGAAAGGGGTAGCATTGGGCTCAGATGCTTTCTTCCCCTTCGGTGACAACATCGAACGTGCTCACAAAAGCGGTGTCGAATATATCGCACAAGCAGGCGGTTCCGTCCGTGACGACCATGTGATCGATACTTGTGATAAATATGGCATAACGATGGCGTTTACAGGGGTACGTTTGTTCCATCATTGATTGCATATGAAATGGGTAAGATTTCTGATGAAAGAATTCTTATCCATTCTGTTTACCTTAAATAATAGAACAGGAAAATCACGGTTATTATACGGTTTACTCTCGGAAAACAGCTTTATCTGTTGGCAGGGAAAACTTCGGTTGATATGCCTTATGAAGTGAAAGTTAACAGGTAAATTTGTATCTTTGGCGCAATACTATAGCTTTAAAGATCGATTTATGAATAAAACTCTCTCCTCTTCATTTGTAGCGGTTTTGTCTCTGGCAGGCGTTACCATATCCGATTATGTACAGGCGCAGCAGCTGGTTAAACCTAATGTTATCTATATCTATGCCGACGATATGGGAAAAGGTATGCTGTCCGCTTATGGTCAACGGCATTTCACGACACCTCATATTGATGCGATGGTTACCCGGGGGACTTCTTTCGATAATGCATACGGTTGTATGTTGTCAGCTCCGGCAAGAGCCTCTCTGCTGACCGGTTATCACGATTGCCATCCGGATAAATGGATGATATCGAAGGGAGGACAGTTTATTCCTCCGACTGATAACCTCTCATTGATTCCGGCTCTTGAGAAAGAGATAGATGATGGGGATATTCTTCTAGGGGAAGGCGACTGTTATCTTCCCCAGGTATTTAAGAAAGCTGGTTATGTAACCGCCGAGATCGGAAAGCTGGAATGGGGTTTTACGGCTATCCGCAAACAGATGAAGGAACATGGGTGGGATTATTATTACGGTTATCTCGACCATGTACGTTGCCATGGTTTTTATCCGCCGTTTCTGTTTGAGAACGGTGAGATTGTAACGATTGACGGGAATACTCTTCCGAACTGTGGGAAGAGTACGGAAAATGAAACAGATGAGACTTTGCGGGAGCGATGGGAAAGAAATGGTAAAGCTGTTTATTCGCAGGACCTTTTTCTGGATAAGATGCTGTCTTTTATCCGCGAGAATAAGGATAAGCCTTTTTTCCTGTTTCATCCGACCCAGTTGCCGCATGGTCCGGTAGCTATCCCGGCCGTTCACCCGGAGTTGGCAGCCAACCCTGAGTTAACACCGATAGAAAAAGAATATGCTTCTATGATTAAGTTGCTGGATGATCATGTGGGGATAATTATGAATGAGCTTCGTGATCTCGGATTGGATAAGAATACGATTATAGTCTTTGCCGCCGATAACGGGCATGAGATCTATTATTCGCAGAAAGGAAGATGTGAAAAACCTTATAAGAACCTGCAAACCGGCCAATTGTTTGATGACTATACAGATAAGTATTACAGCGACCTGGCAGGCGATATTTTTAACGGGAATGCCGGGATGGCCGGACTGAAACGGAGTAATCTGGATGGCGGCGTACATATCCCGCTGATCTTTTACGGTGAAGGATTGATACCGGCCGGCGTGAAAAAGCAAGGAATTGGTTTCCAATTACGACTTCCTGTCTACGATGGCTGATCTGTTAAACGTTTCGCTCCCGGTAAAGAAAGACGGTATCTCTTTCCTGCCTACTTTGCTGAATGGGAAGCAAACAGATCCGAAACGGTATGTCGTATATGGCTCCAATCTCGGACCGGGCATTGTTATCAACGATGGCTGGAAACTCCGTTATTACAGAAAACAAGGTGTTTATGAGTTGTACAACTTGTCTGACGATCCGCAGGAGCGCAAGAACGTGATTGATAAATATCCGGAGAAAACGGAAGAACTGAAAGCTATTATGCTGAAGGAATGTGACGGAAACCTGGAAAATGGGGTAAACAGATACGGATAACTATTCAGGGAACACAGATTAATGCATATCACATCTGTGTTCCTTTCATATCACAGATGGATTCCGTTTGTATCACAGTTGAGTTTCTTTTGTATCACAGATGTGATATGAATAAACTTTGGCATTTTGCTGACTCTACATTTGGCTTCGTCGGTTCGTTCAGGAGGCTAATCTATTCCTTCCGGGCGTCTGTCGACACTACCTGTTTTCCAACAGACTGTCCTGTTCAAGTAGCCATTTCCAAATCGGAACAACAGCGATCTCTTTTCCGTCTTCCACAATCATTTCTTCTTCATCGTGAGTAATGATGAGTAGTTTGTCAACATCCATGACTTTGGCTATTTTTAATAACGCTGTTATTTCGCGTTTGCGTGTTGCCTCTTCTTTCAGGCTATATGATACCTGTACAGCCAGATTCTTTGTCGGTATATAAAAGTCGACTTCAATGTTCTGATGATAAAAGTAAAGTTCTTCTTCGTATTTCTTTTTTAGGCTGATAGCTACCAAATTTTCTAGCAGTGAGGTTTCTGGGTCTATCAGAAATAGATTCAACAGGCCATTGTCGATGAAATAGTATTTCTGATTGGATACTTTCTCTACTAATTTACTGGCATAATTCTCAATAGAAAAGATCAACCATGTTGCTTGCAAAAACTCCAGATAATCGATAACGGTATCTGTGGTGACTTTGACTCCTGTGGATGAAACGATGTTTGACAACCGGTTGAATGAAGAGGGTTGTTTTACGCTTTCCGCCAACTTACGGATTAGGACTTTCATGGCTAAATCGTTTCGGATAGAATAGCGTGTTATCAAATCACCAAAAAATATCTTATTGAATAAATTGCTTAACCATTGGCGCTTTTCTATCTCTTCTATCAATTCTAATTCCGGTAATCCGCCAAAATAAAAATAATCAGAGAATGAACGAACTATTTCCGTGCGGTTTTTGAAATACCAGGCTGGTTCAACAGTTATGTCATTGGCTTTTAGATATTCCCGAAATGAAAAAGGATATACATTCTGTATAATAAACCTGCCGCCAAGTGTTGTTGCAATCTCACTGCTTAACATTTTGGCGTTGCTTCCGGTAATATACACCCGATATTTCAGATCTGTTAGCCGACGGGCAAACTTCTCCCAATGCGTCACAATCTGAACTTCATCCAGAAAGAAGATAGGACGATGTGCATAAAGCTCTTCATAACAAACTTTTATAAGATCGAGATCTTCAACGCTTAGGTTTATCAGGCGATCATCCTCAAAATTGAAATAAAGAATTTCTTCTATTGAGTGTCCTTCTCTCAACAAATGTTGTATTTGTTGATACATCAGATAAGATTTACCTGCACGACGAAGACCAACAAATACATAGTTTAGCTGATCTGATAAATGAATATCTCGTTCAATCAGTGTTATTTTCTCAACGAATTGCTGATATTCAATGATTAGAGACTTTATTACATTCTTTTCCATGCTATTTTATCTTTTGTACAAGACAAATGTAGTCCTATTTTGTCGATTATAAAAGATAAAATGGCATTTGTTTTATCGTTCATGAAAGATAAACATGATAAAAAACGAAAGGGACGATCTCCAACAGACCGTCCCTTTCTATATAGAAAGATTGTAAGATTATTATCCTATATTCTTCACCTTGATCAGGTATTCGGCAATCTGAACAGCGTTCAGGGCAGCGCCTTTCTTAATCTGGTCGCTTACAGTCCAGAATGTCAGACCGTTCGGGTTGCTGATATCCTTGCGGATACGGCCAACATAAACCGGTTCTTTATCTGCAACGAACAGCGGCATCGGATAGTCCTTGTTTGCCGGATCGTCCTGCAGGATGATTCCTTCGCCTTCAGCAAAAGCTTTGCGTGCTTCTTCTACGCTGATAGGACGTTCTGTTTCAATCCAGGTTGCTTCGCTATGGGCACGCATAACCGGAACACGAACACAAGTGGCACTTACTTCGATATCGGAGTGCATGATCTTGCGTGTTTCGTTATACATCTTCATTTCTTCTTTCGTATAACCGTTTTCAGTGAACACATCAACATGAGGAATCACGTTGTAGGCCAGCTGATAAGCGAATTTTTCTACAGTAGGTTCTTCGCCCTTCAACAGTTGTTCGTACTGCTTGATCAGTTCGGCCATAGCTGTTGCACCCGCACCGCTGGCGGCCTGATAAGTTGATACATGTACACGTTTAATGTGCGATACCTTTTCGATTGCCTTCAATGCAACGACCATCTGGATGGTAGTACAGTTCGGATTGGCAATGATACCGCGCGGACGATTCAGTGCATCTTCCGGGTTCACTTCAGGAACTACCAAAGGCACATCGTTATCCATACGGAATGCGCTGGAGTTATCGATCATCACAGTACCATGTTTGGTAATGGTTTCTGCAAATTCGATAGATGTACCGCCACCGGCCGAAACAAAAGCAACATCGATTCCCTTAAAGTCGTCGTTATGCTTAAGCTCCTTAACGGTGTACTGTTTACCACGGAAGGTATAAACACGTCCGGCACTACGAGATGAGCCAAAAAGCACCAGCTCATCCATTGGGAAGTTTCTTTCGTCGAGCACGCGCAGGAACTCTTGTCCTACAGCACCACTCACGCCAACAATTGCTACTTTCATTTTGAGCACTAATTAAATTGTAATATAAAAAAATTGTTATAACTTTACCGCATCCAAAATCGAACACAATAATAGTTGTAAGCTATTAGCGTGCAAAGATAGATAATTTTATAACAAAACTATATAACTATGAAACAATTTATTCTTTTTATCCTTGTATTGCTTCCTGTTTGTGCATTCGCACAGTTTACAGAAACATTTGATGGTCCGGAGATCGGTTCGAATAATCCGTGGATTGATGATTCTAGTAGATATGTAATTAATGAGGAAAGACAATTGGCGTTTGACGGCTCTGGTCTGACCGGTAATTATCCGTTTCATACACCAATTCTTTTTGGTCGGACAATGGAGTGGGAGATGGATATTACATTAGCTTTTAAACCGTCTAATTTTAATAAAGCATGTATTTATTTATATAGAACTGATAAACCAAGTGATTTATTGTATTATATTCAAGTTGGAAGTAATGATGATAATGTATCTTTTTATAAATGGCCTCCAAAAGGGAATGCGCAGCGATTGATTAAAGGTGCTCGCCGGATGGATGGGAGAATGGTTCATATTAAGCTGGTTTTGGAAGAATGTAACCGTTGGACTCTTTATACTCGAATGTCTGATGAAGATTATTATATAAAAGAAGGAGAGTTGGATGATAAGAATTTGAAGGATATCCGTGATTCCGGTAGTCTTAATATCATTTGTTATTGCAAAGCTAAGTCCCTTAAAAACATGTTTTTCTATTTTGATAATATTTTGGTCCGTCATGAGCTGACGGAAACGCCTCTGCATCCGGCTGAAGAACCTGAAGATCCTTCAAAACCCGATATCACTTTGCCTAAACTGTTGTCAATAGAACCTTTGACTCTCTCTGATTTACAATTTGTGTTTGATCTTCCGGTTAAAACGGAGCAGGCTGCATTTTCTATTTCCGACATAGGGAATGCTGACCGTATTGTATATGCTGATGAAAGCCGGAAGGTTGTAAATACTCATTATCCGGAAGAAATGAAGACAGGAGAGATTTATACAATTTCCTATTCCGGCGTAACGGATGAGAAAGGGAATACACTTGACAGCTATTCAGAGAAAGTAAAAGTGGAGGAAGAAGACGAAGGTGAGGAACCATCTGAATCAGGCTCTATTCTTATTAATGAAATAATGGCCGATCCCAAGGGACTGGAAGAGTTGCCGGAAACAGAATATGTAGAACTTTATAACACTACAGAGAATGTATTAGTGCTTACAGACTGGCAATTTTCATATGGTGGAAAAGCGAAGCCTATGACGACCTTTGAAATTCCCGCAAAAGGGTATGCGGTACTTTATCGCTCCGGCAGGGATATTGTGGCTGATCCTTCAGCGGTGAAGGTCCCGTTGGATAATTTCCCGTCCGCACTGGCTAATACTGGAAAGTTGTTGCAGCTGTTTGATGGCGATAATAACCTGATTGATGAAGTAACCTATGAAAAAGCCACCCCCGCCAAATCCTGGGAACGTTCTTCTTCCGGTTGGCATCTCTCTTCCGATCCGCGTGGCGGAACTCCCGGCTCTGTTAACTCATCGGGTAAAGGTGAGGAAAAACCCAATGAACCGGATAAACCTGTTACACCTGACGACCCCGACGAGCCGGATACCCCCGACGATCCGCCTCTCCCGGATATTACCGTCGAACCGGGAGAGTTTGTTTTTAACGAACTTCTTCCCAACCCTTTTGCCGGTGGTAGCGAATATATCGAGTTATACAATCGTTCCGATCGTGCCTTGCCGGTATCCGGCTTATCGGTCGCGGTCAGGAAAGCCGATGGAACATTGAATACCCGCTACCCGTTATCCTCCGTTACTGCAACAATCGAGTCGGATGGTTATGTGTTGTTGACGAAGAATCTGGAGGGCGTTACCGATTTTTACACAATTCAGTTCCCGTCTTCGTTGTTTGAAGTTCCTAAACTTCCTATATTGGCGAATACTTCCTCTACGCTTGTCCTGTTCCGGAGCAAAGATGGAACAGTGATCGATGAAGTTTCCTATACCTCCAAATGGCATGCCTCTTCAATAAAAGATCAGAAAGGTGTCTCCCTGGAACGGATCGATCCCGATGCGGGAACGCAATCGCCTTCGAACTGGACCTCTGCATCTGCTACAGTGGGTTATGGTACTCCCGGTTATCCTAATTCACAATCGGATATTTCCCTGCCCGATGATCCGGATACTCCGGATGAACCGACCGGCATCAAGACACCGCAGTGGGATGAAAGTGCCGGTCATTATACTATATCCTATTATCTGGACCAGCCGGGATATAACTGCCGTGCTTTTGTCTTCAATATCGCCGGTCAGCGTGTCGCACAAACTGCTAATCACGAACTGCTGGGTTTGACGGGAAAATTAACTTGGGACGGTTATGCCCTGTCCGGGAGGCAACTACAGACAGGTGTTTATATCTTCTATGCCGAATTGTATCATACCAGCGGCACAGTAAAAAGATATAAACAGGTATTCCTTGTCCGGTAAAAGAATGTGGATAAGTAGTTTATTAATAAACCGCTTTATGTTTGTTGAAGATGTTTGGATGCTTTACCTTTGTAATATCTCCAATGGGCATAGAACATTAATCAAAATAATTGTAATGCCTATGAAAGAAGAAGAATTTAAACGTAGAAAAGGATTCCTGGAAAGCCTTTTTATGAACTATTCAGGACAGATGAATGATCATTCTGATCAGGAAAAAGATTTAATAATGAAGAATATAGATGTTATTCTTGATTGGTATAATGCTTTAGTTAAAGAGATGGAGGAGTAATTTATGGATAATAAAGAATATTTAGAATCGCATCCGGAATATAGAAGTTTATTTCCAACGCAGGAAATGTATGAGGATTTCGTACGTTTTATGGATCTTGATGAAGACGGGCGGCGTGTTTATTTTGAAGAACACAAGGCAAGATTGGATGTTATGTCTCCGGAAGAACGTAAACAAGATTGGGATAATTTGGTGAAAGGTACTGAGTTGTTGATCGAATTTGCCAAAGTGGAAATACCTAAACTAGCTTATGAAAAGAAGATGATCGAAGCTTCGAAGAAGCAGAATAAGGTAACTTGGGATGATATACGCAAAAAGCTGAATAATATAGCGAGTCTATAATGGGGTGAAAGTAGCTATGAGGAGACTTTAACCATAGTCCCTTCACAGCTACTTTTGTTTTTAGTTAATAAACCGCCTTATACCAGGCAAGCTGCTTGTACCAGTCTGACAACTTCGTCAGAGAGGATTGGGGCACGAAGACCGACAGGCCGGAGAAACGCTTGATTTTTCTTGCTCCATATAATGCTGCATAGTATGAATAAGGTGTTGCATATTTGCTGATGACCGCTTTTTCCATACAAGCGGTAAAACGTTGATACTGTTCGTCGTTTGCTAGATACTTGATAAAATCATCGAAATCATAAAGCATATGCGGCTGCCTGACAGTAAGATATTCAAGTATCTGCATATTCGACAAAGGAAGAGCATAAATATCCTCTTCTGTTTTGTCTTTTAATATGTCATTGACAATTTGTGCCAATTCGTTCAATTCGCTTGTCTTTATCAGAGATACTGTGCCGTATGGAGCATAATCGTTATTGCTGTAGTATTCATAAAAACTTTTGGTAACTGCTTCCAGATCGGCTTTGTCTTTAAACAAGGCAGGCAGGAAATCTTCATAAGGAAATCCGCGGGCAAGGACTTCGGTCGGCGATCCCAGGAAATAATCCGTTTTGTCTTTCAACTCATAAGCACATTCAATGCCGCTCATATAACAAGCATCAAACAACATGAAGTCGAAATGAAAGCCTTCCAGTGCCTCGTTCATTTCGGTTATTTCCATATATTGGCCGTTTTCTTCTCCGAAAGAACGTAAAGAACTGAAATTACCTGGCAGCCACGATGTGCCATGGCTGGATAATACCAGACCATAACTTTCTGCTGGAAACAATTCTGTTGTTTCTTTGATCACCTTATACATAGTTTCCGGCAGGATAGCACTTTGGTTTTCGTAAAAACGGACGGTGTCTGTTACTATATTCCCTTTCTTGTCTTCTTTTATCTGGAACAAATAAGATCTGCTTTTGCTTTCCGAATAATATACAACCAGATTTCCTCTGTTGAGTGCTTTGTTGGAGGCGACTGTCATCATTTGTCTGATATTGGCACGTATATCACTACCAAGATTGGTACTGGCAATCATATAAGCAAGTACTGTTCGTTTGGCTGGTCCTTTTATCTCGATGTCTTCTTTACTGCAACTTCCCAGTAATAGTGCGAACAAAACGCTATATATAATATATTTGATTCTCATGCCTTATTATTTAAATTACAAAGTTACGTATAATTTGGTTGTCTCTAATGTTTTATATTTCTTTTTTCTATCTTTGTGTGCTAATAGATTTTAAAGCATGTAGAGAAAAGACACTGATATGAAAAAAGTATTATTCATCGCACTGTTGTTGTGCGGTATCGGGTGGGGAGCGAAAGCGCAGACTGTGGCAGTCAAGTCTAATATTTTGTATGATGCAACTGCAACAGTGAACCTGGGTGCCGAAATTGCTTTCAACCGACACTGGTCGCTGGATATCTCCGGCAATTATAATGGCTGGGATGTTGCGAGCGACAAGTCGTGGAAGCATTGGATGGTGCAACCCGAGGCACGTTACTGGCTGCATGAAAAGTTTAACGGCCATTATTTCGGAGTTCATGGCGTTTATATGGACTACGATATGTCTCATGTGAATTTCATGTCGGTGATGAAAAAGGATTTTGCTTATGACGGCAATGCCTATGGCGGTGGTATCTCTTACGGATATCAGTTGTATCTTTCTCCGCATTGGAACATCGAGTTTTCGGCGGGAGTCGGCTTCCTGCATTTTGAGTATGACAAGTCGGCTTACCCTGCGGATAAGGAACCGGCTTATAAATACCGTAATAACTATTTCGGACCGACTAAACTCGGTGTCAGTATTGTATATATAATTAAATAAGTGAACGATGAAAACTCCGGTCTATATATTTATTTTTCTGCTGGTTGCACTGCTGTTCCCGGTTCAGGCACAGTCACAGACGGAAGCTCCGGCTACTACTTATAACGGCCTGATTAATATCAAACAGAATAAGGCTGAGGTAGAAGGTAACCTTTTAAAACTGGATATGGATATTTTGCTGAGCGGCCTGTCTGTCGGACGTTATCAGACATTGATACTGACTCCCGTTTTGCGCAAGGACAATTACCTGCTTCGTTTGTCACCCATCCGTATCAACGGGGCGAATAAACATAAAATGTATGAGCGCACGATTGCTTTTCAGGGCAAACAGGTGGCCGATAAAAATGCTTATGTAGTGTTGAAAAGTGCTCCAACCTTGTTGCAGGAGGTAAACTATAAAAAAGAGATTTCTTTTCGTCCGTGGATGGAGAATGCAGAGTTGCTCCTTCTCGGTGAACTGACAGATTACGATGATATCCCGGTTCAGACTTATACGAATGTTTTGACCGATCGTTTGTATATTCGTCAGGAGCAGGAAAAATAGTTTTTCCTGAAAAAGTTTTACGAAATAAGGCTTCACTCTCCGGGTGAGGCCTTTTATCTTTGTATTCATCAGGGTTTTGAGGTGACGCCACCCTGTTGGAATGGGATCACCGGTGGTACTGTCTGTTTTTATCCGAAAGCCTATAATTGTTTACCGCAGATATAAGCGGAGGTTAGTTCAAATCCTCTTACTTTCTAACTTTTCGACCCAGGTGAAACTATTAGTTGACCCAGGTGAAATATGTAGTTGACCTAGGTCAACTTGTTGTTTTCCCTTGGTCGAAAGGTTAAAGGCTTACTTGTTCGTTGATAATTAGCTATATATTTTGTGTTAGTGTGATATAGTATAAAAGGATTACTTATAGAAATAATTGAGCTATCCCGTTCCCGTGCTTGACACGGGATCGCAAAGGCACAGACCGTATCCTATATGTATCTTTTGATACTGCTGGTTCTTCTGCGGCCCCGTGTCAAGCACGGGGACAAGGTAGCTCACTTTTGACAAATTCTGAACCGATAGATTTCCTAGTATTTCCTCTAAGCATTCAAAACAGGATGTTGTTTTAGCTTGTTTAGGGATAAGGCCATGGGGTGAATCCGAAATAGTTTCGGGTGACGCTGCTTTTGCAGGACAGCGTCACCTGAAGATGCTGATAAATACAGGGATTCCAGGAGTTTTATTGTTGGGTGACTCTGGAGTGTGTAAAAAATGATGCTTAGAAATAAACTGTTTCATCGCTGGTGCCACCATCCAGCCAAGGATTGATACTGCCTGAGATGCTGATGTCCTGGGCTTGTATGGTGAAAGAGTAGGTTTGTTTTTTTCCTCCTTCGAATGCTTTTGTCGATTCGATGCGGTAATCTTTGTTACTCATCCGGACAATGAAAACAGGTTTCTCTACCGGGTAAAGAAGATAGTTGGTAACGATTGTTTCTTCGTTCGGAGTTATTTCTTTATTCAGGTTGTCGATAAGTGTATAAGGCGTAGTCGAGGGAGCGACACTTAGCTTGCCGGTTTGTACGTTCAGTTGTATGGTTGACGGATAGTTCTCCATCGAAATGCTTTGCAGGATCATCTCTTCCTTAATATCATCCGCTTTCTTGAATTTAAGTGTAATGGCGGAAAGGATATGGTTGAAAGAGAGGTTGACAGGTTCATTACTTGTTGTTTTATCCCGGTCCAGTACGGGAGTTGCCCACATGATGTCGTCTTGTTTTTTCAGGTCAAAGGGGATACTTAACGGAGCGGCTGTCGCTGCTTCGGTGTAAGGGTAATAAGCGTAAAAGTTTAGTAAGGTGTCGGGGTTGATGGGGTAATGGGCATGGGCGTCGCAGGTAAATTCGTTACTACCAATGCTTTTGGTGTATTGATTATTATTAAGGTCTCTACGAACGGTTTGGTTTGTTGCATTATTTTTAATATGCCCCCAACCGAAAATGCCAATTGATGTATTATTAGTAAAAATGATATCCTCAATAATTGCTTTTGTTGGAATAATACTGTTTATTTGAGCATTAAAATTAATTTTATTAGAATCTGTTTCTGGTATTTTATCAATACTATTATTACATCCTAAAACAATAAAAGATAAAATGATTAGTATATATTTTGCATTGATCATATGGCTTATTATTTAAGGCTGTTGCAAAGTCTACATAGTATGGACTTTTGCAACAGTCTATTTTTATTGTTTATTATCCAACTTCTCCATTACCACTTTCTCCAGTACTTGTATCCCATTCTGTGATAGCAGAACTAACTTCTATTTTTTCTTTGAAACTTAGAGTTATAACATGCTTTTTACCTGTTTCTAATCCAGTTGTCATATTATTGACATTAACAATACTAGTAGTGTTTGTATCTCCATATGTTATCTTTATCTCTAAAGAGTTTGCTGATGTACCATATTTTTGACTTCCTCCGTTGTAAATCATGGCTGTTTCTCCAATAGTAGTTGCTGTTGTTGTAAGATTAGTACCTGTTGCATTATCATATACAGCGATGTTTTGAATAGGACTATCATTCTTAGCCGCAATAGCAATAGTACTTCCTAATGTTAAATCTAATGATGTAGGTATATTTACTAATTCAATTTTCTTTATCTTTCCAAAAGCATTTTGAGCTGCAACATCACCCTTTAACTTTATTTCTACTTGAGAAAGCATATGATTAAATTGTAATGACGGAGATGATGCAGGTTCATGTTTACTGCCAACACAGGTTTCAGGAGTACAAAGAATATCTGTTTCTCCTACTATTCCTGTATAAGACACAATACCTGATGTATATGACCCTGTACTAGGGTAATAGCCTATAAAATAAACTTTAGTATCGCTTTCTGCTGGATAAAATTTTTGTGAATCATCTAAAACTACATTACTCCCAGTGATTGTCGCATTTGTTGGATTTGTTGCTGTAGACCAAGTTGGACTTGTTGCTCCTTCTAGTCTAAGTAATGGAACTTGTGTTGCTTCACTGAACGTAGTTCCAGTGATAGGTTTAGGGACTATTTGAGCTTTTGTTTCAACATTAACTACCCCAGCATTCAACTTTATCTCCACCTTTGCATCCTTCGGATTTGTAATGTCATTTATCGGATCACTCTCGCTTGTACAAGCGGTCATTGCTGCAACAGTTGCAGCAATTGAAATCATACTTAATACTAATGTTTTCATAATTATAAAAATTTAATTGTTGTTATTTTATTCGTTGCTTATTACTTATCATTCAATTCATTCGATGACCATGTCATCGCCGGCAGAGACTTCCCACTTGTTGATTGTGACAGTGAAAGAAGCGTCTTTTTCTACCGTTACGGATACGTCTACATTTACTTTGTTTCCTTCCGTTTCTCCGATCGAGTTGCCCAGGTCGAGGGTGGAAGTGGTGGTACTTCCGTCATTGAGGGTGAAATCCAGCTGTACTTCGTTTTTAGGGAGGGCAGGTGGGGGTGTTCCTTGTTTGGGGGGAGTGCCTAATATCAATACATTTGTTTTTATACCTTCCGCTGAAGTTGTTGTTTCAAAGTTAACTGTTGTTGTTTTGTCCGGAACGATCTCTTGTTTGCTCAGGTTGAAAGCGGCAGGTACGCCTGTCAGCTGCCCTTTGCATTCTTTTATATACTCCATACCCTCGACTTTTATGTCGAGCGTTACTTCGCGGATCAATGAAGCCGGACTGAACTCACGTTTATTATTTGCTCCGTCGTTGGCTTCCACTTCCAGGTTGTCGATGGCTATTCCATATAAAGGAATGCGTCCCGATGTCGTACCCCCGGCCGCTTTCGTTTCCGGGATAAATGCTTCTGCCGTCTCAAATGAATTCATATTGCGGAACTGGATGTTGTCGGCATCGCAATTGAAAACCAGTAAACGGTATGTATCCGGTGGCAGTGTGAACTTCAGACCGCTTGTGTCACTCTCGATCTGTATCATTGCACCCTTTTCCAAAGGATAAAAGCAATAACGAACTTTTTTAGGACTTTCATAGCCGCTCATGGCCTGTTCCCATTTCAACGAATACCAAATGAAACCGTAGGAAGACTGCTCTGGCTTTTCTTCCGAACTGCATTTAATGAAACATGTAATGATCATTAATATACAGACTGCGATTCCGCACGAGCAACCTAGTTCACTTCTTATCATCATTTAATATACGTTGAAAGTCAATTCTTCTTGTTTCTGACGCAAATGTATCGGGAAAAAGCAGACGTAAAATTGCTTTTTCTATTCAATAAGTTGTAAAAACTGCGAAAGTTGTTGATTTTTACTGGTTATTCGTCTTTTTTATTGCGAAGTGCACGGGGAGACATGCCGAAATTGGTCCGGCAGAAGTGGGAAAAGTTGGAAAGCGATTCGAAACCGTATTTGTAGCTGATCTCTGAAATAGACATTTCGGTAGTGGTTAAGTCGTTCTGGATGTCTTCACATTTCTTTTTCAGCATCCACTGGTAAGCGGGCTCGCCGAATGTCTCTTTGAACAGGCGGCGGAAAGTAGGTGTGCTGTAGCCTCCCATCTGGGCGAAGGCTTCCACATCTTTCGCCTTCATATAATTCTGCATGACGAAGTAACGGAAACTTTTGCTGTACCGGTAGATCGGCGAGTAGAAAGCGGCCAGTTCTTTTAATGTATAGTAGCAATTGAGCAGGTAGACCAGCTCCGTCCGTTTGGCATTCAGGAAACCGGCGCACAGCAGGTCGTCGTTCAGGTACATCCGTATCCCTTCCACGAAATACTGCAACGGCGGACACATATTCATTACAATCGGTTCGATACGGGAGGTCTCTGCTATGCTGGCCCCTTTATTGAAACGTTCGTTGCAGATATTGATCGGGCGTTCAAACAGGTACAGGATACATTCGGCGGTTTCGAGGATCTTGAATTCGACCTTTGAGCCGATCGGTTGCAGGATGAACTGTCCTGCACTGAAAATGGTATTGGGATGTTCTTCGCTATTGACCTGCACGGAACCTTTCAGCAGAAAATACAATGTATTCTGCAAACAACGTTCCCGTGGGATGATAAGTCCTTTGGGATAGGAACGATATTTAAAGATGTTTCTCCTGTATTCGGAACAGGAGCCACAATCCGTAAATTTACTGTATCTAAGGTCCGGAGAGAACATAGACGGTCATTATAATTTTACCTTTATACTTTTTCCCGTATTCTCGTTATGAAAACGGTCTACGGCGGTCACAATATAGCGATATTTTTTCTTTCCGTTATCATAAGGCATTAAATATCTTGTGTTACGGGTGATTTTTACGATTTTTGCCGGATTACTGAGGTCGATCGGTTCTTTATCTTCGAAACGGTAGACGACAAAGTAGGAGGCTAGCTCCGGGTTTGTCGGGCTTTGTTCGGCCTTCCAGTGCAGCATATAACCGTCGGCGGTCCATTCTTTTTTCAGTTTTTTCACCTCCTGCGGTGCCCGGTTGTGCATATGAGTATAGGCCGGGATCAGTGCCGGATAACGGTGGTAGTTCCTTTTCAGGCTGTCGGCTACGCCTTTGTTGTTCCACAACAGTTCGTTGGCGGGCCAGAAGCAGTTGCCTTTGACTTTCGACAGGGCGCGTTCGTAACGCATTTTGCGGGTCAGCTGGCTGGCTTTCATGGTGCGTGCCACGTCCTGACCGATATAGAGATGGGGACCTTCGAGGGTTGCGTTCTTGTTCCACCATTGGATCAGGGTGATATAGTCGGCTGCCGGATGGTCTATTTCCCAATATATCTGAGGCATGTTGTAATCTATCCAGCCTTCTTTCACCCAGTGGAGGATGTCGGCATAAAGGTCGTCATAGTTTTGCAGGCCGTTGGTATCGCTGCCGGAACCGTCGGGTGTGCTTTTCTTGTTACGGTAGATACCGAAGGGACTGATGCCGAAACGCACCCAGGGTTTGGTGAGCAGGATGGTCCGTTTCAGTTCGCGGATCAGCGTGTTCACGTTCTCCCGGCGCCAATCGCCGCGCTGTGCATTGGTATATCCTTTGTTCAGTCCGTATTTCTGGAAACTCTTATCATCGGGGAAAGACATGCCGGCTGCCGGATAGGGGTAGAAATAGTCGTCCATATGGATGGCGTCCACATCGTAACGGCTGACAATGTCGCGTACTACCTTATTAATGAACTGGCGGCTTTCGGGCAGTCCCGGGTCGAACAGAATCTGTTTATTATAGGTAACGAACCATTCCGGATGTTTGTTATAAATATGTGAATCGGCAAAACGGGTGTTGCCTGCCGTGCTGGCGCGGTAAGGGTTCAGCCAGGCATGGAACTCCATATTCCGTTTGTGGCATTCGTCGATCAGAAATTCCATCACGTCGAAATTGCCTGCCGGAGCGACGCCCTGTTGTCCGGTATAGAAACGGCTCCAGGGTTCGATGTCCGATTTATAGAAAGCGTCGGCTTCGGGACGGACCTGGAAGATGATGGCGTTGATACCGCAGGATTGCAGGTAATTCAACTTACGTACGAAATCTTTCCGTAGCTGGGCGGGGGTCATATCCTTATATTCTCCCTGGAAAGCTGTTTGTATCCAGGCTCCCCTGAATTCCCGTTTGTCTTTTCCTTCTGTCTCGCGGACAGGTAGTTGGCGTGTAGTCGAACAGGAGGTAACTACACAAAGGACCACTGCCAGAAGCAGGCGGATATACTGATTGTTCATGAATATTGTCTGGTTTGAGATTATTGTAACACTTTCTTCATTTCCTGCGGCAAAGATAATAAATAAAAGTGAGACTGAGCGCAGGAGGTAGAAGAGGGCTGTTTCATTTCGAATCGCGTACACAACGGATTGGTCCTGCGACCGACTTTACATAATAAAAATAGAATTGGTATTCGAATATATGGAACAGACCGGCATCCTTATGGATATGCAAAATATTCACTCGATTGTCCGTGTCCGTGGTTGCATTATGGTAGTTTCCACAACTACTTGCACGAAAACCTCCTCCATCGCCTACACGTGTTCCCTGTGTCGGGAAATAAGATGTCGGACCCTCTTTCCATTTCTGCATATACATATTCATTCCATATCCGTTCGGAAATCCATCGTCATAATTGATACCGCTCATAGATCCTGGATTGAGTCCTGTATTTGTAAACTCGAACCACAATTCGCCCGAGGCAACTCTCCAGCCTGTGGGACAGGGATCGAAAATGGATTTTTCCGTTCCGTAGTTATCGTATATATGTACATTATTACTCTGATTGATCGTGTAGGCTTTCATTCCATCGGAAGCCGGTTCCAGTCCTCCCCAAAGCTTATTGTCGCTTTCTCCTGTCGGGCACCAGTCGCCATAATTGAAATAGCTACTCTTTGTTTGCACATAACTTTCGCCTCGGTTGACTTCGTTCGTCCCACAGATAAAGATCGTAGGATTAGCGATGGCGTGTCTGACAGCCCCGGTCAGGGTGCTTCCGATTACCGAATGGAACAGCATGCTTTCATCGGTAAGGGATGTCTTATGCACTTCAATTTGGTTGGAGTTGTCATAATGCAGATCTGTATGTCCGTCGTTATAATCCTGATGTTCATTTATAATATTGCGTAAAGGAGGGAACGGGTCTTTTCGTCCCCATTGATATAACATGCCGAAGGCCTGCGTCATTTCATCCGGATACCGATGGAGACCATTTCCTATACCTTTTTGATTATCTGCCAATGCACCGAGATTGCATGACATGACAGCATAGCCTTGAATACGCGGTTTCTCAGGATGTATACCATTATTGTCCCAGTCGTATGTGTAATAAGTGACAGCTTTACCGAGATTGTCCGGTTCATGGTCTGTAACCCAAATGTGCCAAGACCATATAATGTCTCCCTTGCTATTGTAAGCACCGATCAAGGCATTACCTTTCTTTTGCGTTCTAACATAGATTTTCTGATGAATGTCGCCTGTATTTTCACCGAGTTGAACCAACGTTCCATTCGTATTATTACCAATGCAGTCTTTGGTTTGCCAGATAATACCGACACGGGCTATTTTCAGATTCTCGTCATGAGGGTTTAAATAGTCTGCAAAATTATACCCGCCCCCTGTCTCTACACGATAATAAGGCTCAAAAGAGAGGAAATCGTTTGGTTTTATAACAAAACAGTTGGATGATGGATTGTTTTGACCTTTCTCTCCTGTGACAGTCACCGTCATACGGTAAACTTGATTACGTTGTATATTAAAATTATTGAATGAGTTTCCTCCGGGATAAGCTGCATAGAGATACCTTTCACCACCGATTTCGGTGGTGACATCGACTACAAGTGCATTGGAAGGAGCTGCATCAGACTTGTTACCGCCCTGAGTCTCTATTTCTCCTTGCAGATTTTCCGGGACATAGAAAACAGCCCATTCTTTATCTTCGTTCTTTTCCAAATCCGAGGCGGCAAAGGCTATCGAACTGAATGTCGTTCCGACAGGAAATGGAACCGCATCCATTGGCTCTCCATTTCCGTCGCCGGCCAATGTCTCTACCCGGCAAATATTCGGAATTTGCCTTACATTGACGTTGTTGAGTTTCATTTCTGCTTTCAGCATCTCTACTTTTACTTTGAGTTTGGCATACATACGTGTAACCGGTATTGTGACCTTAATACCTGTCGTTACTTCCACCTCCTCGCTTGCTCCGTCCATTGGTATCGACACCTTATCTATCGATCGTAAAGGGAAAGCGGTAGGCAGGGTTTGTTTTTTCAGTTGTTCCAGATTCTTGAACTTTTGCCATGAAGTATCCGTGCCGTCGTTGGCCCAGTTGTCATAGCTCGTGTTGGTTACGACATATACAATGGACGGAACTCCGGCTTTCAGATATACGGGTAGGTCTTGTAACATTGCCTGATCGGCGATGGTATAGTAACGCGGCTTTATCAGCAGTTCTTTGGTTGTCGCATCGTACTGGAACACCCAGATGTTATGTATCTCTTTTTCTTCCGAAGTCTCTTTTTCTGGTGTGTCGCTCGGTAGAGACGCCCTTGTTTTTGCTTGTGCTTCAACGGCAAATGTATTGACGGACAAATTCAATACGGCTTCCGTCAGTTCACCTTCATCAAGACCTGCCCCGTTTGTTCCACTTGTCTCCAGTTGCAGTTCTTCTGTGCAACCTCCCATTACGATGGTTACCAATAGAAGTATGATTAAAAAGTAATGTTTCATATCAGTCAAAAGTATATTCATTATCATAAGTATATTTCCATTCTTGCACGTTCACGGTGAGCCTGTTGTCGCGGACGGTGATGGTGAAACGGTAGAGGATGTTTCGGTTGATGTCGAAACGCTTGGTATTGTCCTTATTATCTGTCTTTCCACTCTCATCGTAATTTGCGAAATAGACTTTATACGGTTCGTCCTCACCGGTCTGGGCATCGAGCCTTACTTCAATGCACGCGTATTTGTCGCCTGCGTCAATATTTTGGTATTCGGTCAGGTAGGCAATCCATTTCTCATATTTATTTCCGTCAGTACCAACCCACCGGCTTGCAAAGCGGAAATTTTGTATTTTTTCTTCCGTATCGTTGCTATTTCCCACGAGGTGCAAGCCGCTAACGTAATCGTTGCTCCACTCACCACCGTGGTCGTAGTCGTCCTGTGAAAAAATATCTTTGGGGGCACAATATCCTTTTTTATTATAGCGGCGAACCTTTACCTCACTGATCGATAAGTCAAAATAGTCATCTGTCTTGAGGATTATCTCCACCTTTGCCACGGCACGGAGTAGAGTGACAGGCTCAGGTAACAATGTAACCTCTCCTGACTTGAACTCTATATTGTTGTATTCATGGACACCATAGAAAGGAATCAGTCGTTCCGGTTTCAACTCGAAAGAAGAAAAACTATCGAACTGCCCCCAATCGGCATTGCAGATATCCGAAAGCAACGTTTCTCCGGTCTTCATCGTATCGTCGCCATATTGCGGCCAGTTGGCAAGCACGACCATTTTGAAGTTTTTGTGATTGGCCAAAGCGGCGGGTGCTTTGCCAAGTACACTATAATCCCTGTAATCGCTTTTTTCAGTTACTACGAAACCGTCCGGCTCAAAACGAGCGATGAGCTTATTGTCGAAGGTGAAGAAATAAATCCTGTAGTTGTTGTTCTCTATGTCTATGTAGTTTTCATAGGTTTCGCCAACTTCATAGCCTTCACCGGTCTCTGGGCTTCTTGTGGGCAATCTGAAGCCGATGCTGAGAGCTGTTTCTTTTTCGGATATGCCGAAAACTTCCGTTTCATGGCTACACGAGGTACTCCACAACGCAAGGAGCATCAGAGTCCCCGTGATGATATGTTTTACCACATTTTTCATTCGCATTCCTTTTATTATAATTCGCTGTTTTGCAGCACCACCTTCCAAGAGTTGATGTAAATGTAGGCATCGAGCCAACGGTCACCTTTATCGAGGAAGAACACCATGTCGTATACGTCCTGCCTATCGAGATATTCCTGGTCGTCCATATCCCGGTTATAGAAACCTTTCACAAGCAAGGCATAGTCGATAAGAGGAATGGAGAAAACTGGTTTTCCTGTTTCCTTGTTGGTCACGGTGAGCTGTGTTTTCTGTCCTTTTACAAGACGTGGTATGGTCAGTTCGGCTATGGCTGCGCTGAAAATGGCGCGAGACACAGTCTGTATTTCTTCGGACTGGGAGTCTATGCCTGCTTCCCCGGCGTCGGTATGCCATGCGAAGAAAGTCACCGGCTCGTCGGGTAGCAATGTGTTGTCCCAGTCCATGCTTCCGTTAGTATCGGTGATGGTGAAGACGAACTTATCTTTGTCCACAGCCTCTCCCGAGAGGTGTTGTAACACCACTCGGACATTGTTGGTGTTTTTCACCAATGGTACGGTATAAGTGTACGTACCTTCGGTTTCACCGAACGTCTGTTCCGGCAGTCGCCCGTGGAATAAGCGGTCGAGATCTTCGTTGACGAATGCCTTGTTTCCGGCATCGTATTGCCTGTCAAGCGTGCAGGTCAGTTCTCTGCCGACGGTTGTTACAGGTCTTGAGAAAGAACCTTTGTCAGTTGTGCCACACCAAGCGAGCAGCTCATATTCGCCTGGTTCTACATCTATGGTCATGGCATAATCATCAGCCGCAAGGGATTCTCCCTGTTCGGTACGTTGCCAAACCACCTTGCCGTCGACATCGAGCAGGTAAAGTGTCACTACGTTCACTTCGTGGGCAAAGGCGTCGGCAAACTTCATGTTGTAATCGTAGCGGAATTTCACACGGTAGTTCACTGAGCAGTCGCCCTCATCGTCATAGATTAAGCTGTCGCAGGCATATAGCATCGAGGTGCAAGCGATGACCGCCATCGACTTGACGTTTATTTTTCTTATGTAAGACCGTATATTCATTTGATTTATATTATTTATTTTATATATGTATGCTGCGGAAAATACCGCAGGGGATTTTCATTTTCGGTGGGAAATGGCAGATGCGCCCTTTCCGGTTCCGTCCTCTCTTTGCGCCGGAGCGGAAGCGCTTTTCTAAAGCCATTCCATGTGGGGTTTATTCCTCATGGAATGGTTGTTTTATAAGATAAAGATTGTTTCAAGAAAAATTAAAGTTCCACATTTTGGCTGACAATCTTCCAGGAAAGGATATTGATTTTCGCGCCAACGTAATAAGTGTCACCGTCCGGATCTTCGCCGGGAACGATTTTTTCGTCTTCGTCAAAAATCCCCTTGCCTATATTTTCCAATTTGTCAATGGTGACTACATAGTGGTGATTGCGCACCACACCGTATTTGGCTTCCGGAATAGTCCCGTTTGCGACATCGCCATTGTTGAGGTGTTCGATAGGTATATTGTAGTACATCGATCCACCGTTGTAAGCGATGGCATCTGCTGAAGCAGCGGCCAGATTTTCGTTAAGAGCGGCGATGATTTGATCCGAACTGTTGGCGCCGTTCTCTGTATATAATGAGGTTTCATTCTCATTCGTAAATACCACTTTTACTTTTCCGTCGCCCATATTCTCCAATTTCACATACTCTTTACCAATCTGTGTATATTTTGTATTACCTCCATCGTCTTGACCGTCTTCATACCACATGTTCAGTTGGTTTTTCGTCTTCAGTACGTTGAGCACATATTCGAGGAAGGAGTCTTGTTTGAAAAGTACACCATTGTAACGTACGAGGTCGAGTGCATTGCCGCTTGCATCGCATATATTGGCTTTCAACAGGACACTCGTAACGGTAGAAGGAAAGTTGCCAGTCACGATG
Source organism: Parabacteroides sp. AF17-3 (assembly GCF_003635445.1). Lineage (NCBI taxonomy): Bacteria > Pseudomonadati > Bacteroidota > Bacteroidia > Bacteroidales > Tannerellaceae > Parabacteroides > Parabacteroides sp. AF17-3. Next base: position 154,258 of record NZ_QTMM01000002.1, on the reverse strand, counting down.
GTGTTTGTGTTGGTGTTCTCGGCGCAATAGGCAGGGGTTCCCAATGCGGTTAAGTCGCTTTCCAAATCGACATAATTCAGATATGTGGAATTGGTGGGAACTCCCGCCGCATTTTCAGGATAGCCGGACAAACCGTAGTTGAACGACTTACCCCAATGGCTGCGGTGGTCGGTCCATCTGTTCCATGTAAAGCCCAAGTCATTATCCGTCCAAGTTGCATCTATGTTCTTAATCATGTACGATTTCTTCGCTGTGGCGTTCAATTTCCATCCGAGCAATTCCACATAAAGCTCTTCCGAAGCGATATTACCGCTTCCGGCTGGGTTGTCTTCGCCTGCTACAGTGACTTTTATCGGATAACGCCCATTTACATCCTTTGGAAGTTCATCGGATACATTCAAGGTTACTTTGGCAGCCAGACGCTCCACATATACAGTCACCGCATTGCTAATGGCACTCACATCTGTTATCGGTTCAAGAGAGAAATTTTCCTCTTTAACTTCCGTCACGAAATATTTTGTCCGATTGGTTTCGGTGTAGCTCGTAGTGCTCATGGTAAAGTAATTGGTTGTGACGTTATTGGTCGTTTCCGGATAATAAATACCTTCCGCGTTATTGTCTGCAAGCACTGTTTGCATTTCGTCGAGTGTTTTTCCATACACGAAGTTGGTCGGTTTGTTGAGCACTGTTACCATATATTTAGGATAGTCTTTTTTGTCCAGTCCTTTCAGTACAACGACGTTGTTGCTCACAAATTCAATGTTTCCGGCAGGGGCAGTCGTTGAGGCGTTGCCACCTCCCCAAGCATTACCTTGTGTCACGAATACACCGTCTGCATCGTAAAAGTAGAAGTAGGCGTTTTTTACAGACTGTTCGTTTATTCCGTACTCAAAGTCACCTTCTTGCGCCTTTGTAAGTGAACCTGCATCAGCGAGGCGGATATTGATGTACGCCTCGTCTCCTGTGAAGGCATTCGGTGTATCATCCGGAATAATTCCTGATTCGTCGTTCGAGCATGCACACAATGCGATGCATACGAACATACCTAAAAATAATTTATTCATCTTCATAAATGTTTGTAATCTAATTTTGTTAATAATATATTATCTCGTTTATCCTTAATGTTTCCCTTTTTCAAGCTGTTCAAGCGTGATGCCGGCCTGTTCTGATCCGAGAGATTTCGCCTCGTTCAAGTAACGTCGGGCACTGTTGTAATCTTTTTGCCGGATGGCCAGTGCACCTCGGGCATAAACAGCCTCGGGCGAATTGTCCGTTTTGGCAAGGTAACGCTTTGCGGCCGTGAGGTCGCCACGGCGCATGGCAGCGTTGGCGGCGTTCAGGTTGGCGATGGTGTCATCCGGGAACATGCGTACCGCTGTCTCGAACACTTCAGTGAACTCATCCGTACCGGGTTCATACTCCTGTGCGACGAGGTAGAACTCATTCAGGTTCAGTTTCTGCGGCCGTTCACGTATGATTCGCCTTATATCCTCCACGTCGCTGTAACTGCGGATAGTGTAGACTATGCGGTAGTCAGTGTGGCGCAACGTCGGATAACAGTTCTGTAACAGGAAGCGATATTCCGCCGGATAGGTCTGTTTTATTTTCAGCTCTTTGGCATCCGGTTCCAAATTGCCGTCTATCAAAGCAATCATTTCTGTGCGATGTTCAAGGTCTGACTGTTCCACGTAGTGGCGCAATCCTACCCAATCCTCCGGTTCGTAGTCAGTCGTTATTACCTCGTCTTCAAACTGGTAGAGTTGTTGTATGAATTTCTTCAATGCTGCCGTACGTCCGATAGCCAACTCTTTGTTATGTGCATAAGGACTTTCGGGTGAAGCGTAACCTTTCAGCCATACCGAAGTAATGGTTATGTCCATGTCGCCTTGCACGGAGTCTATCGATGACTGTATTTTCCCAAGTTCGGCGGTGTTGTGTCGATAATCCGGATAAATCACTGTTTGATTCACCGGGAAGTCGATGAACGCCGAACCTTCGAGTGAATCCTGTTTTTCGATCTGCCCTTGCGGACGTATATATACCAGTTCGGGGAAAAACGCTTCGGTGTGTCGTCCGAGCGTGTCATTCCGCTCTGCCAACAACGTGTTGCAACACCCGTAGTCGTCACGACGAAGCGACAGCACGGCTCCGTTCATCCATTCGGCGTATGGTACCATATGGTGGTATTTGAGGGTATCGGGTTTTTCCGAGGCCTTATAGCTCTTTTCATTCTTGCCCGATAGCATGCTTTCGCCATTGCGTACATAGAAGTAGTAACGGCGCCTGCCGTAAACCCCTATCGGTTGCAGGTCGAGCGAGTCGTTGCCATTGACTAGCCATGGTGTAAGAAGTACGGCACGATTATCGTCCACGTCAAGCCCTGACAAATCCCAAAGCATGTCTATGGCGATGTACCCGCCGTTGCGTTCTATTTTTAGATTCTCCACGGAAACACCGTCCACGATGTCCTGTTTTCGCAAGTCGATTGCAGTTTGTGCTTCCGTTACCGTAACCATGCCCAAAAGGACTGATAGGATATATATTGTCTTTTTCATCTTTGCACACGATTAAAATACATAAACAAGGTTGATTGCCGCTTTCGTCGGCCCCACATAGTGGTGCGGCTTGTCCGTTTCTAACTTTCTGCCGCACCCGGCACACTGGAAGCGGTCATAGCGTGTATAGGAATAACCAAAGCCTATTTCCGCCTCAAGGTTCCAATGCCGCCCCAGTATCCACGTATAACCGTAAGCGATACCAGCGCCGACGAACCAGCCCTGATAACGGGTATCTTTCAGCTTGCGGGCATCCGTTCCGAGAAAGTTGATTTTTCCGTCAAAACCTCCGATGTTATACTGTCCGCCATGGATGTGAGCACCTACGAAGTGCCCTGAGAAGTGGTCGCAGAACCAGTATCTGACCTCAGGTTGAACGGCCCAGTGTTTCCAGCGCCGGTCGTGCGAGAGTGTCCATGCGTTGAACTGTCCCGTAGCGTCCAAAGTCCATTTAGGTGCGAGTCTGATCTCTATTCCCAAATTCGGATTCAGGAAAGCATCTGCCAGAACATTACTCTTGACAGCCACGTTCTGGGCTTTGGTATCCTGCATCATACCGGCGGTAGTAACTACCAGCAGGACCAATATTCGTTTTATAATTCCATTGTGCATATTTTATGGCTATAGTTAATTATTCCGTTGTAAATTTTATAGTCTGTTCTTGCATATACAGTCTCAAGAGGTCAACTGCGGTGACCTCGCTTTCTTTATTTTTGTTTTGCACAAAGGAACGGCGTATTTGTTATCGCATAGTGTCAAAACGTATAAATCATATCGGCAAAATCGTAATGACCATTTTACACAAGCTGCAATTTTGTAACGGGCATGTCAAATCATCAAAGTCTGACTCATTTTAGAAGTGCGCGGAGTCATTATTAACAGTTGTAATACAAATAAGTGCAGTAAAAAAGGCTATCTTTGTATACCGTAATGTCAGTGAGTTTATGACTGTCTGCCTAAGCAATTTAAGTGCATCGGAAAAAGCCAGCAGAAACACACACTCGAGAAAAATAATTTGAATTCGATTGACATGGGAGCATTTGTCACATACAGCAACTTGATGACCTATATTTTACCGATATTTTGTTCGGCCATATGTTCGGTCTTTACTTTATTATTGATATGGAATTATCGCAATCTTGCCGAAAGGAAATTAAGGCGGGTTGTAAGCATTTATTGTATCCTGATAGCCGTATGGTGGTCATCCGCTTTATGGCATGTGCTCTCTGACGATCCGATATTCCTTCCGGTCGATATTCCTTTTGCCCTGTCGTATATTTATATTCCCATATTGTTTTACAATATCGTTTATTACTTGGCCTATTTAGGGAAAAAGAGAAACTTTCCCGTACTGAATTACATTTGGCCGGTACCCACATTGGCAATTATCCTGATAACGACAGCTTGGATGTCACCTCCCGAGGGAGGACTTTTTACCAGACTGTCGTTATTTGAGCGCTATACGGAGCTTTTTATATCCAGTTCTTTACTGCGGTTTATCACTGCAATAGCTTATATTGTTCCGACTGGCCTGTTATTGCTGCGGTATTATAGGCAGACGGTACTTCAAATGGCCGATACGGATCGAAAATATGTCAGTATTAAATCATCGCGTTGGCTCATTATGTTTTTCATGCTTTCTATACTTTCCATCGTTATATTTCTAATTGCTTTTTTGCCTTCGTTGGTCGGGGCAAGTCAATGGCTTATTCGGTTGAACGCGTTATGCATTATGGCTCAGGAAATCTTGCTTACATATCAGGTTATCCGTAGGCAATATCTCTCTTACAAGACCTTTGATTTGTTTTCAGGCAATGAAAATGAGACCGGGAACAACGGTTTGATCGCCAAACAGTACCCTAGGTCGGATGACACCCGCGGACAATTGAACAGGACGGCGTTCGAAAACTATTTGTCTCAACAAAAACCATTCCTCGATCCTGATTTCAAGTTGACTGACATGGCCGAGGCGATGGGGGTGAACCGTACCGTGATGTCCAATTTTGTCAATCAAACTTATGGGGTGAATTTCAGGCGTTACCTGAACCAATGTCGGATTAGGGAATACCAGACTCTGATAGTGCATCCTTCGAATGAACAAAAAAATCCGTATCAGGTAATGACCATGGCGGGGTTCAAAGACTCTAGGCATTTCCAGCGTGCGATTCAATTGGAAAATACATATAAAGAACAGACTGACAAGGAATCACCAATAAATAAAAAAGGATGAATCAAGATATCGGACGTGCAATAGTTTTTTCAATACCTGTGGTAAGCGCTGCGGTCGGCCTCATCATGATTTCGCTTGACATAACTCGCTCTTCCAATACAGTCAATCGGAAAATACATTACAGCATAATCACTGTATACTGTTTGATAATGTTGTACTGGAGTGGATTGGTTATGCATTCTGTCGCCCGCGACACTTTTATAACATACCAACCTGTTTTCTTTTCCTCGTTCAGTTTTATTCCCATATTCCTGTACCTGATTACCTATATTATTACGGGAATAGGCGAGCAGAGGCGTTTTCCGGTATACCATTTTATCCTTCCGTCGTGTTTGACTGTAACTATTTACGTGATTGCCTTAATAGTGCCGTTCCGGCAACGATGGACTGCTATTTATGATAATGAAGTAAGCCTGACAAGCGCGATTGTCGACATTACGTTTATCGTCTGTATTTTGCTGAGTATTTTATATTCTGTATTGAGCTTGCTTCGCATAAAATCCTATAAACGTCAGGTAACTGATTATTCCGCTGATATTTACCGGATGTCGCTGGATTGGCTATCCTTTATCATTATTTTCAGGGTCCTGCTGCAAACCTTGCCGATAGCCGGATTGATATTGGGTATCGGGCTATTCAATAAGTTGGGGTTTATTTGGATATTTACAACGTTGCCGGCAGTTTTTACTCATATTGTGCTGTGCCTGAATATTCTTTCGGAGAATTATGTGATTATCGAACCTGTTACTGCCAAAGAAAAGGAAATGACTGCGTTGGGGAATTATGCGCAATTGGGGCGGGAGCGAGTCGAGAAGTATTTAGAGGATAAGAAACCTTATCTAAACCCGGAATTCAAAATAACCGACATGGCCAAGGATCTTTTCTCCAACAGAACTTATATATCAGCATTTATAAATAGAGAGTATGAGATGAATTTCAATCGTTTTATTAATAATTACCGATTGAAGGAAGTTGAAAGATTACAGGCGGAGGCTGTACAAAGAAAGCAAAAAATATCTTTGATGGAGATTGTTATTCATGCTGGATTCAGTAATTATCGAAGTTATTTCCGAGCTAAAAAAATGGTAAAAAACGATCCTGTTTCCGTAGATTAAAAAATGTAATTCAGATAGATATGCGAAAGTCTCTTATCCGATTCAAAGATAATAGATAATAAATAATAACAAACCCGAATACCTCTGTACTAAATTCAGGTTCTCGTTTCTTTTTGCTATTTTTGTATCCTTATTAGGAAAAGATTTATGTCTGAAAATAATGCTATATTTATCAAAGGGGCTCGTGTTAATAACCTGAAGAATATTGATGTAGAGATCCCGCGCGACAAACTGGTCGTGATAACCGGATTATCCGGCAGCGGAAAATCCTCCCTTGCTTTCGATACGTTATATGCCGAAGGACAGCGCCGCTATGTGGAGAGTCTTTCTTCTTATGCCCGCCAGTTTTTGGGGCGTATGAGCAAGCCGGAGTGCGACTATATTAAAGGCATTCCGCCCGCTATTGCGATCGAGCAGAAGGTGAATACCCGCAATCCGCGTTCGACAGTGGGTACATCTACCGAAATATATGAATACCTGCGGCTGCTTTATGCCCGGATAGGCAAGACGATTTCGCCTGTGTCGGGGATGGAAGTGAAAAAGCATCAGGTGAAAGACATCGTGAAGGAGGTTCTGGCATATCCGGCCGGTACCCGTTTTGCCGTGTTTGCCCCGGTAGTCCTGCCGGAAGGCCGTGGCATGAAGGAGCAGCTGGAGATTTTACAGAAAGAAGGATATACCCGTTTGTCAATCAACGACACGGCTTACCGTATCCAGGAAGTGTTGGCGGATGAGGCATTGCTCGGTTCTCCCAATATTGAATTGCTGGTCGACCGTTTGACGGTTTCGGACGATAAGACATTGAAAAGCCGTCTGGCCGATTCGGCGGAAACGGCGTTTTTTGAAGGGCATGATACCTGTATTATCCGTATCTATGCTGCCGAAGGGACGGTGGTAAAGGAATATTCCAAGAAATTCGAAGCGGATGGTATCACGTTTATCGAACCGACCGATATGATGTTCAGTTTTAATAATCCGCTGGGAGCCTGTCCGGTCTGTGAAGGATTCGGAAAAGTTCTGGGTATCGATGAGAACCTGGTGGTACCGGATAAGAGTTTGTCGGTCTTTCAGGGGGCGGTGGTCTGCTGGAAAGGCGAAGTGATGGGAGAGTGGTTGAAGGAGTTTATCGCCAAGAGCGAGAAATACAACTTCCCGATACATCGTCCGTATTACGACCTGACGCAGAAGGAAAAAGACCTGTTGTGGCATGGTGCCCGCGGCTTGCACGGCATCGACGACTTTTTCAAGTTTGTGGAAGAGAATCTTTATAAAATACAATACCGTGTCATGCAGGCTCGCTATCGGGGAAAGACGACCTGTCCTTCCTGTAAAGGGGCCCGCCTGAAACCGGAAGCGCTCTATGTGAAAGTAGGCGGTAAGAATATAGCTGAACTGGTGGCATTGCCTATCACGGAAGCAAAAGCCTTTTTTGACAACCTGGTGCTGGACGAAACGGATGCGGCCGTGGCAAAACGTTTGTTGACGGAGATTATGAACCGCTTGCAGTTCCTGCTGGATGTCGGGTTGGGGTATCTGACGCTCGACCGCCTTTCGGCTTCGTTGTCGGGTGGTGAAAGTCAGCGTATTAACCTGGCGACTTCGTTGGGCAGCAGCCTGGTCGGTTCCTTGTATATATTGGATGAGCCGAGTATCGGGTTGCATTCGAGAGATACCGATTTGCTGATAAAGGTGTTGCGTCAGTTGCAGGCGTTGGGTAATACGGTGGTCGTGGTGGAACATGACGAGGATATTATCCGTTCAGCCGATTATATTATAGATATAGGTCCGAAGGCTGGACGTTTGGGGGGCGAAGTGGTCTACCAGGGGGATGTGAATAACCTGCAAACCAGCAGCGACAGTTATACGGTCCGTTATCTGACCGGTGAAGATAAGATTGAAGTCCCCGCTTTCCGGCGCCTGTGGAATAATTATATAGAGGTGAAAGGGGCCCGTAAGAATAACCTGAAAGGGGTAGATGTGAAATTTCCGTTGAACGTGATGACGGTTGTTACCGGTGTCAGCGGTTCGGGAAAGAGTTCGCTGGTGCGGGATATCTTTTATGAAGGGGTAAAGCATTATCTGGATGATGCGGCCCGGCTGATGGTGGATTGTTCCGGCCTGGAAGGTGATATGAAGATGATACAGGGTATCGAGTTTGTCGATCAGAACTCGATCGGTAAGAGTTCGCGTTCGAATCCGGTGACTTATATCGGTGCTTACGACGAGATCCGTAAATTGTTCGGTGAACAGCCACTGGCGAAACAGCTGGGATATACGTCTGCCTATTTCTCTTTTAATAAGGAAGGCGGACGCTGTGAAGAATGTAAAGGGGACGGCCGTATCACGGTGGAAATGCAGTTTATGGCGGATATCACGTTGGAATGCGAAAGCTGCCATGGAAAGCGTTTCAAACAGGATGTGCTGGATGTGGAATATCACGGTGTGAATATCTATGATATGCTGGAAATGACTGTCAACCAGGCAATCGAGTTCTTCGAAGCACATACCGGTTCGCAGGAAAAGAAGATCGTCAAAAGGTTGAAGCCGTTGCAGGATGTCGGCCTGGGTTATATCAAACTGGGACAGACTTCTTCGACTTTGTCCGGCGGTGAGAACCAGCGTGTGAAGCTGGCCTATTATCTGGGGCAGGAAAAGCAGCAGCCGACTTTGTTCGTATTCGACGAGCCGACTACGGGTTTGCACTTCCATGATATAAAGACCCTGCTGAAAGCATTTAATGCATTGATCGATAAAGGACATACGGTAGTGATCATTGAACATAACATGGACGTGATCAAATGTGCTGACTACCTGATCGATTTAGGACCGGAAGGAGGTAACGCCGGCGGTTATCTGGTTTGTGCCGGAACGCCGGAAGAGGTGGCCTTGTGCCCGGAGTCTTATACAGGGCATTATTTGAAAGAGAAATTGTAGCAGACCAATCCTGAAAAGATTGTTGAATATAAGAATCTCCTTCCGGTTACATGTTAATTCGCATACCGGAAGGAGATTTTTTATGTTTATATAAATATATTTCTTATCTTTGATACTATCAAATGATACTATCAAATGATACTATCACAATGAAACCTCTTTATAAAATAACACCTTATATATTGGCTAAAGTCGCTTCAATTTCAGAAAAACTGGGTGAAATTAAAGCGGCCCGTTTGCATAGGCCTCCTACTGAACTAAGAAAAAGGAACAGGATACGCACAATTCATTCTTCTCTTGTTATTGAAGGAAATACGTTAACTTTCGATCAGGTTACGGCTTTATTGGAAAAGAAACGTGTAATAGCTCCATTAAAAGATATTACCGAAGTGAAAAATGCAATTCGTGTTTATGAAAATATTGGCCTTTTTGATCCTTTTAGCATAGAATCCTTATGTGAGGCACACCAGATATTGATGGATGGTCTGGTAGAAAACGCTGGGAGGCTGAGGAATAAATCAGTTGGCATCATGAAAGGAAAACAGCTGGCACATGTCGCTCCCTCAGGGACTCTTGTTAAATCGCTGTTGAATGACTTGTTTGGTTATTTGGAGAATGATGATGAAATATTGCTTGTCAAGAGTTGTGTTTTCCATTATGAGTTTGAATTTATCCATCCGTTTCTTGATGGAAACGGAAGAATGGGACGTTTGTGGCAAAGTGTTATTTTGATGAAGTATAATCCGGTGTTTGAATATTTGCCGGTAGAGTCTCTCATTAAAGAAAATCAGGAAGAGTATTATCGGATTTTGGCTGTTGCTGACAGACAAGGGGAGTCTACTATCTTTGTTGAATTTATGCTGAGAATAGTAGAAGAGTCGCTCGAAGAATTACTGCAATCGCAGAATGTAACACTTACGGGGCGTGACAGAATTGCTTTGTTTAAGGATTATATAGCAGATGCTTCTTTTACCCGTAAAGACTATCTGAGATATTTTAAAGAGTTATCAACAGCTACGGCCAGCAGGGACTTAAAAGAGGCGGTTGATAGTAATCAGTTGCGGAAAGAAGGAGAGAAAAGTTTGACGCACTATACATATATTATATAGGACCTGTTGTTGGAATACAAAAACGGAGAATGCTTCCAATGAAACATCCTCCGTTTATATTGGATAGAATTAGTCTTATTTCTTCTTCATATCGAAAGACAAGTCCATCGGAGTCCAACCACCAGGGAAGTCTATTCCGCCTACTTTTACATTAGCAGCTTTAATAGTGAACTTTAAGTTTTTGTCTTTAACTGCATATGAAGCTGTCTTTTCTGCTTCAATAGTAACTTCAACACCAGCAGCATCGATTTTTAATGGTTCCGGTTTTAAAGTCATTACAACTGAATCTTTTGCCGCATTCATTGTTGCTGTATAGTTTATTTTGTAATTCAGTGAATCGCCAATCGCTTCGATGATAGGCTTTGATGCTTCTTCACCCAAAAGTTCTACAACTAATGCTTGATAAGGGAATTTCTCAAACTGAATTGAGTCATTTGCAACTTTCAGTTCCAGAGTCGTACCTGTAGCTGCTGCTTCTTTTGCTTCTTTTGCATAAGTCATCTTCCCTGTAAACTCGCCATTAACATCTTCTACAGTTCCTACTGTTGGAGTGTCATCATCATCACTGCAAGAAGCAAAAGTTAAACCAACTACTGCTAACATCATCATAAGCGACCATTTCAACGTCTTCTTCATTTTTCTTTTATTTTAGTGTTAATAAATTATGTACGACTAATAAGATGGTAGAAGTTGTAAAAAGGCTGCATCTTTATTGAATAATAAATGAGAAAAATAATATATTTAAATGTAATGCGTTGATATATAGTGACTTTTGAAACGTTTTTTTATTTGAATTGTTTCAGATCTTTTTTATTGAAGATCCATTCCGGGGTGTAGACCTTTCCATCATCCGAGTCGCTCAGTTCGTACCAGGGGGATTTCTTCCTGTTTACCGGATTGGTCAGTATATGGATATGCTGGGCAGGCATATAACTTTGTGCCAGCAGGAATACTTTCTTTTTTGTCTTTGGGTGAACGGCCATATCGACGACAATAACGGCATGCCCCGGGTGACCGCCCTGGATGAATACGTCACCTATCTTCATCTCCAGGTAGTTGACCGGAGCCAGTTCTTTCGATAGGGAGGCTGTTCCTGCATAGGAAAATACCATATCCAGATAGGAACGGAATGTTTTATAGGAATAATCTTCGCCTTTGGATGGATACCACGACACTGTATTGCCGTTCACACGGATACGGCTGCCCTTTGCCCACTTGGTATATTCGGCATTGAATCCGTTTGTGAAATTGAAGTGGATGGCTGCATACTGTTTCTGTTCGTAAAGATATTCTGCCCTCAGCCGGATAACGGCATCGGCACACTGCTGAAGGTCACGTTTTCCGATATCCAGATCGACGACGGCATAAGCAGGCAGCTGATTACGCTTTGTCTCTCCATTATAAAGCAAAACTTTGCTTCCTTCCGGTTGCAGAGGTAGCCGACGGAGATATGAAGCAAAAGAATTTGCTGCTACCTCTGTTCGGACATATCCTTCGGGAGGCATTATTCGTTCTGCAATAGTTTGTCCTGAAAGTAAAGTTTTGCAGAAAAACAACAGGAAAATCAGTAATATTCTGTTTATCATACTCGGAAGGTTTACGGCAAACATACGGATTTTTTCTGTTATTTCCGGTTCTTGTCCTCATCATTTATTTTTAATCGCTTTTTACAACTTCTGCCGGATTTCCGTTTGCGGCCCGAATCACTTGTCCTAAGACTGTCAGTATAACTAACAGAATAGTAGCCAGCAGGATACTTATAAACATCCAGAGTTGCATATGAACGTTCTGTGGATATTGTTCCAGCCATTTTTGGGCGAACAGATAGCCGACAGGTAAAGCGATGGCATTGGCAGTCAAAGTGATTATTGTGTATTCTTTCAAGAACATATCAATGATCTCTCGCGAAGTGGCTCCCATCACTTTTCGAATGGCTATTTCCTTCTTTCGCTGCTGCATATTGGACGAAGAAATAGAATAAATACCAAAGATGGAAATTAATGCGCATAAAATAGCCAGTAAGGTGAATAACCGGAGACTGGCGTTTTCAGTGCGGGTCAGTATTTCCAACTGATCGTTGACTGTCATTGTCTCGCTCAACGGAAATCCTTCGGGGGTTATACGACTGATCAATTCTTTTACGGCTTTTAATGCTTCTTTTTCTTTTCCGGGTAAAGTCCGTAAATATAAATAGTAATCATAGAAATTCCAATATTCAATGATTGTAGGAGGTATTGGATTTCGAAGGCTTAGCCCGTGGAAATCTTTTACGACTCCTACTATTTCAAAATAAAGGGGAGGTGTCCCGTCCGTTCCTCTTAGAAGATAATCTTTTCTGCTAATCATTTTTCCGATCGGATCGTTAGTGTCAAGCAGATTGGCCATTTGTTCGTTGATAAGTACTTTATGGCATCCGATGCCGGACGGCTCATCCGATTGCATGTCTGTATCTTCCAGGTAACGTCCTTTCAGCAATGTAATTTTCATCTTCTGTGCGAAGTCTATGCCTGCCTGTATCATCTGGATTTCATAAGAGGCATTGGCTGGTTTGTTCTCCCATCCTATTTCTTTTTCGGTATGCCAGTTATCATGACTTAGCCGGAAATTTCCTCCGCGAATGCAATCTGTAATACTTGGTATTTGTTTTATCTCATCAGTGAATTGCGAGTAGATTTGTGAGGATATATTAACCTGTATAAGGTTGTCGGTATCAAATCCCATCGCTGTATTTTTCATCCGGTTGATTTGCAGAAATAATATTTGTGCGGTAAACATGAAGCCGACACAAATACCTAACTGTAGTCCGATACTGATTTTACGGATCCATTCATTGTTGGCCGTATGGAATAATTGGGGACCCGCTTTGAAATCGTTTGATTGCCTATGGATAAAGCGGCTGATGATAAGCAGGACGATTGATAACAGAAGAGTCCAGCCGAATATTCCTGTCTGTAATAAATCTATGAATAATTCCTGTTTTTGAATAGACGTATCCAATAATTGTTCGATATAAGGGGTTCTCAGTTCTATCAGGGAAACCCCGACTAACAAGGCTAACAGTACCTGAATAGAAATTTCAATGATGATCTGGCAGAATAAATTCTTTTTTACTGCTCCCAGAGAGGTTCGTAGCTTAAATTCGCGGGAACGCTCAAAGATGCGATTGACCTGTAAGTTGATAAAATTGAACAGAGTACAGAATAGCAATAATAATCCGGAAACAACAAAGGTCCGGATATAGTTTAGATTGAAGGACATCTCTGCTCCCAATTGGTATCTTGTTTTAGTGATAGGGGTTATTTCGATATATAAATTAGGGTTTAGCTGATTTTTTATCGAATAGGTGTGTAGCTTCCGACTGAATGCTTTTACATCTGTATTTTCATGGAGGCATACATACATTTCATTAGGTGGATAATTCCAGTAATATTCCGGCGAACGGCTGGTGTAATGGCTTTTATCGACTTGGATACTATAATAACCATCTGCCTGAAAAATACTGTTTGAGGGTGGATTTTCAATAACGGCTGTTATTGTCTTTGTGAATTTATTCTGGTCAGTGAGTATTTTACCAATAGCCTCTTCCGGGGTTTTCCAGTATTTCAAAGCGAATTTGCGGGTTACCATCAGATTCGTTTTTGTTCCGTCTTCGGTTGTAGGGATGGGATCAGTCATGTTTCCGGCTATAACTTTGGGAGGAAAAAGCCGGGTATAGTTTTGATTTACCCATTTAAATAAGGGGGTACCGATTGTTTTATTATCGGAAGTATATATGCCCCCAGCATTGGATAAAGTAGCAGCATATTTAACTTCGGGGAAGTTTTCATTTAATTCAGCGCATAAAATGACGGGGGCACCCGGCTGCATTTTTCCAGTCTGTTTGTCGATCGTATAAATATTATAGGTATGTTCCGATTCCGGGTAAAAGCTGTCGTAAGATGTTTCATATCTATACCAATAGTACCCAACGGTGAAAAAGGTCAATCCGATTGCTAATCCTATTATGCAGATAAAGGATTGGGTTTTATATTTTAGCAGGTTTCTGAATCCTGTCTTGAAATAGTGTCTAATCATGATAGAATATTATTAAATGATAATAATCAAAAAATGTGCCATGAATTAAATGTTTGTTATATAGTAGTTTGTCCTGTTGTGGCTATTGAAGAGTGAGTGCTTTATCGCACGTTTAGTGTTCATAAACGCACAATTTGAATTGTGTATTTATTTTTTGTTTCACAGATTGGTGCCCGGTATAACGAAAATATGTCTATTTTTAACCGTTCAATAAATATCTGACGAAATGGATTCTAATAACCATGTAGCTTATTCGAAAGAACATATACGTTTTGCGGTTCTTTCCTTTTTTCTTGCTCAGGGGCTTTGCTTTTCAAGTTGGGCAAGTCGTATTCCTGATATTAAGGAGATCTTTACAGTGAATGATGCCCTGTATTGGGGGATTGTGCTGTTTATGATTCCGGTGGGGAAGTTTGTGGCGATTCCGCTGGCGGGTTATCTGGTGTCGAAGCTGGGAAGTCGTATTATGGTGCAGATCAGTATTATGGGATATGCCCTTTCTCTATTTGCGATTGGGACGGCATTGAATATTTATATGCTTGGGGTGTTTCTGTTTTGTTTCGGTGTGTTCTGGAATCTGTGTGATATATCGTTGAATACACAGGGGATCGGGATAGAGCGGCTTTACGGGCGGACGATCATGGCTTCTTTTCATGGGGGATGGAGTCTGGCTGCCTGTCTGGGGGCGTTGATCGGTTTTATCATGATCGTTTCGGATGTTACTCCGTTTTGGCATTTTACGTTGATCGCTGCATTGATACTGTTGCTTACCATGGTGAGCCGCAGGTATTTACAGGATGATGTATTTACAGCGGAAGTGAAGGAGGAAGCTGTAGAAGATAAGTCGGAGAAATGGCAATATGTAAAGAGACCGGAGATGTTGCTGATTAAGTTGGGGCTGGTCGGTTTATTCGCTTTGGTGGTTGAGAGTGCGATGTTTGACTGGAGCGGTGTCTATTTTGAATCGGTTTTGCAGGTACCTAAATCTTTGCAGATTGGCTTTCTGGTGTTTATGGTGATGATGACTGTCGGTCGCTTCCTGGCTAATTATGCGTACCGGATATGGGGAAAGCAGCGGGTGTTGCAGTTGTCCGGTGCTTTTATTTTTATCGGGTTCTTTACTTCTGCCTTATTGGGCAGTACAGTTGATTCGATGGCCTTGAAGGTGATTGTCAACTCATTCGGATTCATGTTGGTCGGACTGGGAATTTCGAGTATGGTTCCTACTATTTATAGCCTTGTCGGGGCAAAGTCGAAAACACCGGTAGGGATTGCGCTTACCATTCTTTCAAGTATCAGTTTTATCGGTTCGCTTGTCGCACCATTACTGATCGGAGCAATCTCGCAGGCTTTCAATATGGAATATGCTTATATGGTGGTCGGTTTGCTGGGACTTTGTATTCTGTTGATGACCACGTTCAGCAAGGCGTTTAGATAATTCTATTTTCCCCATTGCAATGGGGATTATTCCCCTTTCTAGTTGGGGAAAATTCCCCACACAATAAAAAATATGGGGAATTTTACAGGCTCGTCTAAATTTCCGGAAACTTCTGTTCCGCCGTCTCCATGCAATGGATGACATCTTCTTTGCTTCCGCTGAAGGGACCGGAGGCTTCGATCTTGATGGTGGACATGGCGGCGGCAAAGCGGCCAGCTTCATCTATGGAAGCACCTTTGGCACGCTGATACAGGTAACCGGTCATATAAGTGTCGCCACAGCCGGTGGCATCAACCACTTCTCTGGGTTTGTAGGCCGGTATTTTATGGAATGTTTTTCCATCGTATATAACAGAGCCCAGGCTGCCCAACGTGATCAGTACTTCTTTTACTCCCCATTCATACATTTTCAATGCAGCACCGACAACATCGTCGTGGCCTGTGAGCACTTCCATTTCATGTTCGTTTGCTTTCAGAAAATGGATATATTTTAATGCTTCTTCCTTTTCTGTCCAGTCCACAGCGTAGACTTTCTTATCACGGACTTCGCGCAGATAACCTTGAGAGTCGGCGGATACGAGTCCTTTTTCAGCCATGTATTTCACGACATCCAGTGAGAAATCGTCGGCTAGCAGACTTCCCAGATGTATGATCTTGGCCTGTATATCTTTCAGATAATCGACTGTGAACGGGTCTGCTTTCGCCAGAACCCGCTGCGTGCGGTTATCCTGGTTCTCTCCGTAGATGTTCTCGAAATAAACGGAATGTTTGCTGGGCATAACCGCCACATCGATTCCTTCCGATCGTAACTTATCAACCTCTTTCATCTCCGATTCGGCTAAAGCCGTGATCAACGAATAATCGATGTCGTTGAAATGTTTGATTGCATGGGAGAAGTAAAAAGCGGTTCCTCCCGCCATGTGTACTGTATTTTTAGGGGTCACAATTTTATCCAGTGTGATATGACCTATACAACAAAGATCGTGCATATTATTATATTGTTTATAAATATACAAAAGTAGTCAAAAATGAGTATTGGTAGGAATGGTTCTTTATTTTTATTATTTTTGTCTACTGGCAATCATTAAAATTGTTATTATGAGTAAAGACCTGATTTACGAAAAGTTTATCAGCGCGATCAGAGAGAAAATGCCACATAAAGCGACCCTGACCAATGCTTTGGTTGATTTACTGTGTATAGAAAGAGAAGCTGTGTACCGCCGTATGAGGGGCGATGTGGCTTTTTCTTTTGCAGAGATAGCTGCGATCTGCAATAAGTTTGGGGTCTCGTTGGATAATCTGGTCGGAGGATGTGCGGCAAAGAGTCGTCCTTATCAGCTGAGTCTGGTGGAGTATGTGGAACCGATAGAGGATGATTTTAAAATGTGGGAAATGTATAACGAACGGTTGCGGGAAGCTGGCACCGATCCGTCTTCCTGCGGGGTGGAGTGTATGAACGTGCTTCCTACCACTTTCTTACTTGATTACGATTATATAACCCGTTTTTATCTCTGTAAATGGTATAATCAGTATGGCCATTCGGATAGGGCGGTTCATTTCTGCGATATAGAACCTTCGGAGAAACTGTTGGAGGTTCAGCGGATAACTGCGGCGGAATCGAAACATATTGGGAAGACTACTTATATCTGGGATCCGTTGATTTTTCAATACATAGTGAATGATATATTATATTGTCGCAGTATCCATCTGATAGATACTGAAAATATCCGTCTTTTAAAACAGGATTTACTCCGTTTCCTCGATAATATGGAATTAATGGCAACCCGTGGGGTATATAATGAGACTGGTAATCCGGTTTTGTTTTATATTTCGAATATTAATTTTGATGCCAGTTATAGTTATCTGGATTCACAGAATTTCCGGATCAGCATCATTCGGGCATTTATTTTGAATACGGTTGTTTCACAGGATGAAAAGGCGTATGAGATTGTCCGTAACTGGCTTCAGTCATTGCTGAAAGCCTCTACCATGATATCGGTCAGTGGTGAACAACAGCGTATTTTGTTTTTTGAGAAACAAAGAAGGATTATGGATAGCTTGTAATTTAAATTAATCCGTATTTTAGTTGCGTTCATTAAATTAAGATTATCTTATTGATTTTCCTGTTGTCGATCTGTGGTTACTGCCGACGGTTGGTAAGATCATTGTATTTATCATACTGGGAGTTATCCTGCTCGTATTGTCTTTCCTGTATCAGAAGCTGAAGAAGGTATTGTTTATGGATAATCAGGAGGAAGGAACTACTTGATCATATTGGCTACCGATAATTATGGACAGGCTTGTCGACAATTATGAGCAAACCTGTCGATAATTGTGAGCAGGCCTGCCGACAATTGTCGGCAAGCAAACAGGACAGACTGTTATTACAGAACTTCTATTGTCTTTTCCAATGCCATCCCGTGTGAACCTTTGATCAGGATATGGTATCCTTTTAACGAGTTGGCTTTTAATGCGTCGATCAATTCCTCTGTTGTGGCATAGGTGGCAAAGTCTTTGCCTGCTTTTTGGAAATGTTCTCCGCAGAGGAATACTTTATCGAATTTTCCGGCTTTGATTTCTTCTATCGCTTCGGCATGCAATTCGTCGCTAGCCGGCCCCAGTTCACGCATGTCACCCAAAATGACGGCTTTAGGGGATACCGGCATGGCTGTAAAGTTCTCTAACGCAACTTTCATGCTGCTGGGGTTTGCGTTGTAAGCATCGATCAGCAAGGTGTTGCTTGCTGTCTCTTTTAGCTGCGACCGGTTGTTTGTCGGCTCGTAAGCGGCAATGGCACGGCTGATACGTTCTGCCGGAATTTTAAAGTAACGGCCTATGGCGACGGCGGCAAGCACATTATCCAGATTATATGCCCCGATCAGGTGCGTATCTACAGTATGAATTTTCCCCTGTTGTTTCCAGTCGAAAGTGAGGAACGGGTTACAGCTGATCACATGACCTGAAGCGAACGAAGTATCGTCTGCCCCGTAAGTGATTTGTTCGATCCCTTTAGCGATCCCCTGGAGGTCTTTATTTTCTTTCTTTATAAATATCTTTCCCTTTGTGCGGCGGATATAGTCATACAATTCCCCTTTTGTTTTTATTACACCCTCAAAGGAACCGAAACCTTCCAGGTGGGCGCGTCCGACGTTGGTAATGATTCCGTAGTTTGGCAAAACGATTTCTACCAGTTCTTTGATATCGCCCGGATGACTGGCACCCATTTCGATAACTGCCATCTCATGATCGTGTGTCAGTCGAAGCAGGGTCAGGGGAACACCGATATGATTGTTCAGGTTGCCTTCGGTATAAAGCAGGTTGAACTTGGTGGATAATACGGCCGCCAGTAATTCTTTGGTGGTCGTTTTCCCATTTGTTCCGGTAATACCGATAATGGGAATACCTAATACTTTACGATGGCGGTGAGCCAACTGTTGTAAGGCTGTCAATACATTGTCGACCAGGATGGTGCGTTCGCCTGTGACATAGTCCGGGTTATCGATCACGGCATAAGAGCAACCTGTAGCCAGTGCTTTTTCTGCGTATTGGTTTCCGTCAAATCTTTCCCCTTTCAGGGCGAAAAAGATAGAACCACGCGGACAATTGCGACTGTCTGTCGTTATTTTCGGATGGTGTATAAATAATTCATACAGTTCTGAAATACTCATAGCTTTCTTTCGTTTGCTGATTATTGGAGAGCAAAAGTAGTAATTAAATGAAGAATGAGGAATGAAGAGGGAAGATTTCAGTGAGAATCGTGTATCTTTGCTGGAAATATAAAATTGGAATGTCAGATAAAACGCTCAATATTAAGGGAACACTCATGTCGCTCTCTACCCCGGTAGTGATGGGGATTCTGAATGTTACCCCCGATTCATTTTATGCCGGAAGCCGTAAACAAACGGAAGCAGATATCGAAGAACGCATACAGGCTATATTGTCGGAAGGCGGTCAGATCATTGATATCGGCGGATATTCGTCCCGCCCCGATGCAGAGGAGGTTTCGCCGGAAGAAGAGATGGAACGGCTGGCTTTTGCCTTAAAGATATTGAACGCACATTATCCGGAGGCTGTCGTATCGGTCGATACATTTCGTGCTGATGTGGCCCGTAAATGTGTGGAGGATTATGGTGTTGCTATCATAAACGATATATCGGGCGGCGAACTGGATCCGGCTATGTTCAGTACTGTTGCCGGACTGAATGTACCTTATATTATGATGCATATGCGCGGAACCCCCCAGACAATGCAGCAGCATACCGGTTATACGGATATGATGGAAGAGATCATGCTGTATTTCGCATCGAAAGTACGTGAACTTCGTTTGCTGGGGGTAAATGATATTATCCTTGACCCAGGGTTCGGTTTCAGTAAAACGGTCGATCAGAATTACCTTTTGATGAATCGTTTACAGGAGTTCGGCGTGTTCGATCTTCCCCTTTTAGTCGGTATATCCCGCAAAAGTATGATCTACCGTTTCCTGAGAGGAACACCTGCCGACAGCCTGAACGGAACTACGGTGCTGAATGCTTTTGCCCTAATGAACGGCACTGATATTCTCCGCGTTCATGATGTGAAAGCTGCTGTAGAAACAGTTAAAATAATAACCAAATTGAAAGTCGAAGATCACGTTCATCCGTAATTTTCAATTCTCAATTTTCAATTTTCAATTAAATTATGTGGATGCATTTCGGAATAAAAGACCTGATTGATGTACTGCTGGTAGCCTTCTTCCTTTATCAGACATACAAACTGATGAAAAGTTCGGGCACGCTGGCTATCTTTAGCGGGGTCGTTTCGTTTATTGTTGTATGGATCCTGGTTTCGCAGGTGTTGGAAATGCGTTTGATGGGCGCCATACTGGATAAGTTTATCAGTGTCGGTTTTGTCGTACTGGTTATTTTGTTCCAGGATGAAATCAGGCGTTTCCTTTTGGCTCTCGGTTCGCATCGCGGCTGGAAGTTTCTGGGGAAACTGTTTTCAAAAAGAGGAGCGGATAAGGAGAGTGAAGGTAAGTTTGTCGCTCCGGTGGTTCTGGCCTGTATGAATATGGCCCGTAAAAAGACTGGTGCCTTGATCGTTATCCAACAAGATGTGGACCTGTCGGTTTATGAACATACCGGCGAAATGTTCAATGCTGATGTAAATGCCCGTCTGATTGAAAATATCTTTTTTAAGAATAGTCCTTTGCATGATGGTGCCATGATCATAGCAGACGGAAGGATCAAGGCGGCCGGCTGTATCCTGCCGGTTGCGCAGAACGCCAATCTGCCGAAAGACCTGGGTTTGCGTCATCGTTCGGCACTGGGAATGTCGCTGGATACGGATGCTTTGATTATTATCGTATCGGAAGAACGCGGCAAGATATCTGTGGCTCATAACGGCAAGTTGGCGATCAATATCTCAGCCGAAGAACTCCAGCAAATCCTTTCCGGAGAGCGTGAAGTAGTGAATTACTGTTAAATGTTCTGAAAGTGGCAGGTCGGGATGCAATTCTTTTGCACTTTTTGCAAACTCTATGTTGCATTTTGTCTACTTTTGTACTCGCAAACAGTAGCAATTACTAAATTCTATAAAAATATCTTCCGCTATGGATTTAATGCAAGAGATTATTGCACGCGCTAAAGCTGACAAGCAGCGCATTGTTCTTCCCGAAGGAACAGAAGAAAGAACATTAAAAGCCGCCGACCGTTTATTGGCCGATGGAGTTGCTGACATCATTTTGATCGGAAATCCTGCCGAGATTTCTTCTTTGGCAGCAAACTACGGTCTGAACCACATCGGACAGGCTACTATTGTTGACCCCAAAAATCATGAAAAGAAAGCCGCTTACGCCGACCTGCTTTTCCAATTGCGCCAGAAAAAAGGTATGACTTCTGAAAAGGCAGCCGTTATGGTAGAAGATCCTTTATTCCTTGCCTGCCTGATGATCAAGGCCGGTGATGCCGACGGTGAAATTGCCGGTGCGCAGAATACGACAGGTAACGTGCTTCGTCCTGCTTTGCAGATCATCAAGACTGCTCCGGGCATGAGTTGCGTATCAGGTGCATTCCTTATGTTTACAAAGAAACCGGAATACGGAAAAGAAGGTCTTTTGGTTTTTGCCGACTGTGCCGTAATGCCGAATCCTACTGCTCCGGAACTGGCAAGTATCGCTGTAGCAACAGCAGCAACAGCCCGCGATATCGTTGGTGTTGAACCGCGTGTGGCCATGTTGAGCTTCTCTACGAAAGGCAGTGCTTCTCACGAAATGGTAGACAAAGTAGTTGAGGCTACCCGTCTGGCGAAAGAAATGGCTCCGGAACTGAAGATCGACGGCGAACTGCAGTCGGATGCAGCTTTGGTAGAATCGGTTGCTTCATTGAAGGCTCCGGGCAGCGAAGTGGCAGGAAAGGCTAACGTACTGGTATTCCCGACACTGGAAGTAGGTAATATTGCTTATAAACTGGTTCAGCGTCTGGGTGACGCAGAAGCTGTAGGCCCGATCCTTCAGGGTATGGCTGCTCCTGTTAACGACCTGTCACGCGGTTGTTCAGTAGATGATATTTATAAGATGGTTGCTATCGCCAGCAATCAGTCTATCGGCTTAAAAGCTGCTAAAAAGTAAAAAGACACAACAAGAAAGATATGAAGATATTAGTATTAAATTGCGGAAGCTCGTCTGTTAAGTACAAGCTGTTCAATATGGACACACACGAAGTACTGGCACAGGGCGGCGTAGAGAAGCTGGGTTTACCGGGTTCTTTCCTGAAATTCACTCAGCCGGATGGCAAGAAAGTGATTCTCGAAAAGGAAATGCCTGAACACAATGCAGCTATCGAGTTCATCCTGAGTGTGCTGACTGACGATAAATACGGCTGTATCAAGTCGTTTAACGAAATTGATGCTGTAGGTCATCGTGTGGTACACGGTGGTGAAGCATTCAGCAGTAGTGTGGAAATTACTCCGGAAGTGATCGGTAAGATGGTTGAGTGTATTGATCTGGCACCGCTTCATAATCCGCCAAACCTGAAAGGTATCCGTGCTATGAGCGCATTGATCCCGGGAATCCGTCAGGTGGGTGTGTTCGACACTGCTTTCCATCAGACAATGCCGGATTATGCTTATATGTACGGTCTGCCTTATTCTCTGTATAAGAAATATGGTATCCGTCGTTATGGCTTCCACGGAACCAGTCATCGCTATGTATCAAAACGTGCTTGCGATATCCTGGGTGTTCCTTACGAAGAACAGCGTATCATTACAGCTCACGTAGGTAACGGTGGTTCTATCGCTGCTGTTAAAAACGGTAAGAGTATAGATACTTCTATGGGACTGACTCCGGTAGAAGGTTTACTGATGGGAACCCGTTGTGGTGATGTAGATGCCGGCGCACTTACATTCATCATGGATAAGGAAAAACTGGATGCCAAAGGTTTATCCGATCTGATCAACAAACAGAGCGGTGTACAGGGACTTTCCGGTATTTCTTCCGATATGCGTGAAATCGAAGCTGCTGTTGCCGAAGGAGATAAACGCGCTATCATGGCATTGAACATCTATAACTACCGCATCAAGAAATATATCGGTGCATATGCTGCTGCTATGGGTGGTTGCGATATCCTGGTATGGACTGGCGGCGTAGGTGAAAACCAATGGGCTACTCGTCGTGTTGTATGTGAAAACATGGAATTCATGGGCATGAAGATCGACGTTGAAAAGAACGAAGGTATGCGTGGTGAAGAAATGGTGATCAGCACTCCGGACAGTAAGGTAACAATTATCGTTGTGCCGACTGACGAAGAATATATGATCGCTTCCGATACAATGGATATATTAGGTAAATAAATATTGGTAATTGATAAAGACCGAGGAAGGGTGTAAAAGCTTTTCTCCGGTCTTTTCATTAAAGACTACTATTATGCAGAAAATTATCTCTTTTTTGTTTTCTCTTTTCAGAAACAAAAAGTTTCTGGCTTTGTTGATTTTGTTCGGCATAGTAGTAAAATTATGTATGCTTCCTTTTTACCCTCAACCGGGGGATTATACTTTTTTCCTTCTGCCGTGGGTGGAATTTATCAAGTCGAACGGTTATTTTGAGGCTTTCCGTTATCCGTTTGCTAATTACACACCGGCTTATCTGTATTTTTTATTACTGATAGCTAAGCTTGGGGTAGCTCCTTTAGTGGGGATTAAATTGTTGTCTGTTCTCTTTGAGTATGTGGCTGCTTGGTTTGTGGGGGCGATTGCTTATCAGAAATATAAGGAAAATTGGGTGAGATGGTGTGCGTTTGCCGTGGTGCCACTTCTTCCGACAGTCCTGATTAATAGTTCCTACTGGGCTCAATGCGACTCTATTTATGCCTCTTTCCTGTTGGGAAGTATTTATTTTGTGATGAAGAAGCGCTCGCTTCTTTCCGTTTTGTTTCTGGGGATTTCTTTTTCCTTTAAATTACAGGCTGTACTTCTCTCTCCTTTTTTCTTTGTTTTGTTGCTGAGGAACAGGATTAAATGGTATTATTTTTTGTTGATTCCTGCTGTTTATCTGGTATCGGTTTTTCCTTCTTATATAGCCGGTCGGCCGTTGATGGATTTATTGTCTGTGTTTGTAAAACAGTCATCGCATTATGAGGAACTTTCTTTACAGTTTCCCAATATTTATATGTGGATCAGCAATGATTACTACGAACCGGTAAAATGGATAGGAATACTGTTTACTTTTTTGTTCGCGTTAATAGGAGGTGGATATCTGGCCTGGAAACGTCCGGTTAATTTGACGAACGAGTATTTGGTCCGGTTGGCATTGCTTTCGGCTGTGATTTTTCCTTTTATTTTGCCAGGAATGCATGAACGATATATGTATGCGGGTGATTTGCTGGCTGTTGTTTATATGTTGTATTTCCCCCGGAAATTCTATTATGCAGTGGGGATTCCTATTGTCTCTTTCTTTTCTTATGCACTTTGTACTTCGCTCAACGAGACATTGATTCATTATCTGGGAGTACCGATGACTATTTTTTATTTGTTGGTAATCATTGGCCTGATACGCGATTTTGTGCTATCCGGTAAGACTTCGGAAAAATAATCCTCTTGTTTTTGTCTATAATTAGAGAAAACTGTGTAACTTGCATCCGGTTAATAATAACTAATCCTCACAGCTTACAAAACACAGGATTAGTGTTTAGACTGCTCTGACACCGGTTGGGGCAGTTTTTTTAATCTTCAATTAGTTCGAACTGTTCAAGGAACAGATTCTCGCCATCCCATACGATATAAGAAAAGAGTGTCATCCAGTCGCCGGCGATCAGCAGGCGGGAGGTGCGTGAAAGCATCAGGTCGAGCATGATATGACGATGCCCGAAAATAAAGAAATTGATATCCGGATGTGTTTTCAGATAGTCTTTAGCGAATAGAACCAGATATTCAGCTGACTCACCTTTATATT
This sequence comes from Parabacteroides sp. AF17-3, assembly GCF_003635445.1. NCBI lineage: Bacteria > Pseudomonadati > Bacteroidota > Bacteroidia > Bacteroidales > Tannerellaceae > Parabacteroides > Parabacteroides sp. AF17-3. The sequence goes on along the minus strand of NZ_QTMM01000002.1, from coordinate 129,380 downwards.
CGAGTGCATTTTCTTTTTCCAGTCCGCTTTTACGGCTGCTCAGTGACCAGCCGAGGGCAAAACCGAAAGTCCAGCGGGGATGAATGCCGGCATAAAGCCACTGGCAGAATTTGTTACGGAAAAGGGCACGGATAAAGCGGAAGGCTTTGCTGCGGTAGTCCACTTCGTCGCCATGGCCGAGAAAGAAACGCTTGCCCAGCAGATCGGTCGTCAATACGTCCCGATGGATCACTGCACCGATTTCATTGGGCAGGTAATCGAACATCCAGATGTCGTGGTTACCGATAAAAATATGGATTTCGATGCCGCTGTCCGATAATTCGGCCAGCTTGCCGAGGAAACGGGTAAATCCTTTGGGTACTACATATTTATATTCGTACCAGTAGTCGAACATATCTCCCAGAAAATAGATTGCCATAGCTTCGTCTTTGATGCTGTCGAGCCAACGCACCAACTTTTTCTCAACGGTCAGCGGGTCTTTATGAAAACGGGCGCCCAGATGGGCGTCCGAGGCAAAATATATTTTCTTCCGGGATGTATTCATAGGAAACCTAGTTCGAGTTTCGCTTCTTCCGACATCATATCCTTATCCCATTCCGGTTCGAATACGAGGTTGACTTCCACGTTGTTCACCCCATCTACCGATTCCACTTTCATGCGGACATCTTCCAGAATAAAATCGGCGGCCGGGCAATTCGGAGCCGTCAGGGTCATATCTATGCGGACGTTCTTTTCGTCGTCTATATCCACTTTGTAAATCAGGCCGAGATCGAATACGTTGACCGGTATTTCCGGATCATATACCGTTTTCAGCATGGCGACAATCGCTTCTTCTGTTTGGAGGAATTCGTTGTTCATCTTCTTTTAATTTGAATGCAAATATACATTAATATCTTCTATATAGTAAACCATAGAAAAGATAAAATGTTTACAACCCCAGTCGTCCTTCGTCTGCATAGCTGAAGTAGCTGCCGTCGGCAAGGATAATATGGTCTAATAAGTTTATTTCAAGTAATTCGGCGGCCTTATGCAGGCGTTTGGTCAGGGAGTCATCCTGCGAACTCGGGTGAGTGTTTCCCGAAGGATGATTATGGCAGAGAATAATACCGGCAGCCAGTGCGTTGATAGCCGTTTTCAGTATGATACGCAGGTCGGCGGAGGTTTCGGCCGTTCCTCCCTGGCTGATCCGGGTTTTGCCGGTCACTTTTCCGGCCCGGTTTGTCAGGGCAATCCATAATTCTTCGTGAGGTAAATCGCAGAGCAAGGGGTGAAACAAAGAGTAGGCGTCGTGGCTACTTCGGATCGACTGGCTCAGGACCGGATCGGACAGGTTGCGGCGTTTGCCGAGCTCGAGTGCAGCGCATATTGTGATCGCTTTCGCTTCACCAATACCTTTGAAGCCGGAGATCAGTTCCCGGATTGTCAGTTTTGCCAATGCATTCAGATTATTGTCTGCCGTGTTGAGGATACGCTGCGACAATTGTACGGCTGTTTCATTGCTGTTACCCGAACTAATGAGGATGGCTAAAAGTTCGGCATCACTGAGAGAGGCGACACCTTTGAGTAACATTTTTTCGCGCGGGCGGTCTTCTGCTGCCCATTCTTTTATTTTCATAGCAATATGTTTTGGATAAGAAAAAATAGAAGGGCAGTCCATAAAACCGCCCTTACAATATATAAATATTATTCACGGATACGTCCTACGTAAGAACCGTCTGTTGTGTTGATTTCGATGATTTCACCTTCATTGATGAATAACGGAACACGAACTTCTGCACCAGATTCCACGGTAGCCGGTTTCAATGTGTTTGTAGCAGTATCGCCTTTTACACCCGGTTCTGTATAAGTTACTTTCAACTGTACTTTGGTAGGCATGTCAGCAAAAAGAACAGTATCTGTAGATGCATCGGAAACAACTTCCACAATCTGACCTTCGATCATGAAATCTACTCCGTTAATCAAGTCTTTGTCGATGATTACGTCATCGAATGTTTCCTGATTCATGAAGTGGTAATGTTCGCCTTCTGCATAAGTATATTGGTAAGGACGACGTTCTACACGTACATCTTCCAGTTTTTCACCGATATTGAAGCGGCGTTCGATCTGGCCTCCTTTTACTACGTCTTTCAATGTAGTACGCATAATTGTGTTACCTTTTCCCGGTTTTACGTGAAGAAAGTCTACACAGAAATAGAGTTTACCGTCCAAACGTATACAAGTCCCTTTTTTAATGTCTTGTGAATTAATCATATGAATATTTTTATTTATAATGTTTTTTTGAATTGTCTTCGGTCATTTTCGGGTACAAAAGTAGTGTTTTCCTCTTAAAGTACCAATATATGCCTATGTTTTTATTCAGAAATAGGTTGCAAATCAGTCTGATATGATTTCAGAAGGCACAGAAGAAGGTGTTATCCTAAAACAGGGAAATGATAAAACTGATTACCGGGACCAGAATGGCGGTCATAATTCCCATTAAGCCGATAGCCAGTCCGCTCAGTGCACCTTCGACAGCTCCGATCTGTATGGCAACGGAAGTTCCCAGTCCATGTGATGATGCGCCCAATGCCAGCCCTTTGGCGATCCGGCTTTCAATACCTAATACTTTCATCACGAACGGGCCGACAATACTGCCGAATATACCTACTGCTACAACGATAACGGCTGTTAACGAAGGCATTCCTCCGGCCTTTTCGGCAATACCCATAGCGATAGGAGTTGTAACGGATTTCGGTTGGAGGGTGGCGATCAATGCCTGGTCGGCTCCCATCAGGTCGCCGATCACGATCACGCTCACGATGCCGATAATGGCTCCGACGAATACGGAGGTGAGGATAGAGATCACATTTCCTTTCAGGTATTGCATCTGTTCGTATAAGACAAATCCTAATGCGACAACCGATGGTCCCAGCAAGAAATGGATCAGATGGCTTCCCCGCTGGAAAGACTCATATTCGATTCCCATCATTTTCAGTACGGCAATAATAACGAGGATAGATGTCAACAGCGGGTGCAGCAGGCTGATACGGGTTTTCTTATACAAAGCTAATGCCGCCATATAAGTACCGATCACCAATGTGAGTGAAAATACTTCCGATTGCGCGAGGTTATTCATTGCTTCCGACCTCCTTGCCGAGTTTTTGTTGGATAAGTGCGACACTCGCTATCACCAGGATTGTACTGACCACGGAGGCAGTAAGAATAACTGCCCAATATTGTGATATGACTCCCAGCGACGTCATAAGCCCGACGCCTGCGGGAAGGAAGAACAACCCCATGTTTTCAGTGAGGATCGTGGATAGTTTTTTTACGTTGGCAGGCTTTACCAGCTTAAAGACCAATGCCAGGAATAACAATATCATACCGATCACGCTTCCCGGAATGAAACCGTCGATAAAGGAGCTGATAAACTCTCCGGTAAAATAGAAGAACAGAATGTAAAATGCTTGTTTTAGCATATCTCTTTACTGTTTAAATAGACACTGCAAAGATAACAGCTTTGCAGGAAATGTGTTCTACAACATAGCAATTTAACATAAATACTTGTTGAATGAGGCTGCTAGATAACAACCTTTAACAGGGTTATGTTATAACTAGATATCTTTATTACTATATTTGTGTAGTATAAATGTTATAACATGTGGTAGTATGGAAAGAAATATCGTACAAATCGGAAACAGTATGGGCGTTATATTACCAGCTAGTATTCTAAAGCGCTTGAATTTGTCGGCTAAAGATCCGGTAACAATCACACATAGGAACAACAGTATTATTATCAAGCCTGTCCCACGTAGGAATTGGGAAGCTGCCGCATCACAGATGCATGCAGCCGGAGATGATAACCTGATTATGCCGGATATATTAGAGGATGAGAAGATGGAGGGACTGGAATGGTAGAAAGATTTGGTATCTATTGGGTCGACTTTAACCCGACAAAAGGAAGTGAGATTAATAAAATTAGGCCGGCAGTTGTCGTATCACCGGATGAGTTGAACCGCCATTTGAATACGGTTATAATTATTCCCTTGACATCGACACTCACTCCTTATCCTTGGCGGGTGAAGTGTACTTTAGACGGAAAAGAGGGTATGATAGCCACCGACCAGATTCGGACTGTCGATAAATTGAGGATAGGAAAGCAAGCAGGTGTATTGAACGAAGATGAAAGAGAAAGCCTGATTGATGTATTGGAAGAAATGTTTATACTGTAGCCTTTGGATCAAAAGAATATGAATAAACCTGGAGAAGAAATCAATAATCTGTAAAAACCTTTCTAAAAATAATGATGGGGCTGTCGTTTCAAACGATAGCCTTTTTTGTATGAATGAAAATCCCCCGCTTATTCCCCCTAAAACAGGCTAAATCCTATCTTTTAACAATTCTCGGCAAAAAACTGAAAAAGTAGGTGTTGGAACACAGTGTATTATGAAATGCGCGTGGGTACATATTTATGTATATGAAGAGAGGAGAAAATAATAGATAAACTGTTGAATAATAAGGGATGGATTATAAAAAGTGAATGACTAATTTTAACGTTCCTTTTTTCTCGCCAGCAAAGTTACTACATTCTTTTAATCCTCCAATCTTTTTCAAAATATTTTTTCCTTTCCTATATCCTTTCTTATCAACAGAATAGCAAAACTAGTACGAAAATCATCCTTTTGACCACAAAGACAAAATGGGCAAAAAACAATGACTAGAAAAAAGGAACGTTTTCTCTAGTCATCTGCTCTTAGAAACGTTCCTGATCTGAGGTTAAAAGACTTTTTAAATAACACTATTATTAATATTAAACGAAAGATTATGAACAAAAAGTTTTCTACTTTGATGACGGGAGCGTTATTGGTAGGATCAATTACTGTCGCAAGTGCTCAGCATGCGAATAAGAGTGATTGGGAAGTACCGTTTCGCACCCAAGATGTAACTGCAGCAAGCTTGGATCAGATTGCTGTTACTAAAATCAATAAATTTGATTCAAACAAGTACTACCAATTGGTGGTAAATGAAAATGCAGAGACTGATGTACTTGGCGAAAATGCGTATATCAGAACTCCGAAGGTTCTTGTGCAGGCTAGAGATTATAAAACCGGTAAATTGTATTTAAAGGTAGTAAGCATTGACGAAACACAAGAAATAGGCGCAAAATTAACCTCTTCATTGTGGAAAATCGATGTGCAGGAAGATGCTTCTAACGGTGTTAACTTCAGATTCATCAATAAAGAAACAGGCTATCCTCTGACATTTGATCATGAGAATGCTGTTGCAGGAGGAACTCTTACTGCTGATTCAAAGATCTCAGGTGCTGTAGAGAAAACATTAGTAGACGGTTGTATCGACAGATGGACTTGGTATAATATCGCAGAAAAAACAACTGGTACATTTGATGCACAGAAATTATGGGCTTTTGTACATGATACGAATTCTAAAAAAGTAATTGCTTTAGCTCAGAATGCATCTGGTGACGTTGTTGCTGTTGAATATTCAGATGCAGATGCCGGTGTAAACATGGCAGACCAGAATGTAATTGCTTTGACACCGGTTGTAGCTGGTGCTAAAGTTCTTTCTGCTAATGATATCAATAGCATGATCGATGCTGATGGTTCATGGGAATACGGTAATAGTGTTGCCGGAGATAATTGGAATAAGGCAATCTTTGATGTATTCAATTCAGGAACAAAAGACGAAGTGGAACTTGCTGCTGATTATGATTATTTCGTAAGAGAAAAAGGATATGTTGCGGAAGAACATGATTATTCCGGATTGGAAGGTAATGTAAATATCTCCGATTATGCAGGTTTCAATATCGCATTGCGAGTAAAGAAGGCTGCAATTACTGAACCTGATTCTGTATTGATGGTATCAACAGAAGCTTATGAAGCAAATAAGTTGAATCCGGAAAAGAGCCCCAACCTGAAATTAGTGAATGCTCCGGCTCCTGATTATACAAAACTGACTGCATATAATGCACGTTCTATCTTTAAGTTCACTTATTTCCCGACTCAGGATAGCTTGGTTATCGAACCGTGGAATGCTTCTTCTATGTCTGTAGCTGAATACCAGGCAGGTACTGCATGGACTGCAACATCATTGGCAAGTGCTACAACTAAGCAGTTCTATAACTCTGTAAACGAAGGTAAAGCCCGCGGTACAGGTGCTATGACAGCTGCAGATAATACAGGTGTAAAGAAAGCCGAAAACGAACCGGTTGCAATCACAATCGCTTATTTGTCTGATGGTTCTGTCGTTCCTACAGTTGGCCGTGCCCGTACTTATCAGGGAGGTGCATTCGCTAATGCTGGTCTGGCTATTAATTCAAAAGGAAATGGTAAGGCTTATGTAACTAACAAGCAGGCTGATATGCTGATCCGTATCGGTTTCGATCACGATTACTCTTATTTGGCTCGTGCTTCAAAAGTGGACGGTACTTACTTTGTTCGTTTGTCTACAGCAAAAGCAGCTAGCCAGGGTGAAAAGAGAGTAGACGGTTCATATATCGTTTCCGATTTTGCCGGACATATGTATTATGATGTAAAAGAAAACGAACAGGACTTCAATCATATGCCTGCAACTCAGTGGGTGGTTAAACAACTGGGATGTGATAACAGAACTGCTCCTCAAGACAATGAAACTCCGCGCGTAAGCATTACTAACCGCGAATTTGCAAATGTAGCATTTACAGGTCAGCTTTACAATGTGAAAGATGCTGAAGGTAATGTTGTTGCCGGTAAATATTACTTTATCGATCATACAAAAGATGCTAATGTAAATTATCTGGAAGGTCTGAGCCAGCATGGTGCAGCTTATAACTTCCTGAACTGTGGCGATACAATCTATTTCGATGACGTAAAAGATGCTACAAGAGGTTATCTGGACCTGAGCGGCAAACAAGTTACCGATACAACTTACGTATTCAACCTGATTGATGGTTTGAACAATGAAATGTTCCTGACAGCAGATGTAAATGACACATTGACAATTGCTAAAGAACAATTGGAATTCCAGTTGGATAACGCAAAATCTGTTACGGCAAACGGTTGGACGAAGACTATCTACAGACTGAAGATTAAAGATGCTAACCAGATCGATAACGATTACAAGTATATCGCATTGGATCAGAATCATAAGTTTGTAGCTAAATACGAAGAAGATGTTACAAGCGATCCTTCTTTGACAATGGCTTGGTTTGCATTCAAAGAAGATGCACATGCAAATGGCGCTCATTATTATGCAATGATCCTCACAAATGCAAAAGGTGAAGCTCTGCAGGTATTACGTCGTCAACCGATCAGCAATGAAATGAAAGTGGATGATCTGTGCACATCAATGGGTACAACGACTACTACAATCTTCGATATCAAACCGGTTAAGAGTCATATCTATGTACAGTTGGCTGACGAACAGGTTTATGTTCCTGCTAATATCCAGAAAGAACCGTATCAGGCATTCTTGTATGAAGATGCTGGTTCTGTTTACTCAGCAGGTAAAGGTATGAATTTCGTAGGTGTTCAGCCGAAGAATGTAACTCCGGAAGCTCCGTCTGTATATATCGACCTTGCAAAGAAAGATGATTACAGACCGTTGTATATGTTTGTTGTTGATCCGGATAGCGTACCTGCTTACACATTCTGTAAAGACGGTAATATCGAAGCTCCTCACGGATTGAATCCTTCTTGCGGACACGAAGAATCTTATGATGGTTATCTGGCTGGTCGTTTCATGATCAACTTGCAGGATTCAGTTGACCTGTATGAAAACATCAATAAGCTCCAGAATGCCAGCATCTTCAAACATAACAACAAAACTCGTTTGGCATTTGTAGAAGCAATCCATAAAGGAGATAAGCTGTATATCCTGAAATCTGACTATACATTAGGTTTGAAAGCATGGGAAAAGAAAGACAGCAAGACTGTTATCGCTATCGAACAGGATGGTCACAAATATATCAATCCGAAATATTTCAAGGATAACGAAGCATTCCTGGCTGTAATTGATGTAACTAAGGCTGACGATGCTAACAAAGCTGCATTTGCTTTGAGAAGAGTTGGTTTCGAAGGTGACGGTTCAGCTGTAGAAAATCAGTTCTATATCGAAACAGCTACAACAGGTTATGGTGCATTCAAGGGTGAAACAGCTGCTTGGTTGAAGGAAGAAGACGGTGTTGCCGTATTAGCTCAGAAAGCAAACAAGAACGGTAACCATGAAGGTTCTGATGATGCAATCAACGAAGGTATCAACCAGGCTACTCCGTTCACATTTGACTTTGAAAATGCTACAACTCCGACAGAGAACGAAACTATCGGTACTTCTGCAATCAGCGTAGTAGCAACTGACGGTGCTGTAATCGTTAAGGGTGCACAGGGCAAGAAAGTTACTATCAGCAACGTACTTGGTCAGACAATTGCCAACACAGTTCTTACTTCCGACGAAGTTACAATCACTGCTCCTGCAGGTTATGTAACTGTAGCTATCGAAGGCGAACCTGCTGTTAAAGCAATCGTAAAATAAGAAACTATTTATAATCAATAGATTTTGACTGCGTGTCTTGTCTTCGGACAATGATAATTACCCCGTGAGGGCGAACGAGTGGTCAATATTAATACTAAAGTAATGAAATAAAGTTCTTCTGTTCGATCTCTGTGAAGAGCGAAGACAGACAAAAACAAGCCCCGGGGGATTTCCTTCGGGGCTTCGTTGTTAGAAAAATATGAACTATCTGCTTAATAGTGCCGGGAGTAACCAATTCCCCTCTTGAGAGGGGATAAGGGGTGTGTTAAAGCTAGTTATAGGGCGAAACTATGACACACCCCCTTCCCCCTCTCAAGAGGGGAGCCAGTTACAACCAGTCAATAATTAGATAGTTCAATTCTGATAAATTCTGAACCAACAACCAGTCAATCACTAATAAAAAACAATCCAAATGAAAAAAAACTGGAAGCCGGCCTTTTGACAGAGGCGGCACAAGAATTGAGGCTCCGCTGCGAGCAGCTCGAAGGCGAACTTCGGGAAGTGAAAAAACAATGTAACAAACTGGCACACCTGCTGGAACATGCCGTTTGGGAAGAAGATATGATAGCGGAAGAACCTATCGTCTTCAACGGACTGACGGCCGATTTCGTGGAACTGATCGGCCCTTTGCTGATGAGCCGCAAATGGACGGTGAACGGACGGCACGATGTGCAACCCTTCCTCCGTTCGCTCGACTCGGTCTTTCATATACGCTATGATCCGGAGAAAGACTACCTGGCGTTGGGCAGACTGACGAATGTCGTACAGGAATATCTCGACAATCACCGGGATGACGATCTCCCCGGATAAGAGCTTGAATTTACAGGGCCCGTGTTTATCATAATAAAAGAGAAAATAACGGGCCCCTTTGTAAAGAATTGCCGACCTTGAAAGCAGTAATAATAACCTCAATTTTAAACGAACTGGTATGATAAAAGTAACTGTGTTTGCCCGGTTTAAAACCTGTATGGGCGACGTCAACCTGATAGACGTCCTTTCTGATATCCGGAATGGCAAATATGCCACGTCTATTAACCGTATCCGTGCCTGTATGGACAAGGGTGATCTCGAAGCGGCCGATATGCAGAAAAAAGCATTGCCGGCTATAACAATTTCCGCGACCTATCGCGGGCAACGCCTTGTAGAATATATGACAGCCTACAATCCATTGATTATCCTCGATTTTGATGACTTGAAAAAAGAGGATTTACCCCACCTGCTCGCTCTGGTGCGTGAGGCTGTCTATACGGTGGCCTGCTGGATCAGTCCGCGCGGGCATGGCATCAAAGTCATTGTCTACCCGGTGGTCGGGCTTGAACTGGTGCCTCAGAGTCATCCGGCTATCTACAAGCGGGTGAAAGACTGGTATCAACGTCTGCTGGGTACTAAAGCCGATACTTCGGGAAGCGATGCCGGTCGTCTCTGTATTGTTTCGTACGATCCGCAACTTTATCTTTCCCCCCGTTTCGAACCCTGGCTGAGAGGAGAGGGCACTTTGCCCGGCGATCTGCCGCCGATAGAGGTCGTTATCGGAAAAGATGTCATGCAACTGATTTCTTCCGCCCGTAAGCAGACAACCCGAAAGTATGCTTATGCCGAGGGCAACCGCAACAATTACGTCCATCTCTTTGCCGCCAACTGCAACCGTCTGGGAGTGGCCAAAGAAGAAGTTGTGAAGTATGCCTGTAAAACCTTTACCGACCTGCCGGCCGAAGAGTGTCTGCAAGCTGTGGATAGCGCTTATATGCATACGGAGGAGCATGGTGCGGGGAAAACGGCGCTTCGTTCGCATCGTGGGGATAGTTTTGTCGTTCAGATACAGGAGTTTCTGAACAAAAGTTTCAAGCTTCGCCGCAATATCGTCCGGCGTATAGTGGAGTATCGGAGCCTGACGAAACACGATGTTTATCAGCCTGTCACCGATTATTGGGAAAACTCTGTCTGGTGTGCCTTGCAGAAAGCGGATGTGTTTTGCCGTGTGTCTGACCTGCGTTCGGTGATTCATTCCGATTTCAGTCCCGAATACAATCCATTCCGGTCTTACTTCGAAAACCTGCCTGCCTGGGACGGGAAGACGGACGCTATCGGGCAGTTGGCCGCCACTGTCGACACCACCTGCCCCGAATATTGGGGGAAGTGCCTGAAGAAATGGTTGGTGGCCGTTGTGGCCTGTGCTATCAACGAGCAAAAGGCAAACCATACGGTCTTGTTGCTGAGCGGAGCGCAGGGATTGGGCAAGACTACCTGGTTGCGTAACCTGGTGCCTCCCGCACTTAGAAACTATGTCTATTCGGGCAATCTCGATCCTACGGCAAAAGATTCGTCGTTGCTGATGAGCGATTGTTTCCTGATCATCCTCGATGAACTGTCGGGACAGAGCCGCGTGGAGTTGAACCAGTTGAAGGCGTTGATCACGAAAGACTCTATCCTTGAACGCCGCCCGTATGCCCGCAATGCGGAGACGTTCGTGCGCCGTGCTTCGTTTGCCGCCACGGTGAACGACAGCCAGATTCTGACCGACCGTACCGGTTCGCGCCGTTTCCTTTGTTTTGAAACGCTCCGCATCGATTATACCTCCGGGATAGACCATACCGCCATTTATGCTCAGGCGCTGGCGCTTTATAAACAGGGGTTCCGCTATTGGTTTGCCGACCAGGATATTACGGAGATAAACGAGAACAACGAACCTTTCCAGCAATCGAGTCCCGAAGCGGAATTGCTTTTCACGTATTTTCGTAAACCGGTGCGTTTCGAGGCGTATATTTTGCTCTCCACCAGCGAAATCATGTCCCAAATAGCGGAACGAACACGCTATTCCGTGACCACAATGAGCGTAAACCAACTGGGAAAAGTGTTAAAAGGTGCCGGTTTTGAGTCGCAAAAGAGACATGGGAAGCGTCTTTTTGCCGTCATTGAACTGACGAATGACCAGATAGAAGCCCGCCGTAAGGGATTCGGGTATGATCCGGTAGATGGAGAGGAACAGTCTGACGGAGAGGGTAATAACGGAGAAGAACCTCCTGAGCCAACACTTCCGTTTTAAGGATCGGGGGCGGATGGGGGCGGCAAAAAGGCATTTTGGGAAACTTCTGTATAGTGTGTTCCTTGTTCCTTCTACGAACTGATCGTAGAAGGAACAAGGAACGTCTTATTATAAAGTTTTCAAAACCCTCTTTTTGCCGCCCCCATCCGCCCCCGAACAGATTGGCTGCCGCAGCTATTTTATTTTACTGCGGCAGCCACCGGAAATGGGTGCGGCAGCCGGTAAAAACAGCTGCGGCACTTATCTTTTTCTTCAAGGCTCTCCCAGATGTTCGACAATACATTCTACCTGGCGGGGCGTAAAGCTTCGTATGCCGGGACGGAAGCCCAGTTCAAGCAGTTTCGCTTTCAGTACGCCATGATAATTGATCCACCGCCAAAGTTGCATAATCGCTCCTCTGTGACTCATATGAGGGCTGTAAAGCTCTGCCAGCTCACCTACTCCGTAGGCTCGTATTTCGAAGGTTGTTTGTTTCATTGTTAGATTGCTTTTGTGCTATCTAAGATACGAATAATCAATGGATTTGTCAAATTATTTCAATGCGGTTTTACAATATTTATCGGAAATAAAATGTCGTTTCGTCACACCACGTCACCGCTGTCTACAAAGTGGGTAGGCGCTTGCCGTATCTTTGATATGTAATTAATAATCAACTAAAAAGAATAAAGTATGGCATTACAGTTTCATTTGGTTCAGAGGAAGAACCTTAGTAAAAATGTAGAGGTGGGGAAAGAGAAACTCTACTATGCGCAGACCCGGGCGACGGGGACGTGTTCCTTCGATGAGTTGTGCGAAATCGTGGCAGAGAGTTCCACTGCTTCGAGCGGTGATGTGAAGGTGGTGATAGACCGTGTGATCAAATTCCTGCTCCTGTTCCTGGCCCGCGGGGAGGTAGTGCAGTGTGGCGAGCTGGGTACCTTCCAGCTGTTGCAGACCAGTTCGGGGAGTGTGACTGCTGAGGAGTTCTCTTCGAATATGTTGTATCGCGCCCGCCTTCGCTTCCGTCCCGGTCCTAAGTTGCGTGAGTTGATCCTGACGGCCAAGAGCGAGCGTTTCAAGCTCGAAGAGTCGAAACCTGCCACGCCGGGCGGTGGAAGTGATCGTCCTGAAATTGAATGATCTCTGTAACCTGTGTGTATGGATAAGTATTCATTTACCCGCAAGTACCTCCCCGCCGCACGTATGGCGGGTGAGTTGTACGGATTGAACCCGGTAGTGATCCTGGCTCAGTCTGCTATCGAAACCGGCTGGGGAGAGAGTTCCCTGGCTACCTGCTACAATAACTTTTTCGGACTGACGGGGTATGGTGTTGCCAATGCTTACTGGCATGGCGGCAAGACTGATCTGGATAAGCCGGACGGTCTGCTGTTTCGCCGTTACGACAGTCCTGAAAATAGTTTCCTGAATTTTGCCCGCCTGATAGCGACGGTCTATAAACAGGCGGCAGCTGTGAGTCATTATCCCCGGGCGTATGCCCGTGAGATTGCTTACAGCAGGTATATCAGTGAAGTGAACGGGGATAACCGGGCGGCCTATTGCAGGATGTTGGAGAGCATTGCACAGTCGCTGGTTCCCATAGTGTATAATCTTAATAATGACAACGTATGAGCGAGAAGACAAACAAGGTGAAAACGATCCTGCAATTTATTATGGATCTGCTGGGGTTCCTGTTGGGAAGAAAGAAACAAGGATGATCCCCGTAGGGGCGGTTCGCGAACCGCCCCTACCGAACCGCCCCTTATGTCAATGCGGAAGAGATAAACATATAAATCATCATCCCGATAATGTCGTTCGTGATGGTGATAAACGGTCCGGTAGCCAATGCCGGATCGATCTTCAGGCGGTCGAGCGTCATCGGGACAAGCGTACCGAAGATACTGGCGAACATAACGACGGCAAACAAGCTCAGGGAGACGGAAGCCGTTATCCCTTTGTCGCCCAGCATAAAGAAGTTATATACGAATACAACCAGACTGATGATGCTGGCATTGATCAACGAAACAATTCCTTCCTTTAATATCTGCGGAAGAATGTTATCCTGTTTCAATGAGTTGTTGGCCAGACCCTGTACCACGATGGCGGATGACTGTATGCCGACATTCCCCCCCGTTCCGCCGATCAGGGGAATAAACAAGGCCATTTTGGGATTACTCGCCAGATTACCTTCGAACCCCCCGAGGATAACTGAGTTTGCCAGTCCGCCGATCATACCGATCAGCAACCAGGGGAGGCGGGCGGCCGTCTGTGTAAATACATTATCCGAAGTTTCCACGTCCTGCGAGATACCGGATGCCAACTGGTAATCACGTTCGTGCTGTTCGCGGACTTCATCCATTACGTCGTCGATGGTGATGCGCCCGACCAGGCGACCGATACTGTCTACTACCGGCAAGGCTACCAGGTCATATTTTTCGATCGTTTCGGCAACCTCTTCGATACTGTCGCTTTCGCGGACCGAGATCGGCTCTTTCTTCATGACATGCTTGATCTTCGAGACGGACGGGTTGGTGATCAGTCGCTGTAGGGGAAGTACGCCTTTCAGCCGTTCGTCGTCGTCTATGACATATACATAATAGATTTCGTCCATATCTTCCGCCTGTTTGCGCATTTCATCGATACATTGAGGCATACTCCAGTTCTCGTTGACCACGATCATTTCCGTACCCATCAAACCACCGGCGGTATCTTCATCATATTTCAGCAGGTCGACGATGTCGCCGGCCTGTTCGACGTCTTCAATGTGCGAAAGGATCTCTTCCTGTGTATCTTCGTCCAACTCACGCATCAGGTCTACCGCGTCGTCGGTTTCCATATTGTCGACGAAGCGTTTGGCGATCAGTTCGTTGGGTAGTTCTTTCAGTAATTTATGACGGTCCTCTTCATCCAGTTCCATCAGGACGTCGGCGGCCTTGTCGCCGTCCATCAGCAAATACAGATAGATTGCTTCTCCAAGATTCAACTCCTGGTATAGTTCAGCAATATCTGCCGGATATAAATCGTGAAGCAAAGCCTGTGCTTTGGCATCATCTTTTTCTGCGATGATACTTTTCAGGTTGTCGATATAGTCTTTCGTCAGTTCAATCATTTCTGTCGTTTTTTGAAAAATGAATAACTCGTTTGTCCGGCATAAGTAAGTACCTTACGCTGTCTTCGCGGAATAAAGGAGAAGCAAAACTTGCCGTCAACTCTTCTCCGGGATAATGTATGTCGGCCAGATCCAGTATGGTATGGAAGAAATTGCTGGAACTTAATGACCGTCCTGTATTGCTTTCCAGTGTAATCTGCTTTTGAGGATATACCTGTTTATATTTTTCGGAAGTCCATAAAAATAGCGGAATATGCTTTTCGTAAACCGAAGAACTGCTCCCTCCGTGAAAGACCAATTCTTTTTCGTCGTCGTACAAATTTTCAGCGTGATCTGATATGTATATGACGGCACTGGTCGTTTGTTGTTCTCGTACCCGATTGATTATGGAAGATAGTATATGATCAGTATACCGGATAGAGTTGTCGTACGTGTTAACTAGTAACTCTTTGTTAGAAGGAGATAAGACTGAATAACTCATTGTCCCTTCCATAGCCGGTGTAAAGTATTTGAATGCCTTCGGATAGCGGAAATTATAACGGAAATGACTTCCGAGCGTATGAATAACAATAAGTTGGCGAGGGTTCTGTTTGTTTAATACCGTATCGAGGTGAGGCAATAAATTTCCATCAAAATTGGTCGCAGCATCAAAATCTGTCATCGAAAAGAAACTATAATCGGAATCTGCTGCAATTCGAGAAATGAAAGGACTGTCTGAAGATTGGTTGGCTATCCATGCGGTAGAAAATCCAGCCTCTGCGAAAGCATCGGTAAATGCTTTTTCTTTGTATCCCAGGTCGGCGTTTGGAGGAGTTGCCCTGGTGAGTATAAGGGGCAGGACGATTTCCGTAAGATTGGCAGTCGCATATACATCTTTATAGGATAGTATCTCCTTATTTTTTTTCAATTCGGGAGAGGTAGGGCGTTCATATCCGTTAATGGAAAAATTTCCGTAACGAGCTGACTCGCCGATGACAACAACATATAATTCTTTATCTGTCTGAAATTCTTTAGATGCTCCAAATGAGAAATGTTGTAATTCCTGTTGTAATGCTTTCTCTTTCTTTTGATTGGAATATAAACTATAGCTGACTGTTAATAAATCGGCCGGATAGGTTTTCTTATATTTTTTATTGAAATGATCGTTAGCGTATTCAAAACGGTTAATCACTCCCTGTTTGTAAGCCATCTGGTACATGATCCCGTATAAGCCGAGATTGAAAAAAATGAACATGACAGCTATTATTATCTTAGCCTTTGAAGTGAACAGGAAGTCATTCTTTATCCGGGTGAAAGTGATAAGGAAATAGCAGAACCAAATAAAACCGACAATAATGCAAATCCCTTTGAGAGAATATAACATTTCGAATGCCTCTCCCGGATTGGTGTGGATAATGGCCGAAATAAATCCTTCTGTTATTGGCATTTTGTTGAGGTACATGTGGGCTATTTCCAAAGGAGCTAGCAAGACAAACAAGCCTTCCAGCAGAAAATAGTAACGAAGTTTTAAGAATAATGCCGGAACAAAAAGGATTAAAACTGAGAAAAGCAGATAAGCGACTTTTTTGAATAAACTGTCTTCCAGGTCGCTTAACATAAATAATCCGGCAATATTCGGCAACAGCAAAATGGAAAACAGCAACAGAATCCATTTATAGTCGTTCGGTCGGAATATCTCCAGGAATATTTGCTTTACAGATTTCATTTTGAGGTTGTTTTATTCCAGTTTGTATGGAATACTTTTTACATGCTTTTCAGCCAGCGGTCCGCAATCAACGTCAGTTCGACGAACTGTTCAACCGAGAGCTGCTCGGGCCGTTTGTCGAAAACCGGCAGGGCGTAGTCCGGACAATCTTTTCCCAGCAGTGGTTTCATCGAGTTCCGGAGTGTCTTACGACGTTGGTTGAAAGAGGTCTTGACTACCGTTTTGAATAATTTCTCATCGCATCCCAGTTCTTTCCGGTCGTTCCGTACCATGCGGATGACTGCGCTTTTCACTTTTGGAGGCGGGTCGAATACGAATTCACTGACAGTAAAGAGATATTCTACCGTATACCAGGCTTGCAACAGGACGCTGAGGATACCGTAGGTCTTGCTGCCCGGTCCGGCTGCCAGACGTTCGGCCACTTCTTTCTGGATCATCCCCGAACAACAGGGCACGTGCTCTTTAAAGTCGAGGACTTTAAAGAATATCTGGCTGGAAATATTGTAAGGATAATTCCCGATCACACAGAACTGGCCGGGGAAAAGTTTGGAAAGATCCAATCGCAGGAAATCTTCTGCCAGGATACGCCCTTCAAGCGCCGGAAAGTTTTGTTCCAGGTAATCTACCGATTCCATATCCAGTTCCACCACGGTCAGGTCATGGCCCGCTTCCAGCAGGTATTGGGTAAGCACCCCCATGCCGGGACCGATCTCCAGAACCGGTAAATCTTTGTAGTCCGACAACGTATCGGCAATACGCTGAGCGATTTGTAAATCCTTCAGGAAATGCTGTCCTAATGCTTTCTTTGGCTTAACTAATCTCATCCAGTTCTTTGGTGTAAAATGTTCGTATTAAAATATAATGCTTATCTTTGCGGGTGCACAAAAATACAACAAATAATTTAAAGTATCCTACGTAGAATGAATTTTAAGAGTATCCTACAAACGTTTGTCAAGATATTTTTACCCTTAGCTTTTGGCTGTTTGCTGCTTTGGTTTTTATATAGTCATATGGATGTCACCGAGATATGGCGTGTCATCCGTGAGGGGGTAAGATATGATATCATATTGGTTTCTTTACTGTTCGGCCTGTTTGCCAATGTGGTTCGCGGATTGCGTTGGGGGTTGTTGATTTCCTCATTGGGCGAGCGCTTTAAAATGAGTAATATCATTTATGCCGTGCTGGGAAACTATGCCGTGAATATGGTGCTGCCGCGTGTCGGCGAAGTCTGGCGTTGTGGTATTATCACCAAGTATGATAAGATCCCGTTTACCAAGTTGCTGGGAACCTTGTTGATCGACCGTGTGAGCGATACGATCGTAGTGGGATCGATTACTTTGTTGATTTTTATTTTCAATTTCGACTTCTTTGTCAGCTTCTTTGCGAAGAACCCCGCGCTGCTGGAAGGTTTCCAGAAAATGTTCGATTCGATATGGATTTACGTCGGTGCAGTAATTTTAGTGGTCGGAATTTGGTTTGTTTTCAAATATATGAGTAACTTTACGCTGGTGCAGAAAGCAAAGGCGTTGTTGCTGAATGTATGGGACGGAATGAAGAGTATCTGGCTGCTGAAGCAGAAAGGACGTTTCGTGGCACAGACATTGATGATATGGGGTGGCTATTTCTGTTATTTCTATATAACGTTCTATGCATTCGACTTTACCCGTGATCTGGGAATAACGGTCGGACTGATTGCTTTTACCATGAGTAGCATCGGGGTTGCCGTCCCTGTACAGGCGGGAATAGGTGCCTGGCATTTCATGGTGATCGCTACGCTGGTCTGCTTTGGTGTCAACGAAAATGATGCTGCCGCTTTTGCCCTGGTGGTTCATACGGTGCAGACGGTATGGACGGTGTTGTGCGGTCTGTTCGGCATTGTGGCTCTGCCGCTTACGAACAAAGAGACACCCGCCGTTGTTTCAGAATAGATACTATATGTATAAAATAAGAGTTTTTAAAATTAAACATTAAGTCTATGTCAGCAGAAATCAAGAATCTTTCCCCGCAGCATGTCTGGGGTTATTTCTATGACCTCACACAAATCCCCCGTCCGACAGGACACATGGAAGCAGTCACTCGTTTTGTAGAAGCTTTTGGAAAAGGATTGGGATTGGAAACTTTGCGGGATGGAGCAGGAAACGTTCTGATCCGTAAACCGGCCACTCCCGGAATGGAAGGCCGCAAAACTGTAATCCTGCAATCTCACCTGGATATGGTTCCCCAGAAAAATTCTTCTGTGAAACATGATTTTCTGACTGACCCGATTGATGCTTATATAGATGGCGACTGGGTAACAGCCCGTGAAACGACATTGGGTGCCGACAATGGCATCGGTGCTTCGTTGGCTATGGCAGTGCTTTCTGATACGACTATCAAGCACGGACCGATAGAAGCTCTTTTCACGATCGATGAAGAAGAAGGAATGGATGGCGCTTTCGGTTTGAAGCCCGGTTTCCTGAAAGGAGAAACATTGATTAACTGCGATTCGGAAGAAGAAGGCGAATTGTTTGTCGGTTGTGCCGGCGGTGCAGACCTGAATATTTCGATTCAGTTTAAAGAAGATACTTATATTCCTGAAGGTGATGTGGCTGTAAAGCTGAGCCTGACAGGATTGAAAGGCGGTCACTCGGGTGTGGATATCCATTTGGGACGTGCCAATGCCAATAAATTAATGTTCCGTTTCCTGAAAGAGGCCGTTTGCGACTATGGGGCTCGCCTGTCGTCTATCGAAGGCGGTTCGTTGCGTAATGCGATTCCGCGTGAGGCATTTGCCGTTGTTACCATTCCCGGTGATAATGTGGAGGCTTTATGGGAGCTGGTGAGCGATTATCAGGATATGTTCCGGGAGGAATATAAAGGCATTGAGAATAATATCAGCTTTGTTGCCGATATGACTGATCTGCCCGGCACACTGATTCCGGAAGAGATTCAGGATGATATTATCAATGCGATTGAAGGTTGCCAGAATGGTGTGATCAGCATGTTGAGTGATTTCCCCGGAACGGTGGAATCTTCTTCCAACCTGGCCATCGTCAAATCATCCAATGAATTGATTGAAATAAAGATATTGGTCCGCAGTTCATCGGAGAGCCGTAAGGCCTCTGTTTGTTCAAGCCTGGAAAGTATATTTGCTTTGGCAGGAGCTAAGGTGGAATACGGCGGTTCTTATGGCGGATGGCAGCCGAACATCAATTCTCCGATTCTGAACGTAATGCAGCAGACATACGAGGAATTGTTCGGAAAGAAACCTTCGGTAAAGGTCATGCATGCCGGACTGGAATGCGGCATCATCCAGGAATCTTATCCTACAATGGATATGATTTCTATCGGTCCGGATCTGGAGCACCCACACTCACCGGATGAAAGGGTGAACATCGCGACAGTGCAAAAAGTGTGGGACTTCATTGTCGCTACGTTGGAAAGAATCTAAGTACGAAAATCTACCCTTTATACGAAAGGCTGCATTCCCGTTTTGGAGTATGCAGCCTTTTTGCCTATATTTTGGAACAAAAAGTGAAGTGTTTTGCCTATGTTTTGAAACAAAAATCGAGTGTCTTTGCCTATGTTTTGAAACAAATCAGTATATTTGTGTCTGAAAATCAATTCGTTTGATCAATGTTCCTTTTTATTATGTAGGCTCATTGGATGCGGTAATGTCCAAACATATAAAATCGGCTATAAACTAAAAAGGAAAGAAAAAAATTGTACTTTTGTGAGCTACATTAATAAAGTACAAAATAATGGCTAATGATGACTTGAAACAAGCCTGGAAAATTCCGGAGCCGACGCTTCGGAGATTGCCCTGGTATCTTGCTTTTCTGAAACTGATGAAAGGTAAGGGAGAGACGTTTGTATCATCTACCCAGATTGCTAAAGAAATTAATGTAGATCCCAGCCAGGTGGCGAAAGATCTTTCGTTTGTAAATATTTCGGGGAAAACCAGGGTAGGCTATGATATTTGTGCCCTTGTGGATGTGTTGGAGGATTTTTTAGGTTTTACCGCGCAGCACAAGGCCTTTTTATTTGGTGTTGGTAGCCTGGGAGCTGCTTTATTGCAGGACACCGGGTTGAATCAGTACGGTCTGGAGATCGTTGCCGGATTTGATGTCCGCAAGGAACTGGCCGGAACGGTAGTCAATGGCATTCCTGTATTTCATTTGGATGATTTTCCTGCCAAGCAAAAAGAATTCGGGGCGACGATCGGTGTTATTACCGTGCCTGTCGATAAAGCGCAGGAGGTGACCGAACAGATCATTGCCGGAGGAATCAAAGCCTTATGGAATTTTACCCCGTTCCGTATCCGTGTCCCGGAACATATTGTGGTACAGAACACTTCCATGTATGCCCATCTGGCTGTCATGTTTAATCGCTTGAACTCAATTAATCACTGAAATGAAGATTATAGCAGTAGGAATGAATTATGCAGAACACAATAAAGAGCTGCATCATTCGTTAGAATTATCGGAGCCTACTATCTTTATGAAATCCGATTCCTCCCTGTTGAAGGATGGAAAACCGTTTTTCATTCCCGATTTTTCATCGGAGATACATTATGAAACGGAGATTGTCGTGAAGATAGACCGGCTGGGTAAGAACATCGCCGAACGTTTTGCGCATCGTTACTATAATGAAGTAACAGTCGGTATCGATTTTACCGCCCGTGATCTGCAAAGAGAGTTGCGTGCGAAAGGATTACCCTGGGAGATCAGTAAAGCATTTGATAATTCGGCTGTTATCGGAACGTTTGTGCCATTGGACAGAGTAGGGGATATCAACCGTATCCCGTTCCATCTGGATATAAACGGTCAGAAAGTGCAGGAGGGAAATACCTCGGATATGCTTTTTCCGGTAGACAAGATTATCGCTTATGTGAGCCGTTTCTTTACCCTGAAGATAGGAGATTTGATTTTTACAGGTACGCCGGTGGGTGTAGGGCCGGTTAAGATCGATGATCATTTGCAGGGCTATATCGGCGAGCGGAAGCTTTTGGATTTCCACGTGAGATAACGGGAAATGAATGACTATGCTACGAATACTATATACATTAATAATAAGTATCTGCTTTTTTACTTCTGCCTGGACGGATGGTAGCAAATATGCAGCCAGTTCCGCATTGTCGTCCGGCAAATGGGTGAAGGTACAGGTTGAAGACAGAGGATTTTATAAACTGACATATGCCGACCTGCGTGGAATGGGGTTCTCTGATCCTGCCAAGGTTTCCGTGCATGGGTATGGCGGTTGTATGTTGGATGAAGATTTCTCGACTCCTTATATTGATGATGTTCCTGCCGTGCCGGTCTGGCGTGGCGACGATTTCCTTCTTTTCTATGGTTGTGGGGTTATCAAATGGGATTATGATAAAAGTACGGGAAGTTTTATTCATACCAATAACCCCTATTCCAATTACGGTTATTACTTCCTGACGGATGCGACGGGTACAAAAGAAATGGAATCTGTGGCGTCTGCTGCCGGTGCATCTCTGAAAGTGACGACTTATGATGATTATCTTCTGCATGAAAAAGACCTTGTTTCCGTTAATAACTCAGGACGTGAGCTTTTTGGAGAAGCGATGGATATGACCCTTTCAAGGGATTTTTCATTTAACGGTATAACCGGTATAACCAATGATGACGGTAAGGTCACGTTGCGCTTTATCGCCAAGCCGACAAGTGGTAACGGAAGTGTGACCATGAGCGTGGATGGAAACAAAGTGTTGGAAAGGAGTATCTCTTATAGCAGTACGGGCGGTAGTGAAACATATACTATGGCACGTTCGGTATATGAGGTCGTCGATTGGAAGGGGGACAAAAGTACAAATGTAAAAGTAAATGTAAGATACGGACAGTTAGGACATAAGAACGTACATCTGGACTTTATCCGTTTGCAGATGAAACGTGAACTGCAACCCTATGGCGTCTGTACTTTTTTCCGTAGCCTGGCTTCGGTAAATAACGCTTCCCGTTTCGTTATTCAGAATGCGAATGCGAATACGTTGGTCTTTGATGTGACTGATAAGCTGAACCCGAAACGGATGGAAACAGAATTGAGCGGAAGCGAATTGTCTTTCTCTATTCCGGCGGGAACGTTGAGGGAATTTGCCCTGGTGCAGCGAGACCAGACATTACCGTCCCCTGAAGTGATAGGCGATGTGACGAATCAGGATTTGCATGCTTTGCCGCAGACAGATATGGTTATTATCGCTCAGTCAGGTTTGGCTTCGCAGGCAGAACGTCTGGCCGAAGCACATCGTACCCGTGACGGGTTGACCGTTCAGGTCGTTTCTCCGGATGCGATTTATAATGAATTTTCCAGTGGAACCCCGGATGCGACAGCCTACCGTCGTTTTATGAAGATGTTTTATGACCGGCAGACTTCGGAGGCCGACGCCCCCAAATATCTGCTTCTTTTCGGTGACGGGGCGTTTGATAATCGCTTCATTACTTCAAGTTGGCAGAATGTGGCAAAGAACAATATGCTGCTGACTTATCAGACTGAGGAATCTTTGGATGATAAATCATATGTGGTAGATGACTATTTCGGTTTTCTGGATGACAGCAATAACGGAAAGGGGTTGGTGTCAGCCAGAGTGGATATCGGTATCGGACGTTTCCCTGTCCGGACATTGGCCGAGGCGACCAATATGGTGGATAAGGTTATCAACTATATGGATAATAAAGAGACCGGATCGTGGAAGAATAACGTCTGCTTTGTAGCAGATGACGGAAGTAATGCGGACGGTTACATGATACAGCATGCTCAACAGGCTGATGATCTGGGCGAATATATAAATACCAGTCATCCGGAGTTCATGGTAAACAAGATTTATTTTGATTCTTATAAAAAGGACTTTTCCGGAGGTTTAAGTACCTATCCCGATGTAAAGACGAATCTTCAGAAACAGCTTAAGAACGGATTGTTGCTGATCAATTATACAGGTCATGGTAATACCGTATCCTGGAGTGATGAAAAGGTATTGACAGAAAGTGATATAACGAAATCAACTTATACCCGTCTGCCTGTGTGGATTACGGCGACTTGTGACTTCTGCCGTTTTGATGCTCCGGTTACTTCTGCCGGCGAGCAGGTATTCCTGAATAAGGTAAGTGGTGGCATCGGTTTGTTTACTACGACTCGTGTGGCTTATTCCAGTCCTAACTTTTCTATTAATGACAACTTGATCCGTAACTTGTTCGAGAAAAAGAACGGACGCCGGCTAACGTTGGGTGAGGTGATGAAAGCAACCAAACAGGCATTGGGTTCCAGCCGTTATAAGTTGGGATTCGCTTTGATCGGCGATCCCGCATTGAAGCTGGCTTATCCGGAGTACCGGATGCAGGTGACGGCAATAAACGGGAATCCGGTAACGGACGAACCGGTCGATTTTAAAGCATTGCAGAAGATAACGGTGGAAGGCGAAGTATTGGATCCGGGAGGAAATATTGCAACCGGCTTTAATGGTCTGCTGAACCCGACCGTCATGGACAGCCGCCTTTCTTATGAGACATTGGATAATAATAAGACCGGAACGAAATTCAAATATACAGATTATTCAAACATACTTTTTATTGGTAACGATTCAGTTCGTGCCGGAAAGTTCAGTTTCACGTTTACTGTGCCGAAGGATATTTCTTATTCGAATGAGTTCGGTAAGATGAATCTCTACGCATCGGATGAGACAAATAATCTGGAGGCGCAGGGTGCTTATCTGAATTATAGGGTCGGAGGAACCGATGATAACGCGGAAGACGATCATGAGGGGCCCGAAGTTCGTGCATTATACCTGAACGATTCGACATTCGTCAGTGGTGGCCAGGTCAATACAACCCCGTTCTTTGTGGCGCGTCTTTGGGATAAGAGTGGCGTGAATATAACGGGTAGCAGCATCGGTCATGATATGATGCTGATTATCGACGGCGATCCTTCGTTCAGCTTTAATCTGAACAGTTATTATGAACTGATTCCGGGAAGTGACGGAGAAGGGATCGCGAAATACCTGATCCCTGCCTTAACGCCGGGAATCCATACCGCGGAGTTTAAAGTCTGGGATATACAGAACAATTCGACGACATATGAATTTGAATTTGAGGTAGTCGAGGGGTTGAAGCCTTATCTGTTGGAGTTGACGGCATCGCCCAGTCCGGCACGTGAACAGGTGGAGTTCCATTTGTTCCATAATCGTCCGGAAAGCCAGCTGACAGTCGGTATCATGGTGTACGATATGATGGGACGTCTGCAATGGAAGCATCAGGAGACCGGCGCTTCCGAACTGTTCAAGTCCTATACGGTAACCTGGGATCTGACGAATAACCGGGGAGGACGCCTTCGTCCCGGGGTGTATATTTATCGTGCGGCGATCAGCTCGGGTGGCTCCAAAGAGGCAACAGACGCAAAGAAATTAATAATCCTCGCACAATAAAGTAATATAAAATCAGTTTATATGTTGGTAGGGTAAATTTTATTTACCACGTTTTTAACAGATATAGTATGATAAAAGAATTAAGAATCAGTACATTTATAGTAGTATTCAGCCTTTTGGCTGTATTATCCGTGTGGGCTCAGAAGAAAAATACATTTGCTCCGGTTAATACTGCAGTGCCTTCGCTATCAATTGCACCTGATGCACGTGGTGGCGGTATGGGTGATAACGGGGCGTCGACTACTCCCGATATAAACTCTCAATATTGGAACCCTGCTAAATATGCGTTTATGTATAGTAAGGCAGGCGTTTCTTTGTCATATACTCCCTGGTTGCGTAAGTTGGTCAACGACGTGGCTTTGGCGAATCTGTCCGGTTACTATAAAATCGGTGATAGCGATTTGCAGGCTGTCGGTGCTTCCTTGCGTTATTTCTCGTTGGGAGATGTACCCTATAATCCTATTACCGGAGAGTCGACAGGTAATTATTCCGTTAGTCCGTATGAAATGGCTTTCGATGTAAGTTATAGCCGTAAATTGTCTGAATCTTTTTCGATGGCTGTGGCCATGCGTTATATCCGTTCGGATATGGGAACCGACCCGGCTGATGAAAGCCGCGTGCCCGGTAATGCCTTTGCTGCGGATATTGCGGGTTATCTGGAGAAGTATGTGATTCTGGGTAACAGTGAATGTTTGTGGAGTTTCGGTTTCAATGTGTCTAATATTGGTACTAAAATCTCTTATGACGGGGGAGAGCATAATGAATTTATTCCGACAACACTTCGTTTGGGTACCGGTTTGCTGTATCCGATCGATGATTATAACCGGATCGGTTTGTATCTGGATTTGAGTAAGTATCTGGTTCCGAGTCTGCCTTATTTGCAGGAAGGGTATACGGATGAAGAAAAACAGGAATATGATGATAAGAAAACAGAATATAATAATGTATCCGGTATCTCCGGTATCTTCAAATCTTTCGGTGACTCGCCTGACGGTTTCAAAGGTGAATTGCAGGAAGTGATGGTCTCGATCGGTGCCGAGTATAGCTATAACGAGCAGTTTTTCCTTCGTGGAGGTTATTTCTATGAGAATGCCAATAAGGGTAACCGTCAGTATTTCTCAGTCGGAGCCGGTTTCCGCATGAGTGTATTCCAGTTGGATGCAGCCTATCTGGTAAGTACCGTTCAGAGTAATCCGTTGGACCAGACACTCCGTTTCACACTGTCGTTTGATATGGACGGGATAAAGAACCTGTTCAGATAATTGAAGATTGAATATTAAGAACTGAAAATTATGAAGATACGGGTTGGTTTCGGCTATGATGTGCATGCGTTTGTCGCTGACCGTGAGTTGTGGTTAGGAGGGATTCGAATCGAACATTCAATGGGGTTGCAAGGGCATAGCGATGCGGATGTGTTGATACATGCCATTTGTGATGCTTTACTGGGGGCTGCCAATATGCGCGATATCGGTTATCATTTTCCTGATACGGCTGAAGAGTATGAAGGCATTGACAGTAAAGTTTTACTATATGAAACAATGGAGTTGCTTCGTGATGCCGGCTATACGTTAGGTAATATAGATGCAACGATCGCAGCTGAAAAACCGAAATTGAATCCGCATATCCCGCTGATGAAACAGACATTGGCCGAAGTGATGGGAGTAGATGCAGAGGATATATCCATCAAAGCGACTACTACGGAAAAGCTGGGTTTCACCGGACGCCAGGAAGGGATAGCCGCTTATGCTACTGTCTTGATTCAGAAATGACAATGTCTTTATGATGAACTTCGCAGGGGATGGTGAACCAGAAGGTGCTTCCTTCCCCCTCTTCCGATTCGACTCCGATCTCTCCGTTCAGACGTTTTACAATTGTCAGGCAGATAGATAATCCCAATCCTGTACCTTGTATGAAATTGTCGAATTTGGCAAAACGTTCGAACACGTGCGGAAGGTTTTCTTTGGAAATCCCTTTGCCGGTGTCGGAAACATAAAAACGCAGGCCGCCTTCTATTTCTTCATATCCCATTCTTATAGTTCCTCTGAAAGTGAATTTGCAGGCATTGGTCAGAAAATTGGTTATGACCTGTGTCAGGCGTGTCTTTTCCGAATAGATAAAACAGGGATGTACGGGTGTTGAACATTCCAGTGTTACTTCTTCTTTTGTCCGGCTTTTGAATGTCTGTGCCAGTGTGGTGAATAACGAAGAAACATTGATGTTGGAGAAGGTAAAATCCAATTGGCCGGCCTCTATCTTTGATAAATCCAGTATGTCGTTGACCAGTTGGAGCAATAGCTCGTTATTGGTTTCGATGATATTACAGAATTCGGCAGTGTCTTCCGGACTTTCCGAATGGGCGATCAGGTTGGAAAAGCCGACGATGGCATTGAGCGGAGTGCGTATTTCGTGGCTCATGTTTGCCAGAAACGCAGATTTCAGCCGGTTAGCCTCTTCCGCTTTTTCCTTTTCGCGACGTTCGTCTTCCTGTTTTAGCTTTTGGATATAAAGCCGGAAGCGCAGGACGGCAATTGTTGCCAGCAGGATAATGATTGCAAATGCACTGAACAGATGTATTTTATATTTCTGAAAGAATGTCGGTGGCTGCTGGTAATAAATGGCATTGGGGGGAAAGCGGGACGGTTCGATGCCGTGATTGAGCAGATGCTGGTAATTGAGATAGGTGTGCGGCTCCCCTCCGATATGGGTTTGGATATCCCGGGCTGCGGTTCCTTGCCATATTAACCGGACGGTGGCAATAACAGATTCGCTGAAATCATTTTCCGAGATATAATGTCCCCCGGCAAAATTGCCGGTCTCGATGTTCAGGTCTGCCAGAAGATAGACCGGTGGCAGGGAAAAACTGTTGATCATCTTTTGCATGTTATCGATCAGGTAATGATTCTCTTTGGAGTTCTTGAAGACAAACCAGGAGTAATAGATGATACCTGCTTTCTGGTCATATATACTTAAGCTGTCCAGCAGATTTTCGGTAGAGAGGGCTGGAGTGGACAACACTTCCAGTTTTAATTCGGGATAATTTGCCTGTATTGTTTTTGAAAGCTCCTGCTTGGTATATAAACTGATGTAGCGGTTGTCGCAAATAAAGATTATTTTTTTCAGTTCAGGCTGTAGCTTCTTGATTGTTTCAATGGTCTCTTTTACGAAAAGGGGCTGGATTAGTCTGGTTGTATTGTATCCTTTTATCTCATCTTCCGTGAGAGCCATATGTTCGATAGTTTCCAGGTCTCTTTTCAATAAATATTCTATTTTTATCGGGACCAGTTCCTGCGAATGGCAGATGATGGAAGGTACATTTTTCCATTCATTATCGAAAAGGGGACGGCAGAGCAACCAGGCCGGATCGCCTATGCAAACAACGACTTTGGGAGGGGTGGGGTATTTATTACGTAATATTTCCAGTTTCTCATTTACATCTGTCGTATCTTTTATAGCAGGGATAGATAACTCCTCGCCAAGCACTGTTATATGTTCCTGGGAAAAAGTTTTATTGATTGCTTCGTAAATACCTTGCGTCCATACTTCGTTAAAGTTGATGGAATGGATAACTAAAATATAATCGTCCTTATCGTCCGGCAGGGCATACATGGAACGATCAATCAGTAGTATAAGGGATAATATGAAAAAAAGTCTTTTCATACGAACTAGTGTGATGATTAAAATAGTTATGAAAATCAGTCTGTTTCAAGCAAAGATATGTATTATTCTTCGTTCTATTGCTTATCCCGCTGTTAATTTGTAGTTTTGAACCAAATAAAATGTAATGAATTATGAAGAATAATGACTGGAAAGACCGTTTGGGTGTGATGTATTCCACAAATCCGGATTTTCAATATAATACAGGGGATGAGGAAGAAGAAGATACACTTCCCAAAGAGAAACAACAATTGCGTATCTCGCTGGACAAGCGGAACCGGGGTGGTAAAGCCGTTACATTGGTGACCGGATTCCGTGGTACGACAGAGGATATGGAGGCTTTAGGTAAATTCCTGAAGGTAAAATGTGGGGTAGGCGGTTCCGCTAAGGACGGAGAAATCATCGTACAGGGAGATTTGCGTCAGAAAGTACTCGAAATCCTCCAAAAGGAAGGCTATGTAAAGAGCCGGATTATTTGAGGAGATTCAATATTAAAACCTCTCATTAATAATTAAAACTATGCTGACTGTTTACAGAGCTTCGGCGGGAGCCGGAAAAACCCATAAGCTGACCGGTGAATATCTGACCTTGCTGTTTGGCGGGACGGGAGCCTATCGCCGTATCTTAGCGGTGACGTTTACCAATAAGGCTACCGATGAGATGAAAAGCCGTATTGTGGAGGAACTTTACAACCTCTCTTCCGGTCGTAAGTCTGATTATGTGGAATCTTTGCGGGCAACCTATGCACTGACCGAAGAACAAGTCCGTAAACAGGCAAAAAAGATATTAACCGATATCCTGCACGATTATTCTGCATTCAATATCAGTACCATCGACCGTTTCTTCCAGCAGACTATGCGTGCTTTTACCCGTGAAATAGGTTTGCAGGGTGGCTATGGCATTGAAATGGACCAGGAGCTGGTGCTCACTTCAGCTGTCGATAACCTGCTGGCTGACCTTGAAAAGCCGGAAAGTAAGGAACTGTTAGGCTGGCTGCTTCGTTTCGCCGAAGATAAGATAGAGAATGGAGGCGAATGGAACCTCCGTAAAGATATCATGTCCTTGAGCCGTGAAGTTTTTAAGGAAAGCTACAAGGCATCCAGTGAAGAAGTCGCTAAAGATATCGAGGATAAGGAAGCACTCGAAAACTATAAAAATGAGTTGTTCGGTATTATCCGTTCTGTTGAAGCCGAAGCGAAACGATTGGGCGAGAGCGGTCTTGCCTTACTCAATAAATATGCCATCCGTACAACCGATTTTAAGGGAGGAAGCCGTTCTCCGCTAACCCTGCTGGACCGTCTGGCGAAAGGTGAGATGAAAGAGCCGACAGCCACCTTTATCGGCCTAGCCGATAATCTGGAAGGCTGTTTTACCAAAACAACTCCGATAGGAATGCGTCAGGTCATCGGTTGTGTTTTTGAAGACGGGTTGAATGATTGTATTAAACGTATCATCGTCCTGTTCTCTAATCTGACCGCTTATAATACGGCCCGTGAAATCGTACGTTATTATTATACGCTGGGTATCCTGACCGACGTTTCCCGCCAGATCGCCTCCTATCGGGAGGAAAAGAATGTCATGCTGATTGCCGATACGACCGAGCTGCTGAATAAAGTGATCGGAGGCAGCGACGCCCCGTTCATCTACGAAAAGACCGGTACGCACGTCGATCATTATATGATTGATGAATTTCAGGACACCAGCGGCATGCAATGGAACAACTTCCGTCCGCTGATCGAAGAAAGCCTGGCACACGACCGGGCCAATCTGATTGTGGGAGACGTAAAACAAAGTATCTACCGTTTCCGCAACTCCGACTGGAAATTGCTGGATGAACAGGTGCAAGCCGATTTCTCGCAGGAAGAAGTACGGGAAGAAACATTGAAGGAAAACTGGCGCAGCTGCCGGAATATCGTTGAATTTAATAATACATTCTTTACCGCTATCCCCGGTGTCTTGCAAAGCGTATATAACGAAAGCCTGCTGACCTCTTCGCTGAGTGAAGAACAGCGTGCCGCCTATCTGACAAAGATCATGTCGGCTTATACGAAAAGTTATCAACAGGTTCCGCCGCCGTTCAAACAGAAAGACGGCCATGTCAAAATAGAATTTCTTGCCGGTGATGAAGAGAAAGACTGGAAAGAAGAAGCCCTGGACCGTCTGCCCGGTGTGGTGGAACAATTACAGGATAACGGTTATGCCCTGAAGGATATCGCCATTTTGGTCCGTACCAATATGGAAGGGGCGATGGTGGCTGAAAAGCTGCTTTCCTATAAGGAGGCAAACCCTTCCGATCGTTATCATTACGACATAATCTCCGACGACGCCCTGTTTGTCAGCGGATCGCCGGCTGTTCGTTTTATGGTTGCCCTGTTGCGGTATCTGAGAAATCCGGAAGATAAAATCAATGAACAGACAGCCTTGTACTCTTACCGGATTTTACAGGGAGCGACGAAGGACGAGAATCTCTCGGAGGCATATTCCGTAACCGTTTCCGGCCTGGCTTTTCCGCCGGAGATTGCATCGGAGTTGCAGACTCTTTCCCGCCAGTCACTGTATGAAATATCAGAAGGACTTTTCCGTCTTTTCTCCGGAGAATTTCAGAATAACGAACAGGTCTTCGTTCAGGCGTTTCTCGATATGGTATCGGAGTATACCCAAAAAGAAAGTGCCGATCTGACTCGCTTCCTGAAATGGTGGGATGAGACGGGATACCGTAAAACAATCGCTACCCCGGATGCGCAGAATGCTATCCGTATCCTTACCGTCCATAAGTCGAAAGGACTCGGATTCAAGGTCGTCATTATCCCGTTCGGCGACTGGGAGATAGACCATAAGCCCAGCAAACCGGTTATCCTGTGGTGCAAACCGGAAACCAAACCGTTCAACCGGCTGCATCTGGTTCCTGTCCGCTACAGCCAGTCGCTGGGAAATACCATTTTTGCGGAAGACTATTTCCGTGAGCGGTTGCATGCTTTCATTGATAATCTGAATACATTATATGTCGCTTTCACCCGCTCCAAAGACGAACTGATCGTTTTTGCTCCCCGTCCGAAAAAGATAAAGGAAGAGACCGGCGAAGTCGAAAAGATATCTTCCATGGCCGATGCTTTATGGGCAGGCTTGTATCTGGAGGTGAAGGATACCCGGGAAGGAGACACGCTTGTTTCATTACCTTCTTCTTTTGATACGAAAGAAGGGATCTTTGAACTGGGTAGTTGGTGGCATCCCGCAGCAGCAAAGCAGGATGGACACAGTCCCGAGGAGATCGCGATGGCTCGTATCAACTCTATTTCCCCCGACGACCGTTTACAGCTTCGTCTGCATGGCAAAGGCTTTTTCTTTGATAATGCCCGCCGTAAGCACGGTGCCCTGATGCACGAGGTGCTCAGCCAGATACGGACACAAAAAGATATCTCCGCAGCCGTCGAAAGCTATCGTTTGGCCGGTGTCATCAATAAGGATGAAGCAGAGTCGCTGATTGTCCGGCTGGAAGAATTGCTGGAAATGCCGGAAGTGCATCCTTGGTATGACGGGACGGCCCGTGTGCTGAATGAAGTCGATATCCTTTTCGGAAAAGGACTGTCCAAACGTCCTGACCGGGTTATGATATCGGAAGATAAAGTCGTGGTGATCGACTATAAATTCGGTGAAATTCAGGATAAGAGATATCATAGCCAGGTGAAGAATTATATGAAACTGATCCGGCAGATGGGATATGAAAAGGTAGAGGGTTACCTGTGGTATGTGGAACTGGGAGAAATAGAGGCTGTAGCCTGTCCCCGTGCTTGACACGGGGTTGTCGAAGAACCGGCAAATCTAAATAGAGGATGCGGTCGGTGTCTCTGCGATCCTGTGTCAGGCATGGGATCAGGGGATATGTCAACCGATTTGTCATCTTATTTGTTTTGTTATTCCGTAAAAATGAATACTTTTGCAAATTGTAATAAAAACGCAGTTTAAGAAGAAGGATGAAAGTACATAAAGAAGGAACAGGCCTGCTACTTACGTTATTTACGGTTTTATTTGTCGTAAATGTCGCATTATACCATACCGTGGGTAAGGGAGTGCTGTTCTATTCCGTTGCGACAGTTTCGACTATTCTTTTCCTGCTGATCCTGAATTTCTTCCGCAGTCCGTTTCGTCGTTTTCCTTACGACTCTGAAGGTCTGGTGATTGCACCTGCCGACGGTACGATCGTAGCAATCGAGGAAGTGATGGAAAACGAGATCCTTCACCGGAAATGTTTGCAGATATCTATCTTTATGTCCGTGTTTAACGTACATGCCAACTGGTTTCCGGTAAACGGCACCGTGAAACATGTCTCTCATAATAACGGACGGTTCATGGCGGCCTATTTGCCGAAGAGCAGTACCGAGAACGAACGTTCGGCCGTTGTTATCACGACCAGGAACGGGGTGGATGTACTGGCACGCCAGATTGCGGGAGCACTTGCCCGGCGTATTGTTACGTATGCCAAGGTCGGAGAAAAATGTCACGTGGATGAACAGATGGGTTTTATCAAATTCGGGTCGCGTGTAGATGTTTATTTGCCGGTGGGAACCGAAGTCTTGATTGAGATGGATCAGAAGGTAACCGGTAACCAGACACCGATTGCACGGTTAAGCAAATGCCCGTGCGAATAGAATCCGGAAAATATACGAAAGAATGAATATAAGAAAGCATATCCCCAATACAATCACTTGTCTGAGTCTTGTATCAGGATGCATCGCCACTGTGATGGCTTTGCAGGATAATTATTTGTGGGCTGCCATATGGATCATCATTGCTGCCGTGTTCGATTTTCTCGACGGCTTTGCCGCCCGTTTGCTGAAGGCTTATTCTCCGATGGGAAAAGAGTTGGACTCATTGTCGGATATGGTGAGTTTCGGAGTGGCACCCGGTATGATCGTATTCTCGATGCTGGGACAGGCAAGCCTTCCTTTAGGCGAGATAGGACGTTATATTCCTTATCTGGCTTTTGTGATTCCTGCTTTCTCCGGTTTGCGTCTTGCCAAATTCAATATTGATGAGCGGCAGACAACTTCATTTATCGGTATGCCGGTTCCGGCACATGCGTTATTCTGGGCTTCGGTCGGATATTCATTGTCCCCTTTGAGCCAGGCGAATAATGTCTTATTTATAGTGGTTACGCTGGTGGTGGCGTTGGCTACCTCCTTATTGCTTGTGTCTGAGATCCCTATGTTCTCGTTAAAGATCAAGACGGTTGCATGGAAAGGTAATGAAAGACGCTATATATTAGTGGGTTGCGCAGTCCTGTTCGTTGCCTTTTTCGGTATGCTTGGTATAGCGGGAACAATTCTTCTCTATATCCTCTTGTCTATTTTTAACAAAAGGCAGTAAACAAGAGGTCTGGTCTATGTGTTTCTCTTATAAACCAACTAAGTAACGAATAATATTATGTTTAAGTTTTTGTTTGTAATGTTTTTCTTCTTCATCCTGTTAGTCTTCCTGATGGGTTTCTCTATCCTGCGTACATTTAAGAATATGTTGTTTGGTAGCGGAAGCAGCAATGCAAAGAAAGGGGAACAGCGTCGTCAGACAAGTAGTTACTCCGGTGGACAACGTCAGTCGCATAATACCGCTGAGGAAGATTATGCGGCCGCCAATCGCAAGAAGATCTTTACTAAGGACGAAGGCGAATATGTCGATTTCGAAGAAGTAAAATAAGAAGTTATTGATCAATAACACGAAAATATCAATCCGTTTTTTTGACGATCGTGAGGTCCGTGCAATCTGGGACGAAGAAAACAACAAATGGTGGTTTTCCGTATTGGATATTGTTGCAGTTCTTACGAGTCAAGATGACTACACTAAAACACGAAATTATTGGAAATACCTTAAGGCCAAGTTAAAGAAAGAAGGTAATGAACTGGGTAGTGACACTACCCAGTTGAAGTTGAAGTCACCTGATGGCAAAATGCGACTTTCAAACGTACTTGATTACGACGGTATTATTGCTTTAGCGAAACATTTTCCCAATAACAAAGCTGCAAAGTTTCTCGATTGGTTTACTTATAGCGACAACAGTATTGACGGACAGAGTAAGAAAAAAGCGTATGCATTCTTTGAAAGCAATCTTATTAGCGAAGCAGAAATCGGAACAACGAAAAGTTTACAGCAAATTCATGCGTATCTCTTTGGCGGGTTATATGATTTTGCCGGGCAAATCAGACAAAAGAACATTTCGAAAGGCGGTTTTCAGTTCGCTGTATCGCATTTCTTAGGGAATACATTAAGGCAAATTGAAGAAATGCCCGAAAATACGTTTGAAGAAATTGTCGATAAATATGTTGAGATGAATATTGCCCATCCATTCATGGAAGGTAACGGCCGAAGTACTCGGATCTGGCTGGATTTGATCTTTAAAAAACGATTGAAGAAGTGTGTTGACTGGAGTCAGATCAATAAAAAGGATTATCTGAACGCAATGGTACAAAGTTCTACAAACAGTGTAAAGCTAAAGAATCTGCTGAAGAACGCCTTGACTGATAAGATTAATGATCGTGAACTATTTATGAAAGGCATTGATTATTCGTATTATTACGAAGAGGATGAATAACTGCCCGTTATCTGCGTGACTTAAAGAATTTCTGCATCTCTTCCGCACACTCTTTCTCCATTACTCCCTTTTTTACTATCGCTTTGGGATGGAAAGCCTTCGGCGCATATTGCTGAAAGCCTCTTTTCTCGTCGCTTGCCCCATATACGATGGTGCTGAGTTGGGACCATCCGATGGCGCCGGCACACATGATACAGGGTTCTACCGTTACATAAAGACTGCAATTAGTCAGGTACTTGGCACCCAGTACGCCTACGGCTGCCGTTATGGCTAGCATCTCCGCATGAGCGGTCGGGTCGTTCAGCCGCTCCGTCTGGTTATGGGCACGGGCAATAATCTGATTGTTACATACAACAACGGCCCCTACGGGCACTTCTCCTTCGTCGGCGGCAGCACGCGCTTCCACCAACGCCTGTTTCATAAAATATTCGTCGTTAAATGGATTCATCTTCTCATTTCTGTTTCCTTGAAGAGGGTAGGATAATCCTCCTCCAGTGTCTTGAGTATATGTGAAAGGATTGTTTCCCGGTACCAACGGGATTTGTTTTCGATATTATATCTGGCAAGATAGCGGTCGACAGCCTTCTGCTCTTCATCGTTGAGCATAAAAGTAACCTTATGCACCCTTGGGCGATTGGGTTGGGGTGGTGAATATTTCCGTTTTAATGCCATATTGTGCAAATGTACAAGTGAAAGCCCAAATAAAAAAGAAAAACAGTATATTTGTGCAAATTAATAAGATGGCTGAACAAAACGATTTAGGCAGGGATGGTGAAGCAAGGGCACGCGATTATCTGATCCGTCAGGGCTACACGATTTTGCATACCAACTGGAGATGGCATCATTACGAACTGGATATTGTTGCCGTCAAGGAGAAGGATCTGGTTGTCGTAGAGGTGAAAACCCGCTCGGAAGATTATCTCCTTTCGCCCGAAGAAGCTGTCGATAATAAAAAGATCAGGCGTATTGTAGCGGCGGCAGATGCCTATGTCCGTTATTTTAACCTGGATTTGCCGGTCCGTTTCGACATCATCACCCTGGTAAAAGAGAAGGATGGTTTCCGGATCGAGCATATAGACGATGCTTTCTACGCTCCGTCCCGATAAAATAGAAAACTGAGAAAACGTATGAATATAGAAGAAGCCCGTGAATATTGTTTGTCGTTGAAAAACGTTACCGAATGTTTTCCTTTCGATGATGTCTCACTCGTCTTTAAAGTGGAGAACAAGATGTTTGCTCTTTTGCCTTTGGACGGAGAGGAACCGTATTTGGCTCTGAAATGTAATCCGGATTATACGGAAGAGTTGCGCGATCGTTATGCAGCAGTCGAAGGAGCTTATCATTTCAATAAGAAATACTGGAACGGAGTTTATCTGGAACGCGACATGTCCGACGACGATATCCGCCACTGGATTCGTCATTCCTATCGTGAGGTAATAGCCAAACTACCGAAGAAAATAAGAGAAGCATACGATGAATGAAGAAAATGAACAGCCGCGTATTATCCGGCTCGAAGAAACAACCTCTACAAATAATTATCTCCGCGGACTGGTAGGGAAAGAACCCTTACCGGAAGGGAGTATCGTTGTTACAGAATATCAGACAGCCGGACGAGGCCAGGTCGGTAACACCTGGGAGTCGGAACCGGGAAAGAATCTGATGTTTAGCATTATCCTGTATCCGGATTTTCTTCCGGCTAACCGCCAGTTCTTAATCTCCCAGATAGCTGCACTGAGTGTAAAGGAAACGCTTGATGCTTATGTGGACGGTATAACGGTGAAGTGGCCGAACGACATTTACTGGCGCGACAAGAAGATATGCGGCATGCTGATTGAGAACGACTTGACGGGGCATTCCCTGTATTGTTCCGTGATAGGCATCGGTATTAATATAAACCAGCGGGAGTTTCTGAGTGATGCTTTGAACCCTGTTTCACTGGTACAGATAACGGGTCGGGAATATGACCGGGAGGAAATCCTGAACAGTTTCCTGAAACGTCTTTACGACCGCTATCTCGGTCTGCTCCAGGAAAAGGAGGAAGAGATTCGGAGTGCTTATATGGCAGCCCTGTATCGCGGTAACGGCTTTCATCCTTACCGGGATGAACAAGGCGTCTTCCAGGCTTGTATCCTGGGAATAGAACCCACAGGACACCTGATTCTGAAAACAGATAACGGAGAAGTGAGGCGCTATGCATTCAAGGAAGTGTCGGTGGTAAACACTTAAAAATAGCGCTTTGGGGGCACTTCTCTAAATAACATAGTATTAATCTAATATCAGAAATAACAATGAAGCAGTTATCTAATAACAAATGTATTCTCTTTCTTTTTGCATTATTCTTTATTTCCGGTCTGAATGCTCAGACTTCAAGTTCCTATGAACGTGACTGGCGCACCGACCGTCAAAAGATAAAGATCATTTCTTACAATATCATGGATGGTTTCAGCAACGGTTCGGATAAGGATCGTATCTCCCGTTTTACCGCCTGGGTAAAAGAACAATCTCCCGATGTACTGGCTTTGAACGAACTTTGCGGCTTCACCGAGGCGAAACTGAAAGAACTGGCAGCTTCTTATGGTCACCCTTATGCCGCTATTGTAAAGGAAAACGGTTATCCGGTCGGGCTCACTTCGAAAACGCCTATCAAGGTTGTCGACAGAAAGATTGACGGTTACGGTCATGGTCTGTTACATTGCAAAGTTCTGAATATGGATTTCCTAGTGACGCATCTGAATCCTCATGATCGGTTAAAACGCAAAAAGGAGGCCGATAATATTATCGATTACATCAATAAAAATCAGTTAACCAATTGCCTATTGATGGGTGACATGAATGCCCATTCCCCTTTCGATGCCTCCTGGACGGATGAACATCTGGAGAATTATGCTGTGATTTCTACTTTTATGGCAGCTTCATTGCATGACATTTGTTATATGTTCACTCCTGATAACCAACGTTATTCTTACCCTACCCGTATATTGACCAGTTCACCGAAAGGAGAGGCTTTACGCCGCCAGCAGGAGCGAATCGATTTCATATTTGTAACCGACAGCCTGCGTCCTGATTGTGTAGATGCGCAGATTTATAACGGTCCGGACAACGATTATCTTTCCGATCATTATCCGATAGGGATCAGTATGTTCATACCCAAAGAGTAGTTACAAATAAAGTTTCCGGAAATGTGGCGTCACTGGCTATATTACGGATGCTTATTCAGTATAAAAGAGTGAATTATGATGGTGATGCTGAGGTGTTATTCAGCGTCACCATTGTTGTTTTATAGCGTCACTTATTGCTCCATTGATGCTTAAGTCGCCACACTATTATATTTAAGGATATAGTATAGTACAATTAAGCCCTTTTCATACTTATTCTAAATATGAAATATATGCTTTTCTAAAAAGAAAGGTAAGCCTTACATATATGTAGATATGATCTTACATTTATGTACTTATATGCTTACATATTTAATACTAGTAAAGAAGATGGTTAAAGTCTACTACAATAGGGCTTAGTTCTTATAGTATAATGGGTTAACTGTTGTAGGCCGGTATAAAGGAGATAGATTAGAGAGTAGCTTTATTTTTGCTATGTAAAAATAGGTGATGTCGAATAATATTTCAGCGTCACTTGTAATATATTGATATATAGTATTATATTAACTTTTTCTTTGTTTTGACACTGAATCGGTGAAAACTATATATTAATGTACATGTGTACATTAATATAATATACTTTCTTTATGGAAGAAATATAATATACATATGGTTCAGCTGTTGAAATATAAGAATTATATATAAAATAAGTAGTGGCTAAAAAAAACGATCCTTTAAATACGTCAACAAAATTAATTATAACTTTTGAAACCACAACTCTTTTCCAAATAAATTTTGCATAACTATCTCCTTTCTTATCAAGAGAATAATAAAGTATGTACAAAATTAATGCTTTCGATTACGAATATCAAATAGTCTATAAATACTGGCTAGATTAAAGGATCGTTTTTTCTAGTCATTATACTTTGACTAAGGACGTAAAAGGTTGGATAAGAACTATTTCATTAACATTATTATTAATATTAAAATTTAGATTATGAACAAAAAGTTTTCTACTTTGGCGATTGCTTGTATGGCTTCGACTTTGTTCTCTTCTACTCAGGCTGCAACAATCAGCCAAGGTACAAGGGATGTAACGAAGATTGAAACTAACAAGTTTTATCAATTAGGTGACGCTACTGCAGGCAAAGTACTTGTTATGGTACCGGATGGTAATGGTTACACACTGAAACTGAAAGATGTTACTGCTGTAACAGATGTAAACTCAACACTGTGGTCTATTCAGTATTCTTATAGCAACAATGCTACTGGTCCTGATTTTACATTTGTAAATAAAGGAACAGGTATACCTTTGATGGTTAATCCTGGCGATGCTCCTTTGTATGATGCAACTAAAACTTATGCAGCAGCAGATGGTTTTGTGAAAATGAACGGAGCAGCTTCTTCCTGGAAATGGAAAAGTTCAACAGAAACTCAGTCTTCTCCGTTCGGAACAAGCGGTTTAATTTCTTATTTTGCAAAAGACTCTGTTGTTACTTTGGTAACAGGCGCAACTGCTACTCCTAATGCAACTGGTAATGGTTATACTAGTTCAGAAGATGTTTATTTGGTAAAAGCTCATGCCAGCAGAGATAAATGGGAAGGTCGTCATTTGAGACTGGCTCCTATTACTGCAGGTGCTGTAACTCTGAGTGCAAAAGACTTGAATACCAAATTAGCTACCGATCCGGAAGGAGATTCTTTCAAGTTAGGATCAACTCCGGAACTGAAAAAAGGAGTAAATAGCACATTAGGTAATCAATTTACAGATAATACTTTCCGAGCATGGGATATTCAGGCTGCTGCTACAGATGAAGATAATTTCAAGATGTATGTAGAGAATGGTAATTTTAATGTATCTGAGGGGGGACTTTTGTTACAGGTTATTGATGATGCCAATGATGCAGATCCTTATAAAGATACTTATCTGTTGGCAGATACTTTTTATATCGATGGTTTGTCTGTAAACAATCAGGATTTTGTTAAGTTTGGAACAGATAAGATGATCACTGATACATGGCAGGGTAATAAATATATAAAGAATGTTCAACCTGGTCGTCTGGCCGCATCTTCCAAATTTAAATTTACTTATTATCCGACACAAGATAGTATTGCTATTGAAGTATTAGGTTATAACAAGAAAAATGGTTCAACAGGTGCTACAGCAACAACTGTAAACGGCAAGGCTACTCTTTGGGATCAGTCACAGTCTGATAAAACTGTTATCTTGAATAAATTAACAGCTTCTAATGAGATAACTTTGGGTACATCTCCTGCAAACGTTCGTTTCTTCTTGGGTGAAGGTACAACAAACCGTACATCAGAAAATAACGGTGTTTATGTAATCAAGAATGATAAAGACCAGTATTTGGCTGTTCCTATTTATAATACGAAGAAAGATAATGGAGTAAATGCTTGGGCTAATGCTCCGAAATGGGTTACTGTAAAAGCTTCTGAGCAGGAAGTGATGAACATGCCGGCTTACCAGTGGGTTATCTTAAAAGATCATGAAGAAACTTCGGAAATTGCCGAGCTGTCAACTGTAACACTTATTAACCGTGAATTTGCCGGTGTAAAACAAAGCATTCAGTTACGTCAGGAAGAAGGTGGTGCTTACAAATTTGTTGCAGGTGGTCTGCATAATATTGACTCCCTGGATATCAAGCCTGTAACAGCTGCTGCATTAGGTAATGAAAAATTAGGTTATTTGAACTTGGATAACAAGGTGTTGGATGTAATGTCTTACAAGTTCAATTATCTGCATTCATATGCTGATGATAAATTCATCGGTATGAACGGGGATTCTATCCTGTATGTGAAAGATGCTGAATTGTCATTCTTTATGAATAAAGAAACAGCTGAAGTTCCTTATGGTATTACTGTGGATAATGCATTGAAAGCTAAAATTTCAGGTTTGAAACAGTTGAAACGTGTTATGTACACTCCGTATGTGAAGACTTCTAAAGGTAATCTTTATATTACATTAGATAGCGAGGGCAGATACAAAATGACTTCTGATGAAGCTAAAGCTAAGAAGTTCTATCTGAAAGAAAATAATTTCTATAAAGCTGAATCTGTAGAAGCAGCTCGTCCTTACTATGCATTCATCAATGTCGCAGCAACTGATTCAACGAAGATTGGTTCGGCTGATGAAGATCTGAGCGTAATCTTGAAAGATAATGTGCTGGAAGAAACAAGAACTTCTGCATTTGCAATTGTAGAAAATAACGCTCCTCTGTATCGTCGTTTCAATACTGCATTAGATGGTGCTGTAGAAGGCCAGGAAGATGCAGCTAAGCTTCTGAAGTTCAAAGAATATTATCGTGGTGAATATCTGATGGATGAAAACAATGAGAAATTCAAAAATGAAGGAGTTTGCTATTTGGGTATCGAAAGAGAAGATAAAGTTAATCCGAAAGCAGGTTTGTCATTTGTGGTTGATACAGCGACAATTGATAATGCTCCTAATGGAAAGATCAAACCGCAGTATTTCATCTATGTGAGTCAGAGTGAAAAAATTGCAGAACCGGCTAAACCTTGTGAACTGGATCACGAACACCTGAACGGTATTACAGAATGGACTTGTCCTCACGCTATTCCTGCAAAACCTGGCTTTACAAGAGCTAAATATCTGGTAAGTTTCGCAGATTCTCTGAAGGCTAAAGATGCAGATAAGTTGTATCAGTTTGGTGACTATACTCGTGTCGGTTTTGTGGATGCTATGCATATTGGTGATAGCTTGTATGTTTTGACAAATGGTTTCGAAGAACTGGCTAATGCTGATTTGG
This sequence comes from Parabacteroides sp. AF17-3, assembly GCF_003635445.1. Lineage (NCBI taxonomy): Bacteria > Pseudomonadati > Bacteroidota > Bacteroidia > Bacteroidales > Tannerellaceae > Parabacteroides > Parabacteroides sp. AF17-3. The sequence goes on along the minus strand of NZ_QTMM01000002.1, from coordinate 87,506 downwards.
ATACGGCAAAAATTAAGGCTGCTTACAAAGCTGCTAAAATTGACGCTGACTATATCATTGATTTGAAATCTGAATTGAAGAAAGATGCTCACAAGAATTATACTTGGTCATTCCGTTACATCAATCCGGATAAGGCAGCTGCTGCAACAGTAGAAAACTTGGATGTTGCATTCCTGATTGAATCAGACAAGGAAGCAAGCGATTTGGATGTTGCTCCTATCAATGGTGCTTGGTTGAAGAGTCAGAACGGTTGTTTGGTTCTGTCGGATTCAAAATCATCTACATTTGAAAATGCAAGAACCGGTGGTGATAATGCATTGGTATTCAATATCGAGATAGGTTCAGAAGATGATATGGCAACAGATAACGAAACGATTGCTACATCAACAGTATCAGTAGTTGCAACTAACGGAGCCGTAATCGTTAAAGGCGCTGAAGGTAAGAAAGTTGTTATCAGCAACGTTCTTGGACAGACTATTGCTAATACAGTAATCACTTCCAGTGAAGCTACTATCGCTGCTCCGGCAGGTTATGTGACTGTGGCTGTTGAAGGCGAAGCTGCTGTAAAAGCAATCGTAAAATAATAGATAATTCTAAAATTACCACCATGCGGTCGGGTAGAGACATTGTATGCAATGTCTCTACTACCTGCCAATTAACCTGCGACGGGCGAACAAGTGGTGGCATTAATACTAAAGTAATAAAATAAAGTTCATCTGTCAGTATCCCTGCGAAGAGAGAAGCCGGATAAAAAATATCCCCCGATGGAAATTCCGTCGGGGGATATTCATTATTTAATGATGAGGTTACTTATTTAATCTCAATGTTTCTCTGTAATTTGGCCGTTTCTACAAGCGCTTTTTTAGGAACATCTACGGTCAATACGCCATGTTCTACTTTAGCACTGATCTTTTCTTTGTCAACATCATCCGGCAATATCATTGTCTGCTGGAATTTAGAATATGAGAATTCGCGACGTAGATAACGTCCGTTATGCTTTTCGTCTTTATTCTCGTTTTTCTTTTCCATTGAAACAACCAGGCAGTTGTCATCGTCGATACGGACATTGAAATCTTCCTTAGTCATTCCCGGGGCAGCCAATTCAATCTTATAATCTTTTTCGCTTTCAATTACATTGATAGCAGGTGCTGTTGAATTAGCTTTTTCCATCCAGTCGTTATCGAAGAAATCATTGAAGATACTCGGTAACCAATTTTGATTTTTTCTGATCGGCATCATAATTAAATCTCCTATTTTTAAGTTACACATTCAATAATTTACTGAACTCCGGGCTCTTTCCGAACCCTTCGTTCAGCTATCAATAAGCAAACTTTGTGCCAGTTGGATTTAATGCCTAATTCTGTCTTTTTGTCACTTGTTTAAGCTATGTTTGACAGAATTGGTGACATATTGTAGCGATAATCCTTGAATGGCTATTAATTTGTTGCCCCTTTCTTGACTTTGTCGGTGATATGTTCGACACGGTCACCGATATATTCGGCTTCGTTAACACCTTTGTCGACTACATCTTTGATTTTCTTTTTTGTTCTGTCAGCCAGTTCGCTCATGTCGTCGTGGATACATTTGAATTTACCGTCGTCTTCCATTTTGCGAAGCACATAGCCGATAGCGATACCGGCAGCAATACCAATCAATACATTTTTCATAACTGCTTAATTTTTAAATGATTCTTTTTGTTTAATGTCTCTTTGTTTATGAAACAGTGCGTCAGGCTGTATTGTTCAGGCTTTAAAAGTGAAAAAGATATATGAAATTGTAAAGTAACATTCCCCTGTCTCTTTCCGCTGAAAGGGGAGGGGAATGCTAAAGTTAGGAAGAAGGTTTGGTTGTTTTCTTAGTGTTTTTCAAAATAAGGAATAAAGTGTGTTTCATTTCGATAGCAAAAGTAGGGGGACGGCATTACAGAGTTGCTACATAGGCTATACAGTTTTATTAAATAATACCGGATTAATTGACTTCCGATATTGTTTGCTAATCGAAATACTGTATTTTTGCAGAAGAACAATTAAAAATCAAAAAACAGAAAGATGGCACAATACAAGAGAATTCTACTGAAGTTAAGCGGTGAGTCGCTGATGGGAGGTAAACAATATGGTATCGACGAAGTTCGTTTGAATGAGTATGCAGCACAGATCAAGGAGATTGCAGAGATGGGGGTCCAAATCGGCATTGTCATAGGCGGAGGTAATATCTTCCGTGGTTTGAGTGGTGCGTCTAAAGGGTTCGACCGGGTGAAAGGTGATCAGATGGGGATGCTGGCAACGGTAATCAATAGTTTGGCCTTGAGTTCTGCGCTGGTTGCACAGGGAGTAAAGGCAAAGGTGTTGACTGCTATCCGGATGGAGCCGATCGGTGAGTTTTATAATAAATGGCGTGCCATCGAATTGCTGGAACAGGGTAATGTGGTGATTATGTCCGGTGGAACAGGCAATCCGTTCTTTACAACCGATACAGGTTCTTCTTTAAGAGGTATCGAGATTGAAGCCGATGTGATGCTGAAAGGTACACGTGTGGATGGTATCTACACGGCCGATCCGGAAAAAGACCCGACTGCGACTAAGTTCTCAGATATTACTTATGATGAAATATACACTCGTGGCCTGAAAGTGATGGACCTGACAGCGACCACCATGTGTAAAGAAAACAATCTGCCTATCATTGTCTTTGATATGGATACCAACGGGAATCTGAAGAAGGTGATGAGCGGCGAGAATATTGGGACGTTGGTGCATAATTAGAAAATGTGAAACACTTCCTATCCATATTAATCCTTTTGTGCCTGTTGCTTGCCGGTTGCGACCGTGCCGATAGGGAAAAGAAATATGTGATAGGAATTTCCCAATGTATGCTGGATGATGCCTGGCGGCAGCAAATGATTCGGGAGGTGGGAATTGAGGCATCTAATTATGATAGTATTAAAGTCGTTATTAAGGATGCCGATAATGATAATGACCGACAAATCGAACAAATACGCGAACTGATTGCACAAAAGGTCGATGTCCTGATTATTTCACCTTTCGAATCAGCACCGATAACAGATGTGGCCGAAGAAGCATTCCGTGCAGGCATCCCAACGATTATCACCGACCGCAAAGTAAACACGAACCAATATACCACCTTTGTCGGAGCGAATAATTATGATCTGGGTTTTGCCGCCGGAACATATGCCGCTAAACATTTACCCCCTCATGCCACTATTCTTGAAATTTGGGGAATGATGGGCTCTTCTCCCGCTCAGGAACGTCACAACGGTTTTCGGGATGCCTTGCTGCAACGGACGGATTTAACCTTTCGCCCCGTGGAAGGCGACTGGCGGTATGATGTCGCAGCCAAACGCCTGAAAGAGATAGACTTTTCACAACCCATCGACTTTGTATATGCTCATAACGATATGATGGCTATTGCCGCCCGTGAACATTTTCTGGCAATAGACCCGGTGCGCGGTAAGGAATTACATATTATAGGAATGGATGCCGTGGCAAATGCCGGACTGGAAGCGGTGGCGGATGGACGGATTAATGTCTCTTTCCTTTATCCGACGGGCGGAGAACAGGTGATACGGACCGCCATGCAGTTGCTTAGAGGGGAGAAGGTGGATAAATATATTCCCTTGTTGAGCGGTTTGGTTGATAAGTCGGCTGCCCAGACCCTGTTGCTTCAATCTGAACGGTTGAGCAATTATCAACAGCGTATTGAGACACAGCGGAGCCGTATGGATGAATTGCTGAACCGTTTTAATTTTCTCCGGGATTCATTGAGTGTTATCACGCTTTTGATGGTTGGTTTCATTTCTTTGTCGGTCTATGTATTCTATATTAACCGTAAGATACGGCTTAAAAACCGCGAACTGCGTGAGATTAATAAGAAAGAGGAAGAACAACGCCGTAAACTGATATCCCTGAATGCGGAGATAGAAGAGGTGACAGCCTCCAAACTCCAGTTCTTTACCAATATATCCCATGAAGTACGTACTCCGTTAACACTGATATTGGGGCCGTTGGACAGGTTGCTTAACTTATTGCACGATTCCCCCTACCTTTCAGACCTGGAGTTGATTCATAAGAATGCGGGGCGTTTACTCCGCGTCATCAACCAACTATTGGATTTCCGGAAGGTGGAGAATAAGCAGGAGAAACTGAAGATACGTGAGACGGAAATCGTTTCGTTCAGCAGTGAGGTGAAGTCATATTTCAATAGTATGGCGAAGGTGCGTACTATTACCTATACTTTTGCCTCGGACATGAAGAACTGCCGTATCTGGATGGATGCGGATATGATTGAGAAGGTGTTGGTGAATTTGTTATCCAATGCATTTAAGTTTACGGCCGAAGGGGGAAAGATTGGGGTAGCGCTGGAAGAGTCGGACGAATGGGTGACGATACATGTCGAAGACAATGGTTCGGGTATCCAACCGGAGAATCTGCCTTATCTCTTCAACCGTTTCTATTCGGAGAACAGCCGGGTGGGGACAGGTATCGGTTTGCATCTGGTCCATGAATATGTGAAGATGCATAATGGGGAGGTAACAGTGGAAAGTGTCCCCGGACAGCGAACCGTTTTCTCCGTTTGCCTTCGGAAAGATAAGACGCAGCTGAACGGCGAATATATCACGGAACTGCCTGTTTCCCATTTGGCGTATGATGCTTCGAACCTGGATGATTCCGAAGAGAAAACGTTGTTGGCACAGAAATATCCTTATTCCGTTTTGGTTGTTGAAGACGATGATGAGGTCCGTGCATTCCTGGAAAAGGAATTATCGGAGAACTTTCGCGTATTTACCGCTACCAATGGAAAGGTCGCTTTGAATCTTCTTCAGGAGGAAAATGAAATATCGCTTGTCTTATCCGATGTGATGATGCCGGAAATGAATGGCTTCGAACTTTGCCGCAGTATAAAAACGGATATTGCCATCAGCCATATTCCCGTTATCCTGTTGACGGCCTTGTCGGATGAACGTCAGCGTATGTATGGCATATCGGGCGGGGCGGACGGTTATATCCAGAAGCCTTTCCATGTGAACTTTGTAAAACTCCGTATGATCCGTATCCTCGATGAACAAAAAAGGTTGCGCGAAGCATGGCTGAAAAAGCTGCAAAGCAGTAATATGCTGATGGCGCAACCGGAGAAGGTGGAGAATATGGATGACCTGTTCCTTCGCCGGTTCCTGACACAGATTGAAGAGATATATACCGATTCTGAATTTAATGTGGAGAAGTTGAGTGATACGCTCGGTTTGTCGCGCGGCCATCTCCACCGTAAGATAAAAGACCTGACCGGAACCAGCCCGGTCGATTTTCTCCGTAACTACCGTTTAAAGAAGGCAGCCGTTCTTCTGAAACAAAAGCAATACAATATCAACGAGATTGCTTACCAGACAGGTTTTTCGTCTCCCGCCTATTTTGCCAAATGCTTTAAGGCCGTTTATAACCAAACCCCGAAAGAGTATCAGAATACAGAAAAGGTATGATTTGAATTTAATATCCTATCACATTTGTCACATTTATCTGACGGATATTATACTTCTGGAATGAATTTCAGGGTATGTGACGAATGTGACAGGATTGGTTCGTTTTGTTATATCCGATTGTTTTCAGTGCCTCTACATTTGCTTCCGAAAACTTGTTAGCAGGAACAACATTAAAACATTCTATATGAAAACAGTTGCCATGATTACCATGAAGAAGTCTTTCCTTTTATTAGTTGCCGGTTGTACTTTGTCTGCCGCAACATATGCACAGGAAGCGGTAAAAGATACCGTTCAGGTGAATAAGGAAAAATCAAATGAAACGAACAGCCGCAATGTGATGCTGAATGCCTCCAGTGCGAATGGTCCCCGCGAGATATCCATCGGACTGCCCGGTGGGGATGTCAATGTCCTCGAAAATGGTTTGCCTGTCGTCTACAATTCCAATCCTCATAATGTAAATACCCATTGGCGCGGTGACGGTAGCCTGGGGCATGTCGGGTTATTGAAGATTTCGGAAACGGCTATCACGACCGGTACTGTCGGATATGCGGTAAACTCTCATACGCAACTCGGGACGGAAAAGTTCCGGGGTAAACTGAATTATAATACGAATCATTTCGGTAAGCAGCAAATCGACCTGAATATCAGCGGTAATGCCGGGAAAGGTTGGTTTTACAGCGGAAGTATTTATCAGGATTTCGACCCGGGAACTTTCAAGTTGCGTTTTGCTTCCAATCAGGACCGTACACAGATTTATAAAGCTGCTATCACCAAACGTTATAATCAGGACCGCGGTGAATTGTCGGTTATTTATCATTACAGCAATAGCCGCTGGCCCTCGAATGCCGCGACCAATGCCCCTTTTATGTATGTGGGTGACGGAAGTGTGAAGGAGATTCCCGGTTTTAAACTGGGCACAAGCTCTTACCTGCCGACAACGGGCGAGATGGTTTATATGGATATGCGTTCCGGTGAATTGAAGAAGACTAACCTCTATGATGCCTCCCTGAATAAAGGCAACCAGATTAGCCTGCATCATGCTTATAAATGGAACAACGGACTGAAATGGATTGTGAATGCCAAATACGACCATGCGCTCGGCTCTTATGTCTATCAGACGCCGATGTCGCTGGAAAAGAAGACTTCGGAAGACGGCTATTCCCTGAAAGACCTGGAAGGCAATCTGACTCCTTATGAAGGCTATGTACAAAGCCGCATGTCTTGTCTGAATCGCGGTAATATAGATGAAACCTTCCTGACTTCCGAACTGTCGCGCGAATATAAAAACGGAACCTGGCGTATCGGGTTGAACCAGTGGCATTATAAGATTGATTATGCCTCCAATACCACCATGTACGACCATACAGTGGAAGAATATCCGAGCCGGCTGATGAAAGAAGGTTATACCGATGGTGTTTACTACGACTTCAACAAGAATGCTTCCGAATATTACAAAGGGTATGAAAATAAACTGGCCCTTTATTTTACCCACGATTGGGATATCAACGACAAAATCAATGTCTACTACGGTGCCCGCTTCGAATATCAGAAGATGCACGGCCAGAATGCAGCGGTCTATCTGAGGAATGACAGCGTATTAGGACGTTTCCCTAACTATCATTTGGGTGCGGCTTATAATAAGAATGGACAGACCGGAACCGTCGCTCCGCAGGATTTCGATTATGACTGGTTCAATCAGGTCTATACGTTTGCCCTGACTTACAAACTGACCGGGCAGTTCGGTTTTACAGGCGATTTCACTTATAATACGCAGCATCCTGCCATTTCCAGTTTTGCCCCGTCCGAATTGCCGAATGTGGAGAAAGTATCCATTCCATTGGGACGTGCCGGTATCTATTATAATAATAACTGGTTGAGCCTGACGTCTTTGTTCTCTTATATCGGAAAGACGAACAACAACTCTACCCTGAACCTGATTAATCCGAACAACTCGAAAGATATCAACGCAGCCCCGCTTAGCTACGATATTAAAACTATCGGGTGGACGACCGACCTGATTGCCAGGTTGTTCAGAGGTTTCGACCTGCACTTCCTGTTTACTTACCAGAATCCGACCTATAAGAAATATGAAACAGGCGTGAATTTTTCGGACGGCAGCCACGCTGGTATCAATGCTACCGGTAATATCGTGACGGAAATACCGAAAGTCCTGCTGGAGATTGACCCGAGTTATACCTATAAAGACTTCCGGGTTTGGTTGAGCGCCCGTTATTTCAGCAAGACGTATGCCAATATCAACAATGCCTATTATTTTAATGGTCGTTGGGAAACATTCGGAGGTGTTAATTACAAAGTAAATAAGTATCTTAGCCTGGGAGCGACAGTCGTGAATATCCTGAACCAGACCGGAGCACGCGGCAGTATTTCGGGAGCCGAACTGGATAAGAAGGAGGATGCCTCCAAGCATAACGGGCAGTGGATGGCCGGCAGCTATATCCGTCCCTTCACTGTAGAATTTAGTGCAAACATTACATTTTAACAATTAATCTATTATCATATGAAAGCAACGATTTTGAATAACAGTAAGAATTTCCTGATGGGCTGTGCTGTATCAGTAAGCCTGGCCTCTTGCCAGTCCGCCTCTAAAGAAGGATTTACTTTGGAGCAGCAGGGCGATACACTAACGCTTGTCCATATAACGAATCCGGCCAAATACCTCTTGTTGCCGGTGGAAGAACATACCGGTGAAGGGCAGGTGTGCCTTGTGACGGGAAACCCGGCGGATACGGATATGGATGTCCGTCTGGCTAAAAAGGAAACGGATTATTTCGTCCCTTTCGAACTGCCTGCCGGAGCAGAAGAGGCGGTTGTCCGTATCCGCAAAACGCCGAAGGATGCCGTGTGCTGGAAAGAGATGAAACTCTCCGACACGTTCGATACGACCAACCGTGATAAATACCGTCCTCTTTACCACCATACCCCGTTGTATGGCTGGATGAATGATGCGAACGGACTGGTTTATAAGGATGGCGAATATCATCTTTACTTTCAGTATAATCCTTACGGTTCGGTATGGGGAAATATGCATTGGGGGCATTCCGTAAGCCGTGACCTGGTTCATTGGGAACATCTTCCGGTAGCCCTGGCCCGTGATACGATGGGGCATATCTTTTCCGGTAGTTCCGTTGTGGACAAGGATAATACGGCCGGTTATGGTGCCGGTTCGATCGTCTCCTTCTATACTTCCGCCAGCGATAAGAACGGACAGATACAATGTATGGCTCACAGTAGCGATAACGGGCGTACGTTTACCAAATACGAAAAGAACCCTGTCCTTACCCCGTTCGACGGTCTGAAAGATTTCCGTGACCCGAAAGTGTTTTGGTATGCTCCGGAAAAGAAGTGGGTGATGATTGTGTCGGCCGATAGGGAAATGCGGTTTTATTCTTCCGGGGATTTAAAAGACTGGACGTATATGAGTGCTTTCGGTGACGGGTACGGTGTGCAGCCGAGTCAGTTCGAATGCCCGGATATGGTGCAACTGCCGGTAAACGGGGATTTGAATATCAAGAAATGGGCGCTGATTGTCAATATCAATCCGGGTTGTTTGTTCGGAGGGTCGGCTACGCAGTATTTTATCGGGGATTTCGACGGAACAAAGTTTGTTTGCGATACGAAACCGGAAGTAGTCAAATGGATGGACTGGGGAAAAGACCATTATGCGACAGTCTGCTTTTCCAATACTGGCGACCGTGTCATTGCCGTGCCTTGGATGAGCAATTGGCAGTATGCGAATATTATTCCTACGCAGCAGTATCGTAGTGCCAATGCTTTGCCTCGTGAATTGATCATGTATTCCGAAGGGAAAGAGGTGTATATGGCTGTGAATCCGGTCAGGGAACTGGAATCGCTCCGGAAAGAGACACGCGAGATTCCTGCTTTTACGGTTGAGGCGAATAAAGCTGTCAGCATAGATACGCTGTTTGCCGGAAATGATGGCGCATTCGAGATAAATATGAATATAGCAATCGGTAAATCGAGTATCGCAGGCTTTCAGTTGGTGAACGGGAAAGGTGAGTATGTGGATATTTATCTGGACCTGAATGCGAAGAAGCTGGTTATGGACAGGGTGCATAGCGGTATCGTGGACTTTGGAAAGAATAGCGTTCCGCATGAAAAGGAAGCGCACGATAACCGTATCGCCAACTCCATTAATTATGTGGACGATTTTGCTTTGGCGACCTGGGGACCGTTATCTCCGGCACAGGAACATACGCTTCGGATTTTTGTAGATAAATGCTCTGTCGAAGTCTTCCTCGATGGCGGAAAGGTGGCTATGACCAATCTTGTTTTCCCGAACGAACCTTACAACTGTCTGAACTTTTACAGTAAGGATGGTTCCTGCCGGGTAAATTCGTTGAATATTTATAAATTAGCACTTTAAAAATTGAAATATCATGGAAAAGAATAAACCTGTAGTAGTCGGTATCGGCGAACTTCTTTGGGATGTCCTGCCAACCGGAAAGCGTGCCGGAGGTGCCCCGATCAACTTTGTATATCACGCCACACAAATGGGAGCTGAGGGATATGCCGTCAGTGCAGTAGGAAATGATTTGTCGGGAACGGAAATCGTTCAGGAATTGGAAAAGAACCATATCTCCAATAGCTTGGGAACAGTAGAATATCCGACCGGAAGTGTGATGGTGGAACTGAAGGATGGTATTCCGACCTACACAATCATTGAAGGCGTTGCCTGGGACCATATTCCTCTAACCCAGGAATCTATCGACCTGGTAAAGAGGGCGGATGCCATTTGTTATGGCACATTGGCTTTGCGTTCACAGGCGTCGAAAGAAACGATCCTGACTTTATTGTCGTATGCACGTGAAGATGCGTTGCGCTTTTTCGATATCAATATCCGGCAATCGTATTATTCCAAGGAGCTGATTGAAACGTTGTTGCATAAAGCAAATGTCTTTAAGGTGAATGATGAGGAACTGGTATTGCTTCGCAGCATGTGTGATCTGGAAGGTGCGGATGAGGAAGTGTGCCGTAAGATGTTGAGGAAATATAACCTCAGATATGTGATTCTGACAGCCGGAAGCGCTTTCAGTTCGATTTATTCGCCGGATGAGCAGTCCACTATCCCGACTCCTAAAGTACAGGTTGTCGATACGGTAGGAGCAGGCGATTCTTTTTCCGGGGCGTTTGTCTATTCTATATTAACAGGGAAATCCCTGCGTGAAGCCCATCAGCTTGCTGTCGAAACGGCCGCTTTTGTTTGTACACAGGAAGGGGCATGGCCTCCTTATCCGAATAAAGAATGATCATGAAAGAAAAAGGTTTATATATAAAGTTGATCCCGGTCATGCTGGCGTTCTTCGCTATGGGATTTGTGGATCTGGTGGGGATTGCTTCCAACTATGTGAAGGCCGATTTGAATCTGACAGATTCGGAGGCGAATATCTTTCCGTCGCTTGTATTCTTCTGGTTTCTGATTTTCTCTGTTCCAACCGGAATGCTGATGAACCGGATCGGACGGAAGAAGACTGTATTACTTAGTCTGATCGTTACATTCTTCTCTTTGCTGCTCCCAATCTTTGGCGATGGTTATATGCTGATGCTTATTTCCTTTTCTCTGCTGGGTATCGGTAATGCCTTGATGCAGACTTCTTTGAATCCGTTGCTCTCGAATATCATCAGTGGGGATAAGTTGGCCAGTAGTCTGACTTTCGGACAGTTTGTAAAGGCTATCGCTTCTTTCCTGGCTCCTTATATCGCGATGTGGGGCGCAACGGCTGTGATTCCTTCTTTCGGCCTGGGCTGGCGGATACTTTTCCCGGTTTATATGGTTGTTGCAGTTATTACAATCCTTTTGTTGGGAGCAACGCAGATAGACGAAGAGAAGCCGGAAGGGAAACCTTCGACATTCGGAGAATGCTTTGCCTTGCTGGGTAAGCCTTTTATTCTGTTGTGTTTTATCGGCATCATGTGCCATGTCGGCATTGATGTCGGAACGAATACAACAGCTCCGAAAATCCTGATGGAGCGTTTGGGAATGGGATTACATGATGCATCGTTTGCCACCAGTCTTTATTTTATCTTCCGTACGGCCGGTTGTTTCCTGGGTGCTTTTATCCTGAGTCGCATGTCGGCCAAGATATTCTTTGGTATCAGCGTTGCAATGATGGCGCTGGCAATGGTCGGATTGTCTTTGTTCCACGGCAAAGAGATCATATATATATGTATAGGGTTGATTGGATTCGGAAATTCGAACGTGTTCTCGATCATCTTTTCGCAGGCAATCCAGTCCATGCCCCAGCGTAAGAACGAGATATCCGGGCTGATGATTATGGGGCTGTTCGGAGGAACTGTCTTTCCTCTTTTCATGGGCTTCCTGTCGGATGCAATGGCTTCGCAGTTGGGGGCGGTGATTGTGCTGAGTGTGGGCGTTCTCTATCTGATGTTACTTTGTCCGAAGCTTAAGTGATAAAGCATCCCTTATGAGGTAATGAGAATATCATATATTGTAATATAACTGTATCATAATATATGATATTTTATTTTTATAATATATGATATCTTAGTATCATAATATATGATACAAATTTTCTTTCTGGATTGCTTTGTCGATTTCTTCGGAGCCGCAAGTTTATGCTACGCTTTCAGTTGAATTATAGTGCTAAAAAAGTAATTTGTTTGCTAGGTTCAAAAACTTTACTACTTTTGTTTATCGAAAAAAACAGAAAACAAAATATCAATCAGTTATGGCAGATATCAAGCAGTATGTAAAGTCAGCAGAAGAGAAAATGACGTTCGCAATCGATTATCTTGACGAACAGTTGGCTCATATCCGTGCCGGAAAGGCTAATCCGAAGATCCTTGACGGAGTGAAGGTTCCTTATTACGGAGGTCTTGTTCCTCTGACTAACGTGGCTTCGGTAAATACACCGGATGCAAAAACGATTATCATTACTCCGTGGGAAAAGCCGCTTATCAAAGAGATTGAAAAGGCAATCATGAACTCGGAAGTAGGTATCACTCCTGAAAATAACGGTGAAATAATCCGTCTGGGGATTCCTCCTCTGACAGAAGAACGCCGTCGCACGTTGGCTAAACAATCCAAACAGGAAGCCGAAACGGCAAAAATCAGTGTTCGTAATGCGCGTCGCGATGCGATCGAGGCAATAAAGAAAAGTGTGAAAGCCGACGGAACTCCTGAAGATGTGGCAAAAGATGCGGAAGCGGAAGTTCAGAAGGTGCACGATAAATTTATAAAGAAAGTAGATGACCTCTACGCTGCTAAAGAAAAAGAAATAATGACAGTATAAATAATTGAAAATTGAGAATTGAGAATTGAAAATTACTTTGACGCGTATCGTCCGGTAGTTTGTTCAATTCTCAATTTTCAATTTTTAATTTTTAATTAATATGAAGGGACTGGTAATAAAGAATACAGGTAGCTGGTATACCGTACGCACCGATGACGGGCGTGATGTGGAAAGTAAGGTAAAAGGAAATTTCCGTTTAAAGGAGATACGCAGCACAAATCCTGTCTCTGTCGGTGACCGGGTTGATATCGATATCAATAATGAAGGTACGGCGTTTATTACCAAGATAGAAGACCGTAAGAACTATATTATCCGGCGGGCTTCCAACTTATCTAAACAGTCGCATATCATTGCGGCCAATCTCGATCAGGCCATGCTGATCGTAACTGTCAATTATCCGATTACTACAACTGTTTTTATCGATCGTTTTCTGGCCACGGCTGAGGCTTATAGTGTGCCGGTGAAGTTGGTTTTCAATAAAATTGACCGTTATAAAGGGGAAGATAAGGAATATCTCGACGCCTTGATTAATTTATACACAACGATCGGTTATCCTTGTTCTACCCTATGTGCTAAAACGGAAGAAGGTCTCGATGCGCTAAAGGCTGAGTTGAAAGATAAGATAACTCTTTTGTCCGGCCATTCGGGAGTTGGGAAATCAACGATTATCAATAAGTTAGTTCCCGGTGTTAATCTCCGGACCGGCGATATCTCCGAATATCATAATAAAGGGATGCATACGACAACTTTCTCTGAAATGATCCCGCTGCCGGAAGGAGGCTACCTGATTGATACCCCTGGAATCAAAGGTTTTGGAACGATAGAGATGGAGACTGCTGAAATCTCCCACTATTTTCCGGAGATATTCAAATTCTCCGAAGATTGCCGGTTCAATAACTGTAGCCATCGTCATGAACCGGGGTGTGCTGTTTTGCAAGCGCTTGAAGATCATTATATCAGCGAGTCCCGCTATAAGAGCTATCTCAGTATCCTGGAAGATAAAGAAGAAAGCAAATATAGGGAAGAGTATTAAACGGCCGGAAGGCTCATTCCTGTGATCTTGCGGTATAGGTCGAGTGCATAAACATCCGTCATTCCTGAGATATAATCAAGTACACATTGTATTTTGCCATAAGTGGTTGGTGCATTCGTGTCATATTGTTCCGGGATGCGCTGTAACAATAATTTACTGTATGCATGGCTCTGATTCATGACAGCTTCTGTCAGGCTGTCGATCAGATGGCTGAAGATATGGTAACCGGCCAGTTCTATGTCGAGTACTTCTTTGGCGCGGTAAATCTTTTTGTAAGCCGTTTTTGAACAGGTGGCATAGGCTTGTTTGGCTTGTTCTCCTATCTGCTCTATCAAAGGAGTATTATAGGTTCCGTCAAGTATTCCGTCTTCATTTTCAAGGAAGACACGCGAACATTCATCTACCAGTAGTCCGATGATGCAGGAGCGTAGATAGGCGATCTGTTCGTTTGTATCGTCCACCATTTTCATGACGCGGATGATATGGTTCAGTCGTTCTCCTTCAAAAAAGTTGAGCAATAGTTGAATGGCTTCTTCTGTCGTAAGGATATGTAGTTTGCAGGCATCTTCTATATCCATGATCTGATAACAGATATCGTCGGCTGCTTCTACCAGATAAACCAGCGGGTAACGGACAAATTTATTCTTGTCTTCAGGATTGTGGTTTATTCCCAATTCGGTAGCTATGCGCATATAGGTTTCTTCTTCCGACTGGAAAAAACCGAACTTCCCTTTTTTGCCTGAATGAACCGATGCATAAGGATATTTGACGATAGAGGCCAATGTGCTGTAAGTTAAAGCAAATCCGCCTTTTCTCCGGCCGATAAACTGATGGGTAAGCAGGCGCATGGCATTGGCATTGCCTTCAAAATGAAGAAAGTCTTCCCAACGGCCACCAGCGGAACGAATTTTATCTTCCAGATAACTGCCGTTCCCTTCCAGGAAGTAAGCGGAAATGGCTCTCTCTCCGGAATGTCCGAATGGCGGGTTGCCCATGTCGTGAGCCAGGCAGGCTGCGGAAACAATGGAACCTATTTCCGGAAAGTTAATACTTCCGTCGGGATATTTTTGCATCAATCCCTTTGCTACATTATTACCTAACGAACGACCTACACAGGATACTTCCAGGCTATGTGTCAGACGATTGTGGACAAAGATACTGCCCGGCAAAGGAAATACCTGCGTCTTGTTCTGTAATCTGCGGAAGGGGGAGGAGAAGATCAAACGGTCATAATCCCGCTGGAAGTCCGTACGTTCATGTTTACGTTCATGATATTCTTCCATTCCGAAACGTTTACCTGATAATAATTGGGTCCAGTTCATATTGCTATATTAATAATGTAATAATTACAAAGGTAGGCATTTTGGAAGACAATAGGAATATGAAGGTTTCAAATAAATATTTTATTACGGAGTTCTACCAGAACTTATATAGCATTGCGTTTATCCGGTTGTAAATCTATTAAATTATAACCGAAATAAGCAATAATTGTTTGAATAAAGATTATTATTTTTGTTTATATTAACACAATAATGTCGCGTTTCCCAGCACACTCGCATCAGCATTAACATTTGTTTGTAGCAAATAGACAGAGTTCTGGTAGGACTTAGTTCTTGTTTTGGCTGTATGTATGTAAATGTTAAACCTGTTATTTAACTTTAGGATAAAGTGTTATGGAAATTTTCATTATTAATTCACCTAAACAATCTGACTTTATGAGGAAGAGCTTTGTTATGTTGGTACTATTCTGCATTGGGATATGTACAAATGTGCTGTGGGCACAAGGAAAAGTAAGCGGTGTTGTGATGGACAAAGAACTGAATGAGCCTCTTGCTGGCGTAAATGTTCTACAAAAGGGTACGACTATTGGAACCGTAACTGATTTCGATGGAAAGTATTCTCTGGAAGTTGGTGAAAATGCAATTCTGGTATTTTCTTATTTGAGTATGAAAACAGTGGAAGAACCGGTTAACGGACGTTCTGTTGTTAATGTTTCTATGGTTTCCGATTCTGAACAATTGGGCGAAGTTGTTGTAACTGCCATGGGTATCAAACGCGAATCGAAAACGTTGTCATATGCAGCCCAGACTGTTGGCGGCAAAGACTTGAATGAAATTAAAAACGTAAACATGATCAACTCTTTACAGGGTAAGAGTGCCGGTTTGCAGATCACTCCGAACTCTACCGGTGCGGGTGGTGCTTCCAAGATCCTGTTTCGTGGTAACAAATCTATTAATGGTAGCAACCAACCGTTGATTGTGGTAGACGGGGTACCTTTGATGATGAATGTGTCTGATTCACAGGTAAACAGTAATTATGGTGGAGGTCGTGATGGTGGTGATGCCATGTCTACGATCAATCCGGACGATATTGCTCAGATAACTTTACTGAAAGGTGCTTCTGCGGCGGCTTTGTATGGTGCTGTGGCTGCCAACGGTGCAATTATGATTACTACTAAATCGGCATCGTCGGGTAAAGTGTCGATCGATGTATCGAGCAATACAACAGTGGAAACAGTTGCTTCGTTGCCTAAGTTCCAGAATTCTTACGGAATGAGCAATGAGGGTACATTCAGTTGGGGGGACAAATTGTCGACTACTGCTCCAAATTATGCGAAAGATTTCTATCAGACTGGTTTCACTACCAACAATTCAATTGCTTTGAGTGGTGGTAATGAACACATCTCTTCTTATTTTTCTTATGCGAATGTAGCTTCTCACGGTGTAACACCGAAAAATACCTATATGAGTCATAACCTGTTGGCTAAAGTCGGTTTCCACCTATGGAAGAAAGTTCATATTGATGTAAGTGCCCGCTATAATAATCAGGATATTGAAAACCAGGCAGCAGCCGGTTTTCTGGGTAATCCGGTTACCGGTGCTTATTTGTTCCCGAGAGGAGAAGACTGGGATCATTACAAAAATAATTACGAGGTGTATAAACCTTCTTTGAACGCAAATGTCCAGAACTGGACGAATGTTGCCCAGGAACAATTCTCCAACCCTTACTGGATGGTGAACCGTCAGAAACCGACTTCAAACCGTAACCGTTATGAATTCGGAGGTAGTGTTAAATATGATATTATGGAAGGTCTTTCCGTTACCGGCCGTTTGCGTTACGAACGTGGTGATGAGAAATGGATATATAATGAATATGCTTCCAGTACAGGCGGACGTAACCAGATGGGTACTATGAAGGATTCCCGTATTTTTAGTGAACAGATGTATGGGGATATTCTGGCAAGCTATAATAAAAGTTGGGAAGATACTTATACCTTATCAGTAACGGCTGGTAGCAGTTTTACGAAAACAACTGGTTCCAGTGTTGATTTGATCGGTTGGGGTGACTCCAAGTTCTCGGTTGTAGATGGCAAACCGACCGGTAGTGCTTATTATCCGAATATCTTCTCTCCGGCTAACTATTACCGGATGACTACGACTGAATCATTGAAAGAAAAACGTTTGAATTCTGTATTCGCGACTGCTCAGTTCGGTTATAAGGAAGGTTTGTTCCTGGATGTAACTGCTCGTAATGACTGGTCTTCTGCTTTGGCATATACGGATGGTGTTTCTTTCTTCTATCCGTCAGTAGGTGCCAGTGCTTTACTGGATAAGTTTATTGACTTTGGCAAGAATGTTAATATGTTTAAGTTGCGTGCTTCTTACTCAATGGTAGGTAATGACGTTCCTATTTTTATGACGAATCTGCGTTATGAGTTGGGTGACCAGGGTGCTTTGACGCCTCCCGAAAATGCACCGTTCAAAACATTGAAACCTGAAAAGACAAATTCTTTGGAAGTTGGTTTTGACGGAACATTCTTTCAGAATCGCTTGGATGTGAACCTTACATATTATAAGACAAATACAAAGAACCAGTTCTTCTCAATCTCAGCTCCCTGGGAAACAGGTCTGAGAAACCGTTATGTAAATGCCGGTAATGTGCAGAACCAGGGTTTTGAAATTGGCTTGGGTTGGCATAATCAGTTTACCGATCATTTTAGCTGGAGTACAAACTTCAACTTTGCTTATAACGAGAATGAGATTAAGGAATTAGTAGATGAACTACCTGACGGTTTGACTCTGGCTGATTATGGCGGAGCAAAAGTGATCCTGAAGGAAGGCGGCCATTATGGTGACTTGTATGTTCGTCAGATCAAGAGAGATGACAACGGTAAACCTGTTGTTTCTGAAAACGGTGCTCCCCAGTTGGGTGGTGACGGTATTCAGGATCTGAAATATGTCGGTGATATGAATGCTAAAGTAAATATGGGTTGGACCAATACATTCCACTATAAAGATTTCACTTTGTCATTCCTGATCGATGCAAAGGTGGGTGGTAAAGTAATGTCAATGACTGAAGCTACGTTGGATGGTTGGGGTGTTTCCGAACGCTCTGGTGCTGCCCGCGATAATGGTAGTGTTGTGTTTGAAGGAGTAACTTTTGATCCTCAGAAATTCTATTCCGTAGTAGGTGCAACAAACTTCAATTCGCAGTATGCTAATGAGTTGTATGTTTACGATGCAACGAATGTCCGTTTGCGTGAGTTGTCTTTCGGATATACGTTCCGTAACCTTTTCGGTATCGGAAAGAATCTGAATGCGTCTTTGATTGCCCGTAACCTGTTCTTCTTCTACAAAGATGCTCCGATGGATCCGGATGTATCTGCCGGTACCGGAAACGGTTGGCAAGGGGTTGATATGTTTGCGTTGCCTTCTTCCCGTAGTGTTGGTCTTAATCTGAAATTAAACTTCTAATCTTGATTATCTATGAAATTAAATATATTATTCAAATATGCAGCCGCTTTGGGCCTGACTATTGCCTGCGGCACGATGATTGTCGGTTGTACTGATAATTTTGAGGAACTGAATACCAATAAATATGAAGTCGATCCGGATAACATGCCGTTTGAGGCTCAGTTCATAGAACCGATTACTTATGTATATGCTCCGCAGCAAAATATGTTCCAGTTTTGGACAAACCTGAGTGTAGATCTGTTTGGCGGTTATTTCATGACCCCTCACAACTTTGGAGGTAACGGGAATGCCGATTATAAATTGAACCGCGGTTTCTGTGGCGGTATGTATGAGAATTTTTATCTGCATATCTTCAATAATACCCGCCGTCTGATCAATGCCTGTGATGAAAAGGGTATCAAAGATTATGCTGCCGTTATGCGTGTTGTCCAGGTTTACGGTATGCTGATGACGACAGATGCCTACGGACCTATTGCCTATCAGTCTGTATTGGATGGCAATGATGTGGCTTTTGCTTATGATACACAGGAAAGTGTTTATAATAGTATGTTCACTTTGCTGGATGAAGCAATAGAAGGTTTCAAAAATGGAACTTCATCTGCAGCAGACATGCAACAGTTTGATTATTGGTGCAAAGGTGACCGCTCTTTATGGATAAAGGTTGCTAACCAGTTCAAACTGCGTATTGCGATGCGTATTGTAAAAGCGAATCCGACGTTGGCAAAACAGAAAGCGGAAGAAGCGTATCAGGGTGGCGTTCTGACCTCTGCCGATAAAGATATTCTGATTGATCAGGGTTTAAGTAATGAATTGACCCGTATGTTCGAATGGGGTGATTGTGGCGTCAATGCATCTTTGGTAACTATTATGGAAGGTTATAAGGACCCTCGTACACCGTTGTATATAACGAAGAATACTCAGGAAATTGTAGCCGAAGACGGATCTAAAATAGCTGTAGATACTAAGTATCTGGGCATACGTGCGGGTTGTGAATTACCTTCGAAGCCGAATAAATGGGGTGGTTTCTCAAGTGTCGTTTGTTCTTATGCTACTCCGTTCCCGGTAATGAAGGTGGCAGAAGCTTATTTCCTGCGTGCAGAAGGTGCTTTGCGTGGTTGGAGTATGGGTGGTAATGCCAAGGATCTGTATGAAGAAGGTATCCGTATCTCTATTAATAATGAGTTGAAATACAAAAAGGCTTATGTGAATGGAACGGTTGATATATCTGAACAAGATATCGAGAATTACATCAATGGTACTACAACGCAGATTGACTTCGTAGATCCGATTGACTCTAAAAATAGTTATAAAGCAATGAATACAGTGCCGGTTAAATGGAATGATGGTGCAAGCAATGAAGAAAAGCTGCAGCGTATCATTACGCAAAAATGGCTGGCAAACTTCCCGTTGTCTACAGAAGCTTGGGCTGAATATCGCCGTACAGGTTATCCTAAACTGTTCCCGGTTCGTGTTAACAGCAGTAACGGAACAATTGATACGGATGAACAAATTCGCCGTCTGATTTATTCTGAAATTGAAATCAATACAAATAATGCAGAATTACAGAAAGGTATTGATCTGTTGAATCAGGAAAACTCAAGTGGAAAATTTACCGGCGATATTGGCGGTACTCGTGTCTGGTGGGATAAAGCAAATGTGGGGAACTTCTAAATTGCAGATTCTGTTAGATAGTTAAAATAGAAAAAGGCTTCCTGTTTCAATGCAGGAAGTCTTTTTGCTTTATTCTAATATACCTTTCCCTTGGCGTACAATCTCAAACTCATCTGTGGTGCAATCTACAACCGTTGAGGCTTCGAAACCACCGTAACCACCGTCGATAACGATGTCCACCGTATTTTCATACTTTTCATGGATCAGCTCCGGATCAGTCGAATATTCGATCACGTCATCGTCGTCATGAACAGACATGGTCAGAATAGGGTTTCCCAGCTCCTTTACCAGGGTCCGGATAATATTGTTGTCCGGCACACGGATACCGACTTCTTTCCTGTTTTTGTATATTTTCGGCAATTCGCTGCTTGTCGGCAGGATGAAGGTGAAAGGACCGGGCAGGTTCTTCTTCATCAACTTGAAAGCGGAATTGCTTACTTTGGCATATTCGCTCAAATTAGAAAGATCGTAACAGATGATGGAAAGGTTGCTCTTTTGCGGATTGATACCTTTCATCTGGCAGATCTTTTCAACTGCGCGGACATTCAGTGCATCACAGCCGATCGCATATACTGTGTCGGTCGGGTAAATGACCAGGCCTCCGTCGCGAAGGACGTCGATAACCTTGTCTATTTCCCTCGGATTGGGATTTTCGGGGTATATTTTTATTAACATAACTGTCAGCTATTTACGGCTGGTTAGCCGTAAATAATATTTCCGTTCTCGTCGGTAAATTCTTCTAATCCTTTGCTGTACTGGTTCATGGCGCGAAGGCTCATGCCCATGCTTGAGAAACCACCATCGTGGAAAAGGTTCTGCATAGTAACCTTGCGGGTCAGGTCGGAGAACATTACGATGCAGTAATCTGCACATTCTTCGGCCGATGCATTACCCAGCGGACTCATCTTATTGGAGAAATCCATCAGATGATCCATACCTTTCACTCCGCTACCGGCTGTTGTCAGGGTCGGCGACTGAGAGATCGTATTGATACGTACTCCCTTCTCGCGTCCATAAATATAACCGAAGCTGCGTGCAATCGATTCTAGCAGGCTCTTGGCATCCGCCATGTCGTTGTAACCGAAGAAAGTACGCTGTGCTGCCACATACGATAAAGCAAGTACCGAACCGCAATCGGCGATAGCATCCTGCTTTTTGGCTACCTGGAGCATCTTGTGGAAAGAGACGGCGGATATATCCAATGTCTTTCCCAGCATATCGTAATCCAGGTCATCGTATGTACGTTTTTTGCGCACATTCGGACTCATACCGATAGAGTGCAATACGAAATCTATTTTTCCTCCCAGTATTTCTACTGATTTTGAGAATACCATTTCCAGATCTTCCACGCTAGTGGCATCTGCCGGCAGCACTTCTGCGTTCAGCTTTTTAGCCAGGGCGTCGACTTCACCCATACGTACGGCAACCGGCGTATTACTTAATGTAATAGTTGCCCCTTCTTCCACAGCCTTTTCTGCCACTTTCCAGGCAATCGACATCTCGTTCAGCGCACCGAAGATAATGCCTCTTTTACCTTTCAATAAATTATGACTCATACCTTTATTTAATTTATTTACGGCACAAAAGTACATAAAATGTGCAAGATAAACAATTTATGTCCGGCTTTGCTGCATAACTTGTGGAGAACTTCCCTTAAAAGAAAAAGCCCGGACGCATATTTCTGCATCCGGGCCTCCTGTTATTTGTCGGAAAATTATTCCCTGTAATAAACTCTTTTTACCCGTGGAGAAACTGAGGTCAGTATCTCGTAAGGTATAGTTTTCAGCTTGTCGGACAGTTCGCTTACCGGAAGTTCTTCGCCGAAGACGATGACCGGGTCGCCTTCCTGGGCGTCTGTGTCGGTCACGTCGATCATGCAGGCATCCATACAGATATTTCCGACGATCGGACAGCGTTTTCCGTTGATGGAGACTTCGCCTCCCCGGTTACTGAAATGACGGTCCAGGCCGTCGGCATAACCGATCGGGATAATGGCGATGCGCGAATCACGGTCCACATAAGTACGGCGGCTGTAACCGATGGAGTCGCCAGCCGGGACATGTTGTATCTGAAGGATGGTGGTACGCAGGGTACTGACATTGCGCAGGCCTTTTATGCCGGAAGCACTTACACCGTATAGTCCGATTCCCAGGCGGACCATATCCATCTGATAGTCCGTGAAACGTTCGATTCCGGCAGAGTTCAGGATATGTTTGATGACTTTATATTCCAGGCCGTTTTCCAGTTCGGCAGCCGCCTGGGTAAATGTATTCAGTTGTTTCTTTGTGAAATCATCGAAGATGGATGAGTCGCTTCCCACCAGATGGGAGAATACAGAACGTGCCGTTACGCCACTTTGTTCTTTCAACCGTTCACAGATGGCCGGGACGTCATCCGGTTGGAATCCCAGACGGTGCATTCCCGTGTCTATCTTGATATGGATCGGGTAGGAGGTGATCCCCCGTCGTTCCGTTTCCTTAATCATGGCATCCAGCAGGCGGAAGCTATATATCTCCGGCTCCAGATTGTTTTCAAACAAGACATTGAAACTGCTGAATTCCGGATTCATTACGATAATAGGGATTGAGATGCCCTCTTTACGGAGTTCCGCCCCTTCATCGGCAACGGCAACGGCCAGGTAATCGCAACGATGTTCCTGTAATGTTTTAGCCAGTTCGTATGAACCGGCCCCGTATCCGAACGCTTTTACCATACAAACCATCTTGGTTTCCGGTTTCAGTTTCGAACGGTAATAGTTGAAGTTATGCACAACCGCGTCCAGGTTTACTTCGAGGATCGTTTCATGCACTTTCTTTTCCAGTAACTCGGAGATACGTTCGAAGTGGAAGTGGCGTGAGCCTTTTATCAGGATCAGTTCGTCTTTGAACTTCTTGAATGTCGGTGATTTGAGAAATTCATCCGTGCTGAGGTAAAATTCCTTTTCGATATCGAATGCACTGCCATATTCTTTCAGATCCCGTCCGATACCGATAATCCGGTCGATGTTTTTACGGCGAACCAGGTCGGCAACCTTTTTGTAAAGCGACTTGGGCAAGGTGCCTGATTGCAGGATATCAGAGAGGATCAACGTACATTTCAGGTTCTTGTCCACATGGCGGCTCTGCTGGAAGTCGAGGGCGATATCCAGCGAGTTGATATCCGAGTTGTATGTGTCGTTGATCAGCATGCAATTGTTGATGCCTTGCTTCACGTCCAGGCGCATGGCGACAGGCTCCAACCGGGCAAATTTATTGGCATCATTTACGCTGGTCGGCTTCAGATAAAGCATTACTGCCAGGCAATGGATCACATTTTCAATGGAAGCATCATCGGTGAAAGGTATGACATATTTCTGAGTCAGCCCGAGCAGTGTGCAAAGGATGACTGTTTCTTTCTCTTTCTTTTCGATCTTTTCGATATAAAGCGGTGCATCCGAGTCTGTCCGGCTCCAGGCAATCGCCTTATGTGAAAGGCAGGCCGATTCGATACAGTTGGATATAAACGCATCATCCCCATCATATATAATAGCTTCGCATTCATTGAACAACGTTAGTTTCTCCAGGCATTTCTGCGTGGTGGAAATGAAATTTTCCTGATGTGCTTCTCCGATATTGGTAATAACACCGATAGTCGGTGAAATGATCGGGCGCAGGTTTTCCATCTCATCCGGTTGGGAAATGCCGGCTTCAAAGATCCCCAGCGTATTCTTGTCGCTTATCTGCCAGACAGATAGCGGCACGCCCAACTGTGAATTGTAACTGCGTGGCGAGCGGACAATGTTGAATTCCTTGTGCAATAGTTGATAAAGGAACTCCTTTACAATCGTTTTCCCGTTACTGCCTGTAATGCCGATCACCGGGATATTGAACTGTTTCCGGTGATGGGTAGCCAGTTTCTGAAGTGCTTTCAACGTATCTTTTACCACCAGGAAATTTGCTTCTCCGAGCGATTCGAACTCCGGAAGCATTTCGCTCACTACAAAATTGCGGACGCGTAGTTTGTAGAGTTCCTTTATATATCTGTGTCCGTCGTTGGTCTTTGTCTTAAGGGCAAAGAAGAGACTTTGTTCCGGAAAAGAAAGCCGGCGACTGTCAGTCAGCAAAATGCTGATGGTGCTATCCTGCAAGTTATTTGCCTGCGCACCGATAATTCTGACGATTTCTTTTATTGAGTATTCCATTCTTTACATTAGTTTAGACTTTATTATTTCCATCTCTTTTGTACTATCAAAGGAAGGAAATTTCTCGTTAATTCGTTCCATCTTTAACAAAGTTTGCGAGATGAAGCGTTTATAGGCTTCACTTTCGGGTTGAAACGGGCGATGATTAATAGCCTTTTGGATCTCTGCCCATTCTTTAAGAAAGCCTTTCGTTTCATCGGATAAGAAATTTTCTGTAAAACGTTGCCAAATATAATCAACAGCGAGTTCCGAAGGATGCAGCATATCGGTTGCATAGAAGCGGTAATCGCGCAGCTCATCCATCATGATTTCGTAGGCGGGGAAGTAAGCGATCCGTTCCGGATAGGCCGTCTGGAGCGTATCGGCTGCCAGTAGCAAAGTGGCCTTACTGAGTTGATTGCCATGTGCCCCGTCCTTCCAGTGGCGTATCGGACTGACGGTGAAAAGTATCTTCAGGTCCGGGCATTGCTCCCATAAGGAGAGCAACAACTCCTTCCATTCCGACACAATCTCCGCCACGGATAGCATCGAGCGGTCAAACATTTTCTCCGGTAGCTTATGGCAGTTTGCTACCACCTGGCCGGAACTTTTCAACCGGTAGACATAGGCAGTCCCCAGTGTGATCACCATATATCCGGTTTTCCTGATTTCTTGTGCCGAGGCAAACAATCTGTCGTTAATCTTTTCCAGGCACTCTGTTTCCGAGGTGGAAGAGAAACGGCTGTGGTGCGTAAAACTATGATATACGCCTTCGTGCCGGAATAAATCATTTGCTGTAAACCGCTCCGGATGCAGCAGCATTCGCAATGCGGTAGCGATGGATGCCGGATTATACAGTGTTCCGAACGGATTAATATCGACATTGAACTTGTTCTCAGCCAGCTTCGCCCCGATATTTTCCGCAAAACAGGAACCGAGCAGTAAGATGCGTTCCTGCCAGGAAAACCGGAAAGGAGGCTTGGGTATTTTGATAGCGGTGTATAGTTCCATATTATTCCGTTGGGTCGTTAGGTAACGGGCCGGCTGTTGGTTGCTGGGGCGAACGCCTGGTGTAGAAAGCCCGTTTTCCGCACCAGCTCTTTTGTATCTGATTGTCTTCAAGCAGCTGTTCCAGATCTTTTTTAGTCTTTTGCCGCGTGCATTGGTTCAGGCTGGCAGCAACCGTCAGGTTGATTGTCCCATAGTTTTTTATATACCACAGGATACGTTTCTGCCGGATATCGGCATTGTAGTTTTTTTTCTCGCTGGTCCCTTCCCGCCGTTCGATACGAACGCCCCGGAAACGTTTCTTCAACTCCGGATCAGCACGGAACTCCACGTTCTTAAACTCAATGGATGCCGAGCGTATATCTTTTTTGTTTTCCACCTGCTGCTTGCATCTCAGCGTCACCGAAAACGTGCCGATCCCTTCCAGATGTACGCTCTGGCTATTACTGAGACAGAAGTACAACCGATCGCTGATTGCCTTGATTGCCCCTTTGATATCGGCTGTCGTGAAAGTGCTCATGCTCTCGATCATCCGCGCCAGTTCGTTGGTATTGACGGTCTGGATATTGATAGCTCTGGCATGTAACGTCGGCTTCTCTTCCCCATTTCTGGGGGGATTGGCAAATAAGTCGTATTCAATACTCATATTCCTCCTGATGTTTAAGGTTTAACGTCATGACTATTAAGGATTTTTCTCCCTAATCTTATTTATGGAACAATTTCTTTCCGTAAATGTAAGGTTAGGAATACAAATATGTAAGGAATGCTTTACTTTTCTGTAGTGTGTTCCTTTCATATTTAAAAGTCCGTACCAAAGGTAATAAATCTCCTGATATAAAGAATTAATTATTCGGTACTTTTTCTTAGTTCTAGTAGGATTATTGGGTATGTGTTGTAAAGTGCTGAAAGAAAAGCTATATAGTTATATATTAATGTACGCCCGTACATTAATATTATTGAGTAAAAAATGTGTGAAAAAATAGAGTGTAATTGGTTGATTAATAAAGTGGCGATTGAGAAAAAGCCGTGGCGAAATAAAACGTTCCTTTTTTCTCGTCAACAAAAGTAAGAATTAGTTTCATACCAACCATTCTTTTTAAGATATTTTTTATCTGTCTATATGCTTTCTTATCAATCGAATAGCAAACAATGTACAAAACAGGGCCTTTCACAAACGAAAGGAAAGCCCCCCAAAAAAATGGCGAGATTAAAGGAACGTTTAAACTCGCCATTTTTTGGGGAGTGGAACGTTTCTATTGTGAATTGGACTTATTACACTTTAGTATTAATATTAAATTATTTATTATGAACAAAAAGTTCTCTACTCTTTTTGCAGGTGTAGCATTGTTAGGTGCAACATCTGTTTTTGCAGCAGACAACGTTACTTCTTTAGTTGAAGGAACCAATAGCGGTTTATATCAACTGAAAACAGACGGCGGTCAGTTCTTGTCGATTAATGAAGACGGAAAGTTAAGTGTTGTTGATGCTATTGAAGCTGACAATGTGGCAAGTACTTTGTGGTGTGTCACTGTTACAGAAGAAAATAAGGGAAAAGCTCCTTATTTTGATTTTGTAAACAAAGGCGCTGAAGCATTGTTGTCTATTACAATGGAAGAATTTGCTGCTGGTGCTACAGCAACAACTGTTGCTCCTGAAGTTGGTGGTGAGGTCAGTGGTTGGGCATTTTCTCCTACTTATGAAACTTTGGTAAATGAAAAGCCTCTGTATTCTTATTTTACAACAGACTCTGTAGTAGGATTCGTTGTTGATAATGGTACTGTAGTTTTAAAGAAAGACTTAGCAAGTAATGCAGCTACAACTTTTACTACTACTTTCTCTTTGGTTGAAGCTGATGCTGTTACTTTGAATGCAGAGCAGATCAACACTAAACTGGGTATTCAGAAAAAAGATGCTGGCGTTAAGCTGACATTTACTCCGGATGCAAGCAACACAAGTTTGAAAAACCCGTTCAGCCAGGAATTATTCTTAGCTGCTCAGGTAGAAGGTGAAGACTTTGTTTACATTACAAGAAAAGAAGATGCTAAAGCTTTGTTTGTTGATACTGCTTATATCAACACAACAGGTTCTATGTTCCTCGCATTTAATTATATGGAGGATCTGGATGAGTTGAAAGATAGCGATTTGGAAGGACATGGTCAGTTCTTGTTCACTTATTTCCCGACAAATGACTCTTTGGTTATTCAGGTAAAGAGTATCATTAAAGAACCGACTGCTGGTAGCTGGGCTGCTACGACTGCTACATCTATCACTGATAATGATGATGATTTCAACTATGTAACAGTTCAGGATTTGGTAAAAGAAGATCAAATTCGTGTCGTAACAATTGGTGAAAAGAAAGAAACTGATATCGTATTAGGTTTCACTTCTTGTAAAGAAAGCGATACAGACAGAGTATCTTTGGAAGATGGTGTATATTTCATCCGCAATGCTAAAACTAATAAGTATTACGCATCTCCGATCCATATCGATGGTGAAGAAGCACAATGGGTAAGCGTTGACGCAGACGAACAGAATGTAAACCATATGCCGGCTTATCAGTGGGTTGTTCTGAAAACTAAAACATCTGAATACTTCGCTGCTACTTCTCCGGTGGATGTTGCAAACCGTGAATATGCAGGCTTGAATAAAAATTATCAGTTTACTCAGGCTGAAGGTTCTTCTAAATATTTCTGTGAAGCTATCTCTGCTACTGACTCTTTGGTTATTACAAAGATTACAGATGCAAATGTCTTAGGAGATGAACATCTTGGTTACAAATATCTGACTAAGGATGAGTTGATGATTACTAACTATGCATTCAACTACTTCAACCCTTATACAATGGAAAAATACATTGCTCAGGTGGCTGGTAGCAACAAATTGAATGTATTGCAGGATACTCCGACTTATTTCGAAATCAAACCGGTTAATGGTAACGTAGCAGCTGATTATGGTTATAAAGTAACAGCAGACGTTAAAAAGAGAATTAATGGTTTGGCTCAGTTGAAGAGAGAGTCTTATACAATCCACACTAAGAATGCTGTTATTGCTTTAGGTGAAGAAAATAACTTTGTGATCACAGATAAAACTGCTGCAAGCAAATTCTTCTTCAAAGAAAACAATCAATTGGATGCTACTTGCTATTATGCATTTGTAGATGCTGAAGATGTGAACGCAGATGGTTCATTCAACTTCAAAGCCGGTGTTGCTGACCAGAGTTTGACTGCCCTGTTGCAACAGCAGGTTATCAATGAAGTTAGAACATCTGCTTTCTCTATCGGTTTAACTGACCAACCTCTGTATCGTCGTTTCAACAATGTTAAATTGGATGGCGCTGTAGAAGGTAATGAAGATGCAACTAAGCTCTTGAAGTTCAAAGAAGCATACGTAAACGACTACTTGATGGACGAAA
This sequence comes from Parabacteroides sp. AF17-3, assembly GCF_003635445.1. Taxonomy (NCBI): domain Bacteria; kingdom Pseudomonadati; phylum Bacteroidota; class Bacteroidia; order Bacteroidales; family Tannerellaceae; genus Parabacteroides; species Parabacteroides sp. AF17-3. Next base: position 58,689 of record NZ_QTMM01000002.1, on the reverse strand, counting down.
CTAACGTAAACTTCAAGCGTGAAGGTATGAGCTACTTAGGTATCGGTGCTGCTAATATTGCTGAAGCTGGTCTGTCATTCAATGTTCGTCCGTACAACATTGGTAAATCTGCACAGTATAATATCAAACCGCAATACTTAATCTATGTAAGCGAAACTGTAAACGAAGGTTCTGAAAACATTCCTTGTGATGCAACTAACCACAAACACATGAATGCTGATGGCGAAGAATGTGGACCGGAAGATTGTATCCACGCAACTCCGGCTGTAGAAGGCTTCAACCGTTACAAACTGTTGGTTAGCTTCGCTGACTCTACAGATACACAAGTTGTTACAGAAAAACAACTTTACAAGTTCGGTAAATATGTTCGTGTAGGTTTTGTAGATGCTGTAGAACAGGATAGCGTAATCTATATCTTGGGCAATACATTTGCAACTGTTGCAACTAAAGATCTGAGCATGGATGATGTTAAGAAAGCTCTTGAAGCTAAGAAGATCTCTTCTATTAACATGAAAGCTACTGTTAAGGAAGACAAACATCACAACTACACTTGGTCATTCCGTTATATCGACCCGACTAAGGCTGCTAACGAAGTAGAAGAAGATCGCGCATTCTTGATCGAATCAAATGCTGTAGCTCCTATAGCTCCGAAGAATGCAGCATGGATCAAGAACCAGAATAACTGCTTGGTATTGTCTGCTATGGATGCTTCTTTCGATGATGCTAAGACTGGTGGTGATGCTGCTTTGATCTTCAACATCGAAAAGGGTGCTGCTGACGATATGGCAACAGACAATGAAAGCATCAGCGCTTCTGAAGTATCAGTAGTTGCAACTAACGGTGCCGTTATCATTAAGGGTGCTGAAGGTAAGACTGTTGCTATCAGCAATGTTCTTGGTCAGACAATTGCTAACACTGTAATCACTTCTAGCGAAGCTACAATCTCTGTTCCTGCAGGTGTAGTTGTAGTAGCTGTTGAAGGTGAAGCTGCTGTTAAGGCAATCGTAAAATAAGATAATTTATAATCAAAAATAAATTCTAAAATTTCCACGAGTTGGAGTCTAGGTGTTGCATGCAACGCCTAGACTATCCATCAATTACCCTGTGATAGGCGAACAAGTGGTTATTAATATTAAGTAATAAAATAAAGTTCTTACTGTAATTTCTCCCGTGAGGAAGGAATACAGAAAAAAACAGCCTCTGCGATCTTGTGTCGTAGAGGCTTTGTTGGTTGCAGTTGTTTTGCGTGGTAAAATAGGTTGAAAATGAAAAAATGTAATTAATTTAGCTGCCAGGAAATAGTGTTAATGCTTGAAATCAATATGGGAAAACTGGATAAACAACAAGAGTACTTTGTTTTGTCTGCTTTGAAGCAAGACAGCAAAGAGGCTTTCTCATTATTGTTTCAGACCTATTATACCGATCTTGTATTGTTCTGCGGGAATTTTATAAAAGACAAAGATTCTTGTGAAGACATTGTTCAATCAATCTTTTTAAAACTTTGGAACGAGAGGAAAAACATACAGATTGAAACTTCTTTGAAATCTTATTTGTTGAAGGCTGTCCGTAACAGTTGTTTTGATGAATTTCGTCATCTTGAAATTGTCCGTCAGTATGAGACGGAGTATGAAAATACAGTACTTGATTCTTACGATACGGAAAATTATGTCTTGTATTCAGATTTGCATGACCATTTGCGTCATGCCTTGGAACAGGTGCCGGAGTTGTATAGGGAAGCTTTTGTGTTGAATCGCTTTGAAGGATTGAAATACAGGGAAATAGCAGAAAAACTGAATGTATCGGAGCGGACAGTTGAAGTCCGTGTCAGTAAGACTTTGGAATTATTACGGAAACATTTGAAAGAGTTCTTCATGCTATTGCTTTCAATAGGTATTCCCTAAAAAAAGTTATAAGCCATGTGGGAAATGATTCCCCGGACGTCTTAAATACTATAAAAGAGAAAAAATGACAGACAAAGATCAAATACAACCTATTATCACAGCTTATCTATCCGGTAAAGCAACGGCAGAAGAACGCCGTAAACTGGATGATTGGGTGAAGCAATCTCCTGATAATGACCGATATTATCAGGAAATGCGTAATATATGGCAGGTGATGCACCCCGCTTTTACCCCCTCTGAGATTAATGTATTTGAAGCCGAGAAAAAAGTTTTAGCAAATATCGCAACCACAAGGAGGAATATCGCCCGTACATTAATTATCTATTGGCAACGTATGGCTGCTGTCCTTGTCATCCCTTTGTTGATCATCTGTACTTATTTATTTTTAGAGAAGGATAATGGGGTGTATGATGCGATAGAGTATCAGGAAGTGAAATCACCTCACGGTACTTTCTCTGAAGTCCGTCTGCCGGATGGAACGAATGTTTGGCTGAATGGTGGAAGTACCCTGAAATATCCCTTAACTTTCCGGAAAGGCGAGCGGGATGTTTTCTTGAGTGGCGAAGGATATTTTGAAGTGCATTCGGATAAAGAAAATCCTTTTATCGTAAAAACCGATCAGATAACTCTCCGGGCTACCGGTACGGCTTTTAATGTGGAGGCCTATGGAAGTGATTCTATTACTGCTGTTACTATGGTTAACGGAAAGATAGATGTCGCTTTCGGAAACTCTTCACCTGTTGCTATGGTTCCGGGAGAACGAGCTTCCTTTAATAATCTCACGAAACAATGTCTTATTGCAAAGACTGATCCTTATAAGTGGTATGCCTGGAAAGACGGACTGATGATATTCAGGGATGACCCATTATCGTATGTCTTTAAGCGCCTGGGACTAACTTTTAATGTGAATATAGAATTAAAAGATCCTTCTTTAGCTAATGCACCTTATCGTGCTACTTTTGAATATGAATCGTTGGATGAAATATTGCGTTTACTTGAAATGAGTGCTCCTCTGCATTTCAAGCAGAATAAGAGGGTGAAGGACCGGAATAATGCATATGAGAAGCAAACAATAGAAGTGTATAAAAGAAAAAGGTGATGAAAAATATCACCTTTTTATCTTCCGAATAAAGAAAATCTGATTTTAAATAAAAAAATGACTTTTCAGTTGTGGTAAAAAACAGCTGAGACGTCTTAGTTATGTATGAAAAGATAATTATTATTTGTTCACTATAAAAATCTGATGCCTATGAAGTAGTCAATTATTAAGATCAATGAGTAAGCAGCTTTAAATAAAAAGGAAAGGTGTGCGAGACCTTTCCTTTGATTGTTTAGCTGTTTAAAAGTTTTTAGTCAACCTTATTTTTCTAACTAAACAAACAAATGTATGAATTCCATTTCGGATAAAAAAATCGAAAGGCTAAGTTTTGCCATTAAAATTTTTCGAGTTATGAGATTATGCTTGTTATTTATAGCTTTAAGTCTAACGCAAGTTTTTGCCTCGGTATCTTATTCTCAATCAACTTCATTGACGCTCAAAATGAAAAATGTTTCTATTGAAGATGTATTGAATAAGATAGAGGAAAAAACAGAATTCCGCTTTTTGTATAATAAAGACGTTGTAAACGTGGGACAAAGAGTGAATGTTTCTGTTAATGAAAGTAGCATTTCGGATATTCTGAATAATATACTGAAAAATACAGATATACATTATACTATTAGCGATCGTCAGATTGTATTAAGTAAAAGTGGATTATTCGCTTTGGTTAGTAATGAACGGATTGTGACCGGGATAGTGACTGATGAGAATGGAGAACCAATCATTGGTGCTAATATTATAGTAAAGAATGATCCGACACTAGGAGGGATTACTGATGTCAATGGTAAATTTAGTATAACAGTTCCTGAAAAGGCAACATTGGTTATTTCTTATATAGGATATGAATCCAAAGAAATAGCTGTGACTAATCAATCTGCAATACAGGTCGTTTTAAAAGAAAGCCACAGTCAATTGGATGAAGTGATCGTTGTTGGTTATGGCTCGACATCAACCAGAAAAACGGTAAGTTCAGTAACTAGTGTAAAAACAGATAAGATAGACGAACTGCCATATACAAGTACATCTGCTGCGTTGCAGGGACGTGCTGCCGGTGTAATTGTTCAGCAAACAGGAGGAGAACCTGGTGGAACAGTTCCTACAATTTCTATCCGCGGTGGTGGTACTCCTCTTTATATCATTGATGGTATTATTCGTGAACCATTGGACTTTAATGCTTTGACTTCTTCTGATATTGAATCAATATCAGTATTGAAAGATGCGAGTGCAACAGCTGTATATGGTGCTCAGGCTGGTAACGGTATCGTTCTTGTCACTACTAAGAGAGGAAATAGTGAAAAGATCAATATTGATTATACTGCAGGTTTTGATTGGAGCAGACCGACCATTATTCCGGACCGGGTCAATGCTGTTGAATATGTAACGGCAGCCAATAAAGCGGCTGAATATGATGGCCGTGGAGCTTATGCCATGTACTCGGAAGATGTGGTCAATAAAGTGTTGAACCATTCTGATCCGGCTAATTATCCGGATAATGACTGGCTGAAAATGGCAATCAATAATTTTGCACCTCAGATGCGGCATAACCTGTCTATGTCGGGTAAATCTAAAAATGGTGTGAAATATTATACTTCTCTGGGTTATTTAAATCAGGAATCTTTATTTAAGCAGTCCCATAACAATACTTTTAAACGCTATAATATCAGAAGTAATGTTTCTTCCTCTTTTGATAATATCGGTTTGGAAGTGGGGCTGAATCTGGATGCAATTTTGGAAAAGAGAAATCCGAATCCATATGGTCAGTCACAGATTTGGAGAAACTTATTGGCGTATAACAAACCAATAGACGTGGCTTACAATCCTGACGGGACTTACAGTGCTTTCTCTGTTCATCCATTGGCCTGGCTGGATAAAGAATCGGGATATGACCGGGTTTCGGATAATATATTAAACACACAACTTTATGCAACCTGGACGTTACCTTGGGATAAAGGGTTAAAGTTTAAAATTTTGGCTAACTCCCGCTATTCTAATTATAATGAAAAGTATTTTAAATCCAGTGCTCCCCAATATTCTCCTTCCGGGGTATTGAAGGAGGCTGCCCCATCTGAAATGTCACTGACAAATAGCTGGTGGCGTAATAATACATTGGAGGCTAGTGTGGAATATAGTCGTGCTTTTGATCGACACTTCCTCGAAGTCCAGGGAGTGTATAGCTATTATAATACGACAAATGAAGAATTCAGTGCATCGAGAAATGGCTTTATTTCAAATGATTTCGACCAGTTGTTTGCCGGAGACGCATCTACACAGCAGAACACCGGAACGGCTCAGGAGGGAGCACGTATTGGGTATGTGGGACGTTTGAGATATAATTATGCTGATAAGTACCTGTTGGAGGGAAACTTCCGTTATGATGGTTCTGATAATTTCGCAAGAGATCAGCGTTGGGGATTTTTCCCATCAGGTGCTGTTGCATGGGTTGTTTCGGAAGAAGGCTTTATGAAGACATTGAAGGATAAGCAGATTATTGATTTCTTTAAAATCAGAGCTTCTTATGGACAAGTGGGGTTGGAAACCGGAGTTGCTCGTTTTGGTTATATTCCTACTTATTCATATAACTCTCAATCTGCCGTTGTAGGAGGTGAGTTTGTTCCAGGTTTTACAGAAGGGAATCTGGTGTCGAATGCTTTGAGTTGGTATACAAAAGATGTATTTGATATTGGTTTTGATATGGCGTTCCTGAACAATCATTTGAATTTTACTTTCGATTATTATTATTATAAGACGAAAGGATATTTGATCTCTCCTCAGAATCGTTATACAACTACATTGGGAAAAGATCTTCCACAAGTGAAATCGAATAGTATCCATCGGCGGGCTGGTTATGAAGCAATGGTAAGATATAAGAATAAAGTCGGTCATTTGAATTATGATCTGGGTTTCAATTTTACGACTTATGATGAGTTGTGGGAAGTAAATGAAAGTGAATCGGAAGCCACTTTGAAAAACCCTAAAAAGCGTTCAACCCATCAAAAGAATTATTATGGAAATGCGTATCAGTCAAGTGGTATCTATCAAAGTGCAGCAGATGTCCTTGATAATCCTCGTTTCCTGAGTGCTACGGAATTGAAACCGGGTGATCTGGCTTATATTGATGTAAATGGTGATGGTAAAATTGATTCGGAAGACCAAGTGAGAATCGGTAAACCGTTCTTCCCGTCATTTAACTATGGCTTTGATTTCAATTTGGATTACAAAGGCTTTTTCTTGTATGGACTATTTCAGGGTACAGGACCGCGTTATGTTGAATTAAGCGGTTTGATGAAAGGTGGTAATACTATGGAGATGAATTATAAGTATCAGCTGGATTTCTGGACTCCGGAAAATGCGGATGCGGCTTATCCCCGTGCTTCTTCTTATCAGAATATTAATAGTTCGAACAATACGCAGTCTTCTGATTTCTGGATTAAAAATGCAAGTTATTTCCGTTTGAAGAGTCTGCAGTTCGGATACGATTTCAAGAATATATTGTTGAGGAATGTGAATGCGATTAGTAAATTGAAATTATCGGTAATGGGGACCAATCTCTTTACTATCTCTGGTGTGAAAGATTATTTCGATCCTGAAGTTGTGGATGGTAGCGGACAGGGATATCCTGTTCAACAGACATTCTCAGTTGCATTAAATGTTGGATTTTAAAAAGAAACAAATATGAAATATATAGCAATTTTATCGACTTTTATTCTTTTGTTTGCCTCATGTGCAGATGATCTGGATAAATCTCCATTGGATAAATTTTCAGAAGATAAGGTGTGGAGATCTGCAGAAGGAGCACAGACTTTTATTAACGGGACTTTATATGTATCCAAGTTGCTGACGGAGAATGCAGATGACTGGAGTGATAATTCAGTTGTCAACACAGAGATGAGCGCTGCTGTCAGAACAGTTCGCGAGTTGATGACGAATGCCAATGATTATGGTTGGAACAAATTCGGTGAAATCCGCCGGTGCAATCTGATTATAGAGAAGGTTACTGCTTCCGAAGATATAAAAGAAGCGGATAAGGAACCTCTGATCGCACAGGCTAAAATGCTCCGTAGTATTGTTTATTATACTCGTGCCAGATTGTTTGGACGCTTGATGATCGTTGATCGCGTACTGACTCCGGATGACGACCTTATGTTTCCTCGTTCGAAAACGATAAAAGAAACTTATGATTTTATTATTAATGATCTGACTGAAGCTGCGGAAGGATTGCCGACAACTGCTTCTGCGGGTGCTTTGACAAAAGGTGCAGCGTATGCTTTAAAAGCAGCTGTTTGTTTGCAGGGAGCAGCTTTTTTAACAGATTCTAATGAGAAAAGGGATTATTATCAGCAAGCAAAAAAAGCATGTGAAGACTTGTTTACATTGGGTATTTATTCTTTGGAAAGCGATTATGGAAAATTGTTCAATGATTATTCTACCGGGTTAAGTTCGAAAGAGGTGATTCTGGCCACTTATTATTTATCAGAGACGACAAAGATGTCAGGAACATGGATGCAATCTATTGTCCCTAACCAGGGAGCTGGAAAAATACCGGAAGAGGTGGCTGCTGTATGGCCTGTGGAAAACTTTGAGGGGTGGCATGATAAATCTCCGTCTCAGGATTTGGTTGACGCTTATGAGGTGGTTGATGCCGACGGGAATGCTAAAACATGGGATGAAACATCTTACTATAAGAATTTCAAACCGAATGTCGATTATGTAAGTAATGCAATCTATAGGAACCGCGATGCCCGCTTTTATTCAACGATAGCTTACGACTCAGTCAAATATTTTAATTCAATCATTACAACACGTGTTGGTGGAAACTTGTATTATTTGAATAATAAGGAGAAAGACCGTCATATGACAAAAACAGGTTATTTATATATTAAGAACCTCTATCAGGATAAATCGGTCATTGCTGGCGTGCCGACAGACTGGCATTTGATTCATTTGCGTCTGGGACGTTCGTATCTAGACTATGCGGAAGCTTTGTTGAGACTGGGGGAAACAACTACAGCAATTGAATATATAAATAAGGTTAGAATGACTCATGGAAAGTTACCAGCTTTGTCGACAGCTCTTTCCTTTGATCAAGCCTGGAAATATTATAAACAGGAACGCCGTGTTGAACTGGTGCAGGAAGAAGATAGATATTGGTCTTTACTCCGTTGGGGAAAAGAAGACGGATTGGATGAAATTGAAGAACTTAATACACCTCCGACAGCAATAGAGATTGCGGCTGATGGCAAAAGTTTTGAGATCATACCGGTTCCGGTTGTAGGTCCGTCTAATGATAGAAAATTTACAACCAGAAGATACTTTTTACCGATACCCAAAAATGAAACAATTCTGAATGAAAAGTTGTCGGATGATCAGAATCCGGGTTGGGAATAATTATGAATATATTAGAATTTATTGAATATGAAACAACTGATATTAATTAAGTACGTATTGCTCTCTTTCTTGTGTATCTGTTTGTCATCGTGTCTGACGGCAGGATTAGATGATGATCTGCCTGTTTATACAGAGGCGGAAGTAACGGCATTCAATTTTGAATATCGCTGGACTATACAGGAGGGTATTAGTGAGAAGTTACAAGTAAAAACATTGACTGCACAGACGAAAATCAATCAGGCAGAAGGACTTATTGAATGTGCTATTACGGTGCCTAAAGTTTCCGGAACATTTACGGAAGAAGTAAGAAATCAGGTTTCCTTATCCAAATTAATAGGATATGCAACTATTTCAACTGCAGCATCAATTGCGCCTGTAGGTTCTGCTCCGGTATTGGGGAAAGTTGGAGATTTTTCTCAATCAGATATGGTCTATGAGGTGACTGCGGCCGATAATAAGAATAAAAAGCAATGGAGATTGGTGATTACAAGTTTTACTAAGTAGCTGTAACCATATGTAAGAAGCACTCTTTTGGAATAAAGCTAAGCGATTATTCTTTAAGAGTGCTTTTTTGTATCTATAATATGATTTGACAGAATAGAAATTGAGTTAAAGTGAAGAGATTAATATATTTATTTATCATCTTATTCCATTCTTGGTTGTATTGTTATGCAGAGTCAGGACAACGGATCAGTGTATTGGATTTTGGAGCAATACCGGATGATGGGCTTGATGATTCGGAGAATATTCGTAAAGCTTGTGAATATTGTAGGGATAATAAATCTACCGTCTTGTTTTTTCCGCCAGGTCTGTATAATTTCAGGGATTCACTGGCATTACAGATTGAGCGAGAGGCTATAAGCGGAGTATATGGAGAGAATGTACAAGGTCGCTTATTTAAACCGGATGCCCCTTATGTGAAAGCATTGGATTTGTTTGGAGCGGAGAATCTGGTTGTGGAAGCGGAAGGTGCTATATTATTATTGGAGGGATGGTATGAAGTTGTTTCGATAGATAAGGCCCGGGAGGTAACAATAAAAGGTTTGAGTATTGTTTATCGGAGGCCGCCTAATACGGTGGGGAAGATAACTAAATTGAATGAAGGTAGCTTTGATATGCAGATCGATCCTGAACGGTATTTTTATTTGGATAAAGATGTAACAGGCAGAGTTCATTATGTGGATGCTATGAGAGAGAGATTATATACTGGTGGCAGAGTTTCCGGAAAAGAGTTGCTTTCGAAAGACATGATCCGGATTTATACTGATTTTAGACCTTCTACAGGTGATTTCTGTGTATTGCGTCATTCCGGGCATTATCGTCCTGCAATTATGATAAAGGAATCGTCTGATATTTATATTGAAGGAGTTAAGATTCATAGTCAGCCGGGTATGGGAGTTGTCGGACATCTGTCGGAAAATATAACTTTAGAGAATCTGCAAGTGATTCCGGAAGCTGGTATGATTATTTCAACTAATACGGATGCAACACATTTTACTAGTTGTAAAGGAGAAATTGTGATAGAAAATTGTAAATTTGGAGGGCAGGGAGACGATTGCACAAATATTCATAATTATTATTATACAATTGTTCCCCAAACAAAAAGATCTGTAGAAATAAAAATACAAAATGCAGACCTTCATGCTTTATCATTGGATTATCCGGACGTTGGTGATACTTTGTTGGTTGTGAATAGGAGTAATTTGATGGAGAAAGAACATTTTATAGTGGAGCAGGTAGATACGTCTACTGTAGACTGGAGGGTGAGTGTGACATTGAATAAAGACTGGCTTATCGGTTCTCCGGATCTTTATTATATGACAAATATTACACGTCGTCCCTCTGTTCGGATTACGAATAATACAGTGAAGAGTCACTTGGCAAGGGCATTTTTGATAAAAAGCAGGAATGTTCTTATCAATAAAAATGTAATACAGAATAGTACTGGAACGGCTATTCAATTAGGAGCTGAGGCTGGTTGGCGTGAAAGTGGTCCGGTGGAGAATGTGTTGATTGAAAATAACTGGATTTCCGGTTGTGGTTATGCACAAGGAACTCAGGGAGCTTCATCCGGAATCAGTATATCTGCATCCGGTATAAGAGAGAAGACGGGTTTTTTAAACAATAATATTCTTATTCGGAATAATATTATTGAAGCGGTAAATGAACATGCTATATCGGTTGAAGACGCGAAGAGTGTTCGGATCATCAACAATGATATTTCGGGATGTCCGCATCCTGTTTACATGAAAAATACTGAATCTGTAACGGTGAAGGATGTTCGTTACTCTGATTAGTAATGGAATTATAATAAAAGTAATGTGTGAATAACCATTTATATAATAAAGTATCATGAAGAAGTTTTTATTTGTGTTTTTATTCTGGACTCTTGTTTGTGGCGGAACTCTTTCCGCTCAAGACCGTTGGTCGATCAACCCCGACGGCAGTATCTCCTGGAATGTCAAAGACCGTATCCTTCATTATGACCATATTGAGATGAGCGGGCTGAAAGTTTCGACTGTGCTCCGTTACGGGGTGAATGCGGACGGCTCTTTTGAACTGAATAAAAGTATGGTTTGGCCCATGTTGCGCACTATCCCGAACAATACGCATGCCAGCCTGATGCGTCGTTTTGCCTGGAATGCAACGGACATGGTGGCGGTGAACGGACAATCGTTATCCGGAGAAAAGGTGAATAAGATTACGCTGGATGGGAAAATGACTGTAGAAAGTGCCATCGGATTATCGCGTAATGCAAAGGCTGAACTGACACGCATCATTTTCCCGGCGGTGGCGAAACCGGCCGTTTATGAAAAGTATATCCTTCGGAATACAGGTAGTTCGCCTCTTACGGTGGAAGTGCCCGAATCGCGTGCCGTGATTAACACAGACCCGGAAAAAGGAGTGGACGGCAGTTATAAATTAGTCTCGGAAATTATCGGGGCAGCAACCAAACAGCTTCAGCCGAAAGAAGAACTTGTTTTTTATGCTGCTATCACCGGCTATAAAAACGGTGAAGCAGAATTGAAACCTGATGTGGAAAAGGAACTTCAGGAGCGGAAGGAACTGATTGCAGGCTTTTGGAATAACCTGATTCTCGAAACACCGGACCCAGTTGTCAATACCATGTTTGCCTTTGCCAAAATACGTGGTGCTGAAAGTATTTACGATACCAAAGGCGGATTGATGCACGGTCCTGGCGGTGAGTCATATTATGCCGCTATCTGGGCAAACGACCAGGCCGAATATATCAATCCCTTCTTTCCTTATCTCGGATATGGAGCCGGAAATGGCTCGGCCCTTAATTCGTTTAAACATTTTGCCCGTTTCATGAATCCGGAGTATGAAAAGATACCGAGTTCAATCATCGCAGAAGGTATTGATGTTTGGGGTGGGGCCGGTGACCGTGGCGATGCGGCAATGGTCGCTTACGGAGCTTCCCGTTATGCCCTGGCAAGAGGTGACAAGGCGGAAGCCGAAGAGTTGTGGCCTCTGATTGAATGGTGTCTGGAGTATTGCCATCGTAACCTGAATGATAAAGGAGTGGTCGCCTCTGATTCAGATGAACTGGAAGGACGTTTTCCTGCCGGAAAAGCCAATCTTTGTACCTCTTCATTGTATTACGATGCGTTGCGCTCGGCTGTCTATCTGGGAAAAGATTTGAAGAAGCCTTTTTCTGTATTGAGTGCTTATGAAAAACAGGCAAGAGACCTTCGGGAAAATATGGAAAACTATTTCGGAGCCAAAGTCGAAGGCTTTGACACGTATCAATATTATGAAGGAAACGATATCCTTCGCTCCTGGATTTGTATTCCTCTGACTGTTGGAATCTTTGACCGCAAAGAAGGTACGATCAATGCCCTGTTCTCTCCCCGTCTGTGGACGGAAAACGGTTTGTTAACCCAGGCAGGAAGTGAAACATTCTGGGACCGTTCCACCCTTTATGCTTTAAGAGGCGTATATGCCTGCGGGGCAACCGCGAAGGCAACAGAATATTTGAAATTCTATTCCAATCAACGCCTGTTAGGTGAGCACGTGCCTTATGCTATCGAAGCCTGGCCGGAAGGAAGTCAGCGCCATCTTTCTGCAGAAAGCGGATTATATGGGCGTATCATCACAGAAGGAATGTTCGGTATTCGTCCGACAGGACTGAAATCCTTCACTTTTACTCCCCGTTTGCCGTCGGAATGGAACAGTATGAACTTGCGTAAAATAAAAGCATTTAATACAACATTCGATATCGAAGTGCTCCGTGAGAATGGAAAACAGTTAGTTACTGTCAAATCCGAGGGGAAGACACTATTACATAAAGCCATAAAAGAAGGAGAAATCGTTTCTGTTAAACTAGACTGATTACTAATCTATTACAGTTTCCTCGTAGTTCCCTGGGCAGGGAACTCTGATTTCCTCCCAAGGAAACTCCGGTTTCTTGGGAGGAAATTGTATTTATCTCCCTGTTTGTTCCATTGTAGAACCACACTATTGTTTGGGTGCAGCCTTAATCTTTTGTCTACTTTTCTATCAAGAGAAAAGTAGGTCTCCCTTACCTGTTGATAACTTTTTTGTACTTTTCTCATATATTTCTTGGAAGGTAATTTGATAAATGTTTAATTTTACCCACAAATATAGTAAAGTGCCCGTTGCTAACGAAGTAGGGTGCTTTTGTTTAAGGGAAAGTTTAACGTGTAAAACAGAAAATGGAAGAGAAAGAGACTTGCTATCATGTACCGGTGATGCTCGATGAAAGCGTGAAAGGCCTGAATATTCAAGAAGGGGGTATCTACGTGGATGTGACCTTCGGAGGTGGCGGACATTCACGCGAAATCCTGAAACGGATGGATAGCGATGGCGAACTTTACGGATTTGACCAGGATGCCGACGCCGAACATAATATTCCTGATGACTCCCGTTTTGTGTTTGTTCGCAGTAATTTCCGTTATTTGTATAATTTTATGCGTTATCATGGCGTAGACGGCGAAGTGGACGGGCTATTGGCCGACCTGGGCGTTTCCTCTCATCATTTCGATGATAAAGACCGTGGTTTCTCTTTCCGTTTCGACGGAGCGCTGGATATGCGTATGAACACCCGTGCCGGCCAGACGGCTGCCGATATCGTAAACAACTATACGGAAGAAGCATTGGCCGACGTCTTTTACCTTTACGGCGAACTGAAAGTTGCCCGCAGGCTAGCCTCATTGATTGTCCGGACACGTGAAAACAAAAAGATAGAAACAATCGGAGACTTTCTGGAACTGGTTAAACCCTTTACCGGAAAAGACAAAGAGAAAAAGTTCCTGGCACAGGCATTCCAGGCCCTTCGTATCGAAGTGAACGACGAAATGCGTGCCCTGAAAGAAATGCTGCAACAAACCCTCCAGGTCTTAAAGCCCGGCGGACGTTTGGTTGTAATCACTTACCATTCTCTGGAAGACAGGCTGGTAAAGAACTTCCTGAAAACAGGAAATTTTGAAGGAAAAAGCGAACAAGACTTTTTCGGAAATGTACAAACGCCATTTCGTATGGTAAATAATAAAGTAATTGTGCCTTCCGACGAGGAGATTGAAAGAAATCCCCGTTCGAGAAGCGCCAAATTAAGAATAGCGGAGAAGAAAGGAAAAAAAGAGAATTGAAAATTAGGTTCGCGTTCGTATAATTTTCAATTAAAAAGGGAGTTATGGAGGAAAAACAACAACGTAAAAAGTCAAAGAAAAAAGAGAAACGTCTTTCTCTTTTGTATGTGCTGGGCGGTGGTATCCTGAACGAGGATTTTATCGTTAAACACACAAGAATGATTGTGCTTGTTGTGATAATGATATTTTTCTTCATCGGCAACCGCTACACCTGCATGCAGAAACTAAGGGAGATCGACCGCCTGCAACAACGTTTGCGCGACATTCGTTTCGAGGCATTGTCTATTTCATCGGAACTGACGGGCAATAGCCGTCAGTCGCAAGTAGAATTATTGATTGAAGAACAAGGTATTGAACTGGAAGGAGCCAAAACTCCGCCGTATGAATTATACAAATAAATATGGCAGAAGAGAATGAACCAATAGAAATCGCCCCGAAAAGTAACCGTATATTATTCTGTTACTTTCTTGTCGTGCTATTATTGGGGCTTATAGCAGTGGGCATATTGTTTCGCACGTTTGATACAGCTTTTGTGGAGAAGGAGAAATGGGAGAAGGTGGCCGAAAGCCAGAAACGCCCGAACCGTCTGATATTACCCGGACGCGGAAACATCTATTCTTCCGATGGAAAGCTGATGGCTACCAGTGTGCCTCGTTATTATACCTATATCGATTTCCGTGCTGACGGATTTTCTGTCGATACGTTCCGGAATTCGAAGGTGAACGGGGTGGATTCACTTTCCGTTTATCTGTCACGTAAATTTAAGAACCGTACGCCGGCCGGTTATAAGGCGCATCTGCTTCGCGGACTGAATAGCAAAAGCCGTCAGTATCCCGTTTATGAGGGGCGTGCTTCTTATACCGACCTGAAAGAGATGAAGAAATTCCCGTTTCTCCGTTTGAGTCGTTATAAGAGTGGATTCTATACGAAGGAAATGGTGCAACGCCAGAAACCCTTTGGGACATTGGCATCCCGTACTATCGGAGATATTTACGGTGAGATTGAAGCCGGAGGGGTGACCAAAGGAAAGAACGGGTTGGAGTTGCAGTACGACTCTTTGCTTCGGGGTGAACCCGGAGTGAGTTCGGTTCGTCGTGTTGGTGGCGGATGGACGAATGTTGTTGAGATAGAGCCGGTCGATGGCATGGATATCCGGACTACGATCGATATCAATATCCAGGATATAACCGAGAAGTCATTGGTCGATATGTTGAAGAAGATCGACGCCGAATCCGGAACAGCCGTTGTCATGGAAGTGGCGACAGGCGAGGTGAAAGCGATAACCAATATGGGCCGTATCCGTGAAGGCGCTTATGCTGAAACCAAGAACCATGCAGTAGCGGATGAGATAGAGCCGGGTTCGACCTTCAAAGTCGCCTCTATGATGGTCGCTTTGGAAGACGGAATCTGCCAGCCAAGCGATACGGTGGATGTGGGCAAAGGTATTTATATGTATAAAGGTGCCCGTATGACCGACCATAATATGAATAAAGGCGGTTACGGTCGTATCTCGGCAGAACAGGCTATCTGGTATTCTTCGAATATCGGTGTGGCAAAGATTATTCTGAAAGGGTACGAAAAGAACCCGACCAAATATGTGGAAGGTTTGTATAAGTTGGGCTTGACTATTCCGCTGAACCTGGAAATCCCGGGAGCCGGACGTGCCAAGATTCGTATGCCGAACGATACCGCCTTGTACTGGTCGAAGACAACATTGCCCTGGATGTCTTTCGGATATGAAACGCAGATACCGCCTATCTATACGCTGACATTCTTCAATGCCATTGCAAACGGCGGAAAGATGGTGCGCCCGATGTTTACTAAAGAGATTATGCACAACGGAAAGACGGTGCAGAGTTTCTCAACAGAGGTGTTGAAATCGTCTATCTGTTCAGACAAAACATTGGAGATTATCAAAGATATGTTGCTGGGCGTAGTAGAGAAAGGAACCGGTAAAGCCGTTCATTCGGATATCATCCGTATAGCCGGAAAAACAGGTACGGCGCAGATTGCTTCGGGCGGTGTTTACCGTACAAGCGGGCACCAGGTTGCTTTTTGCGGATATTTCCCGGCCGATGAGCCGAAATATTCTTGTATTGTCGTTATCCGCCGTCCGCGTATCGGTTATCCGTCCGGTGGAACGATGTCTGGGGGCGTGGTAAAAGCCATTGCCGAGAAAGTATATGCTAGCCATATGTCGTTTGATGTACGTGATATGGAGCGCGATTCATTAGCTGTGATATTGCCGGCAGCAAAGAACGGGAATCTGGAGGCACTGGAAAATGTATTGGATAAACTCGATGTCAGTGCAAATACAGACAGCCTGGAGACAAAATGGGTTGTCGCAAAGCGTGAAGAAGGCGAAGAAGAACTTCATCTGCGTGACCTGACAATCCGTGAAGGCCTGGTGCCGAATGTGATTGGAATGGGCGCTAAAGATGCGGTTTTCCTGCTTGAAAGTGCCGGTTTGCGTGTTGTATTGGATGGAATGGGACGTGTTTCCGCCCAGTCGATGGGAGCAGGCACACGGATAGCCAAAGGACAGTCCATTCGCTTAACATTAAGATAATAGAAAGGGGAGGTTTCCGGACCTCTCCGTAAACAGATAGAATATGGAACTGAAGAAATTGATTCATACGTTGGATGTACTGGAAGTCGTAGGAACAGATGATGTAAAAATCGCAGGTATCCAGTCTGATTCCCGTAAGGTGGAAGACGGCTTTTTGTTCGTGGCGGTAAGAGGCACGGCAGTCGACGGTCACGCTTATATCGACGGAGCCATTGCCAAAGGTGCCGTAGCGGTAGTCTGCGAGGAAATTCCATCCCTTTCGGAAGAAAATGGAAATCCTTCCGGGAGAAATGTCATTTTCATCCGGGTGAAAGATTCGGCGGATGCATTGGGTAAATTGGTTTCGACCTGGTATGACAATCCTTCGGATAAGTTGACGCTGGTGGGGGTTACCGGAACGAACGGCAAGACGACTATCGCTACCTTATTATATGAAATGTTCCGTAAGATGGGACATAAGGTAGGCCTGCTTTCAACTGTATGCAATTACATTGACGGCGAAGCGATTCCGACCGATCATACGACACCCGACCCGATCACCCTTCATAGCTTGATGGCACGGATGGTGGAAGCCGGATGCGAATATGCTTTTATGGAAGTCAGTTCCCATTCGATCGACCAGAAACGTATCAGTGGTCTTTCGTTCGACGGTGGTATTTTTACCAACCTGACACGCGACCATCTGGATTATCATAAAACAGTAGAGAATTATCTGAAAGCCAAGAAGAAATTCTTCGATGACCTGCCTGCCGGCGCTTTCGCTTTGACGAATGCCGACGATAAATCAGGACTGGTAATGCTTCAGAATACGGCAGCAAAGAAGCTGACCTATTCATTGCGCACATTGGCTGACTTCAAAGGAAAGATTCTTGAATCGCACTTTGAAGGAACCGAGATGATTATTAACGGCCGTGAGGTGGTTGTCCACTTTGTAGGCCGATTCAATGCTTACAACCTGCTGGCTGTTTACGGGGCTGCCGTTTCTTTGGGCAAAGACCCGGAAGAGACGCTGATTGTGTTAAGCACGCTTCATTCGGTTTCCGGCCGCTTTGAAACGATACAGTCTCCGAAGGGTTATACGGCAATTGTCGATTACGCTCATACGCCGGATGCTTTGACAAACGTGTTGAACGGTATCGATGAGGTGCTGAATGGCAGAGGCCGCATCATCACCGTGGTGGGTGCCGGAGGAAATCGTGACAAAGGCAAACGCCCGTTGATGGCAAAGGAAGCCGCCAAGCTGAGCGACCAGGTCATCCTGACTTCTGATAATCCTCGTTTTGAGGAACCGGACGATATCATCAACGATATGGTGGCCGGACTAAGCAAGGCGGATATGGAACGTACGCTCTGTATCACCGACCGCATGCAAGCCATCAAAACGGCAGCCATGTTGGCGAAGAAAGGCGATGTGATCCTTGTTGCCGGCAAGGGACACGAAGATTATCAGGAAGTAAAAGGTGTGAAACATCATTTTGATGACCGCGAAGTAATAAGAAATATATTTAATAGTTGACAATTGACAGATGATAGTTGACAGTTAAATGTTCATCACAAATAACTGTCAACTGTCAATCGAAAACGAAGTTTTTATGTTGTATTATCTTTTTAATTATCTGGATCAGCTGGATCTCCCTGGGGCGGGGATGTTTAAGTACGTATCATTCCGTTCCGGACTGGCGTTGATCCTCTCTTTGTTCATCTCGACAGCGATCGGCCGCCGTATCATCGACCGTTTGCAGTTATTGCAGATCGGTGAAACCGTGCGTAACCTCGGACTGGAAGGGCAGATGAGTAAGAAAGGTACGCCGACAATGGGAGGTATCATTATTATCATTGCCATTTTGATCCCGACATTGCTTTGCGCCAAGCTGAACAATATTTATGTAATCTTGATGATGGTGACGACCGTCTGGCTGGGTGCTCTCGGTTTTGCTGACGATTATATCAAGGTCTTCCGCAAGAATAAGGAAGGGATGCACGGCAAGTTCAAGATTGTCGGACAGATCGGTCTGGGACTGATTGTCGGACTGGTGTTGTTTATGAGTCCGGATGTTGTGATAAAGGAGAATATGGAAGTGCGCCATGATAATGTAATTGAAGAAGTGCATTATCATACGGTGGAAACCAAGTCGACCAAGACAACGATCCCGTTCCTGAAGAACAATAACTTTGATTATGCCCAACTGGTCAGCTGGGCGGGCGATTATAAGGAAGAAGCAGCGTGGCTGGTATTCGTGCTGATGACTATCTTTGTGGTGACGGCCGTTTCAAACGGGGCGAACCTGACCGACGGGTTGGACGGACTGGCTGCCGGAAGTTCTGCGATTATTGGGGTTGCTTTGGGGATATTGGCTTATATGTCGTCTCACTTCGAGTTTGCTTCCTTCTTGAATATCATGTTTATTCCGGGGGCGGAAGAACTGGTGGTCTTTGCGGCAGCCTTTATCGGGGCGACAGTCGGTTTCCTGTGGTATAATTCATATCCGGCACAGGTATTTATGGGTGACACGGGTAGTTTGACGCTGGGAGGTATTATAGCTGTGTTTGCCATAATTATCCGTAAAGAGTTGCTTATCCCGATTCTTTGTGGTATTTTTCTTGCTGAAAGTATTTCGGTGATGGCACAGGTTGCTTACTTTAAATATACAAAGAAGAAGTATGGCGAAGGTCGTCGCATATTTAAAATGACGCCATTACATCATCATTTCCAGAAAGCTGGGAATGCTGGTATACAGGCGTTGATACAAAAACCGTTCAATGTAGTGCCCGAATCGAAGATCGTGGTGCGCTTCTGGTTGATCGGTATTATTCTGGCGGTTATTACGATCGTCACATTGAAGATGAGATAATAAATATATATAAACGTGGAAAGAATTGTTGTATTAGGGGGAGGAGAAAGCGGTGCAGGTGCTGCCGTATTGGCGAAAGCGAAAGGATTTGACGTGTTCGTTTCCGACTTTTCGTCTATCAAACCCAAGTATAAGGAGATGCTGGACACCCACGGAATCCGTTGGGAAGAGGGACGGCATACCGAAGCCGACATTCTGAATGCCGACGAGATCATCAAGAGCCCGGGAATACCCGACAAGGCTCCGATCATCCAAAAGCTGAAAGCACAGGGGACGCATATCATCTCCGAGATCGAATTTGCCGGACGATACACCGACTCGAAAATGATCTGTATCACCGGTAGCAATGGGAAAACAACGACCACCATGCTGACCTACCACATCCTGAAAGAAGCCGGACTGGACGTCGGGTTGGCAGGAAACGTCGGTAACAGCCTGGCCTTACAGGTCGCCGAAGAACCGCATGCGGTCTATGTCATCGAACTGAGCAGTTTCCAGTTGGATAACATGTACGACTTCAAAGCAGATATAGCTATCTTACTGAATATAACGCCCGATCATCTGGACCGTTATAATTACGAGATGCAGAATTATGTGGACGCCAAGTTCCGCATCATTCAGAACCAGACGTCTGAAGATGCATTTATTTTCTGGAACGACGACCCGATCATTGCACGCGAGATTGCCAAGCGCCATCCTGCGGCTACTCTTTACCCATTCGCCGAAACACATGAAGACGGCGTGAAGGGATATACGGATAATAAGCAAATAGTAATTGAAACCTCAAACGGAACATTTACAATGGATCAGGACTTATTAGCATTAACGGGTACACATAACCTGTACAATTCGTTGGCTTCGGGTATCGCCTCCAAGGTGGTCGATATCCACGATGAGAATATACGGGCTTCACTGAGTGACTTTACCGGGGTGGAACACCGCCTGGAGAAGGTTGCCCGTGTACGCGGAGTAGATTATATCAACGATTCGAAAGCAACAAACGTAAACTCTTGCTGGTATGCCTTGCAAAGTATGACTACCAAGCTGGTATTGATACTGGGCGGGACGGATAAGGGTAACGACTACTCCGAGATTGAAGAACTTGTGAAACAGAAAGTACGTGCCTTGATCTTCCTGGGTGTCGACAATGCCAAGCTGCATGCCTTTTTCGATGGGAAAGTAGCGCAGATAGAAGATGCCCGCTCGATGGAAGAAGCGGTAAACAAAGCGTATAAATTGGCAGAAAAGGGAGATACGGTCTTGTTATCCCCGTGCTGCGCCAGCTTCGACCTCTTCAAGAGTTACGAAGACCGTGGCGACCAGTTCAAGGCCTGCGTACGCAGTCTTTAATTTCCGGTTGTCGGAATAACGCTTTTCCGATGGTCGGAACAGTGCTCTTCCGATAGCTGGAACAACGCTATTCCGATGGTCGGAACAGTACTCTTCCGGTCATCGGAAATATAAATATCGGGAATCCGGAGATTGCCGTAGTTTTAATTTGAATAAAAGACAAGTATAGAATGGATCTGGCAAGTAAATTATTTAAGGGCGACCGGGTGATATGGATCATCTTCATGTTCCTGTGCCTGATTTCGGTTGTTGAGGTGTTCAGTGCCACGAGTACGATTGCCTACAAGAACGCGAATCATTGGGCGCCGATCGTTCGTCATGCCACTTTCCTGCTGGGCGGGTTTGTGCTGGTTTTGCTGTTGCACAATGTCCCGTGCCGGTTCTTTCCGGCGTTTATATTGTTGCTGCCCGTCTCGGTGCTGATGTTGCTTGTCACGCCTTTTGTTGGGATCAATGCCAACGACGCGCACCGCTGGCTGGAGATATTCGGTATACAGTTCCAGCCTTCGGAGTTTGCCAAGTTGGCCTCCATTGTGTTTATCGCCTTCCTGCTCAGTAAGCGGAGTCGTTTTACCGACGACCAGATATTCAAATACATACTGATCGGGGTGGGAGTGACCTGTGTGTTGATTCTTCCGGAAAACTTTTCGACGGCGTTTATGCTGTTCGGGGTCTGTTTCCTGATGATGTTCATCGGCCAGTTGCCATTGATGAAGTTGGGGAAGCTGGCGGGTGTCCTGATATTGGCACTTATCTTGTTTATCGTTTTGCTGCGGTTTACGCCGGCAGGGGTGACCCAATATTTGCCGGACCGTTTCAGTACCTGGCAGGGACGTTTGGAGCGTTTCTTCGACGGGCATGAATCGGATACCGACGAGAACGGAGTATATAAGATCACAGACGATAATTACCAGGTCTCCCATGCGAAGATCGCGATTGCACGCGGAGGAGTGTTCGGACAGTTGCCCGGTCATGGTCAGCAGAGAGATTTTCTTCCGCAGGCCTATTCCGACTTTATTTATGCGATCATTATTGAAGAATTGGGTGTGGTAGGCGGCGTATTCGTGCTGATGCTTTATATCATGTTATTGGTGCGAGTCGGGATGATTGCGCGAAAGTGCGAGAAAGCCTTTCCCAAATACCTGGTGCTCGGGTGTGGCCTGTTGATTGTCGTACAGGCGCTTGCCAATATGGCGGTGGCCGTCAACCTGATACCGGTAACCGGTCAGCCGATGCCGTTGGTCAGCCGTGGTGGTACTTCGACGGTGATATCCTGCATTTATTTCGGGATCATCCTGAGTGTAAGCCGTTTCGGAGCCAATATGGGTAATGAGGAAGATGAACTTCCGGAAGAAGATGAAACCGAAGGCGCCGGTGCAGCCCCAGCCATCACGGAGGAAGAAATCTCCAACTGGGTGCCCGACACACAGCCTGAAACAGAAGAAGTAGTAACAGAGACAAAATCAAGAGAATGAAGGAACAGTACCGTATAATAATAAGTGGTGGCGGAACCGGAGGACATATCTTCCCGGCTATCTCCATTGCCAATACCTTCAGGAAACGTTTCCCTGATGCGGAAATCTTATTTGTAGGTGCGGAAGACCGGATGGAAATGGAAAAGATTCCGGCCGCCGGCTATGAAATAGTAGGTTTGCCGGTGAGCGGTTTCGACCGTGCTCACCTGCTCAACAATATAAAAGTGCTCAACCGTCTGCGTAAAAGCCTCGGACTGGCGAAGAAGACGATCCGCGAGTTTCGTCCGGACATTGCGGTGGGAGTGGGCGGCTATGCCAGTGGCCCGACGTTGTGGATGGCGGCTTCGCTGGGCATCCCGACACTGATACAGGAGCAAAACTCTTATGCCGGAGTAACCAATAAGTTGCTGGCAAAGAAGACTTCGAAGATATGTGTCGCCTACGACGGCATGGAGAAGTTCTTTCCAGCCGATAAGATCGTGATTACCGGAAACCCTGTCCGCAAGGATCTGGAAGAAGCGACCGACAGGAAAGAGGAAGCGCTGGCTTTCTTTGGTCTTTCTCCGGAAAAGAAAACGATACTGGTAGTCGGCGGTAGCTTGGGAGCCCGTACGATCAACCGCAGCATACAAGGCGACCTGGATAAACTGTTCGCTTCCGACGTGCAGGTGATCTGGCAGACGGGGCGTTATTATTACAGCGAAGCCACCAAGCATCTGAAAGCCTATCGCGGCATGCCTATCTGGTGCTCCGACTTTATCACCCGTATGGATTATGCCTATTCGGCTGCCGACCTGATTATCTCCCGTGCCGGAGCAAGTTCTATTTCTGAACTTTGTCTGTTGAAGAAACCTGTTATCCTGGTTCCTTCCCCAAATGTGGCGGAAGATCATCAGACGAAGAATGCCATGGCTTTGGTAAACAAAGATGCAGCGATCATGGTTTCAGATAAAGATGCTGAACAGCAACTGGTAACCAGGGCGCTTGAAGTGGTACACGATGATGGGCAACTGGCTTTGTTGAGCCGTAATATAGAGCAACTGGCCCAGCATCAGAGTGCCGACCGTATTGTTGACGAGATAGTAAAGATTATAGATAAAAATAGATGAACATTTATAGCGACGGGAGTACCTTTTCCCCTCTTGAGAGGGGGCAGGGGGTGTGTTAAAGCCAGTCACTATACATAATATATAAGGTAATATGAATATAAATACGATAACGGCTGTTTATTTTGTCGGAGCCGGAGGAATCGGGATGAGTGCCCTGATCCGTTACTTTCTTTCAAAGGGAAAACAAGTAGCCGGATATGATAAGACTCCGTCCGACCTGACCGCGCAGTTGAACCGTGAAGGTGCCGTTATTCATTACGAAGATAATATCTCCCTGATACCGGATGCTTTTAAGGACCCGGCTAAGACTTTGGTTGTCTATACACCCGCCGTTCCCGAAACGCATACGGAGTTGGCCTGGTTTCGTCAGAATGGTTTTGAGATCATGAAACGTGCCCGTGTCTTAGGCGAAATCACCAACTGTTCGCGTGGACTTTGCATTGCCGGAACACATGGTAAGACAACGACCTCTTCCATGCTTGCCCACTTGCTGAAACAATCACATGTCGGTTGCAATGCTTTCCTGGGAGGTATCCTGAAGAACTATGACAGTAACCTGATGTTGTCAGATAAAAGCGATCTGACCGTGATCGAGGCAGACGAGTTCGACCGCTCTTTTCACTGGCTGACACCCTATATGGCTGTCATCACTGCCGCTGACCCGGACCATCTGGATATCTACGGCACAGCGGAAGCCTATCGTGAAAGTTTCGAACATTTCACCTCGCTGATCCGTCCCGACGGTTGCCTGCTCATGAAAAAAGGCATTAACGTAACGCCCCGGCTGAAAGAGGGTGTGAAACTCTATACTTATACCGGAGCTGAAGAAGCCGATTTTTATGTTGAAAACATCCGTATCGGAAACGGTGAGATCTACTTCGACTTCGTTGGCCCGGATATCCGTATTGCCAACATTCAGTTGGGTGTCCCTGTAAAAGTAAATATAGAGAATGGGGTTGCCGCTATTGCCCTAGCCTGGCTGAACGGCGTGACTCCGGAAGAAATAAGAAAAGGCATGGCATCCTTTGCCGGTCCGAAACGCCGTTTCGACTTCCATCTGAAGAAAGATGCTATCGTCCTGATCGACGATTATGCCCATCATCCGGCTGAACTGGCTGCCAGTATCCAATCTGTGAAGGAACTTTATGCCGGACGCAAGGTAACGGGCATCTTCCAACCGCATCTGTATACCCGGACACGCGACTTTGCTCCCGACTTTGCCGCCAGCCTGTCGTTGTTGGACGAACTGATCCTGCTGGATATTTATCCTGCACGTGAAGAGCCTATTCCGGGGGTGACTTCGGAAATCATATTCGATGCTGTCACCATCCCTGCCAAGAAGCTGATTCGTAAAAGCGAACTGCTCGACCTGGTGGAGAAGGAGGCAGATACGTTTGAAGTTGTATTGATGGTTGGAGCCGGCGATATAGACCGGCTGATCGAACCTGTTAAACAAATATTGGATAAGAAATTGTGATTCGTATAGTTTCCATAGTAGTCGCTACACTGTTGTTTTGTTACATCGTGTTTGTATCCTTCTTCTTCCGCGAAATGAGGCAGGATAAGGTATGCCAGGACCTTCAGGTCGTGGTGAAAGACAGTCTTGACAAACATTTTGTAAGCGAAAGCGATCTGGTGACGATCCTTAAAAAGGCTGATCTGAACCCGATCAAGAAGCCTATGGACGCAATCAACACCGACAGGATAGAAACCGAACTCAAAAAGAACGAAATGATTGCCCGTATCGAAGCCTATAAGACACCTTCGGGGATCATAAAGCTGGAAGTTGAGCAAAAAATACCTATCTTGCGTGTGATTAGCTCCCGGGGAAACTTCTACGTGGATAACCTCGGCACTACGATGCCGGTCAGTTTCCGTTACGTCGCCGATGTCCCTTTGGTAAGTGGATATGTCGAAAAAGAGCTGGCGGTAACCGACTTATATAAATTTGCATTATTTTTGCAGGAGAATGAGTTCTGGAATAATCAGATAGAACAGATTTATGTTCATCCTGACAACGAAGTGGAACTGATTCCCCGGGTGGGAAACCACCGTATTGTACTGGGTACTTTCGACGATTTCCAGGAAAAGCTGGATAACCTCCGGCTCTTCTATGACAAGGTCATACCGAAAGTCGGTTGGGAGAAATACAGTATAATAAATTTAAAATACAAAGATCAGATTGTTTGTACTAAAAGATAGATGATATGGCATACACAGACTTTATAGCAGCCATCGACCTTGGCTCTTCTCACATGGTCGGTATGGTAGGAACGAAGAGCCCGACGGGAGCTCTCTCGATTATTGCCTACGAAGTTGAGAACTCCGCTACCTGTATACGAAGAGGATGTGTATATAATGTGGAAGAAACAGCAAATAAGATCAAACGACTCATCCTGAAGCTGGAAAATAAACTTGGCGGTGCCCGCATCGGAAAGGTTTATGTCGGCATCGGCGGGCAGTCGCTGCGCTCTATCGACCATACCGTTCCCCGGATATTGGGTACCGACGGGGTGGTGACGGAAGAGGTCATCAGCGGCCTGTATGAGGAATGCCGCAATTATCATCCGGATATGCTGGATGTGCTGGCTGCCGTTTCTCCTACCTATTTTTTAGACGATAAACCTGAACCTAATCCGGTTGGCATTCCCTGTACCCGGATTGAAGCTCGCTATAAGCTGATTGTCGGACGGCCTTCGTTGAAACGTTATGTAATCAACAGTATTGCCGACCGTGCCAGAATAGAAATTGCCGACATTGTCGTTTCGCCGCTGGCCCTGGCTGATGTGGTGCTGACCGACAATGAAAAGGACCTGGGCTGTGCCCTGATCGGTTTCGGTGCCGGAGTGACTACGCTGACGGTCTATAAAGCCGGACAGCTGGTGAACCTCTCCGTCATTCCTTTCGGAGGCCATTTGATTACCCGCGATATCACCAGTCTCCATCTGGTAGAAGCCGAAGCAGAACGTGTAAAGCTGACCTACGGCAGTGCCCAGATGGAGAAAGATAATGACTTGAGCATTCAGGTAAGTTCTGCCGATGGCATGGGATTGCGCGAGATCAAACTCGCCGACCTCAATAATGTGATCGAGGCGCGTATGAAGGAGATTCTCGAAAATGTATATGCCCGCCTTGAAGCAACCGGCCTGATAAACTCGCTTGGTGCGGGTATCATCATCACCGGTGGTGGTGCCGCTCTGAAGAACCTGCCGGAGGTGATCCGCGAACGTCTGAAGATGGACGTGCGTTATTCTGCCGTGCGTAAGGGTATCGTGGAAAGCGGGGAAATGATTGCCAACAATCCCGAATATGCCGTTGCTGTTGGTTTGCTGGCAAGAGGAACAATAAACTGTGCCCTTTATATACCGCCTAAGGTAGATCCTATACCGGAGAAGAAAGAAGAGCCGGTTGAGGAAGAACCTAAAAAGACTCCTGAGCCACCTAAGAAGAAACCGGAGAAGAAGAAAGGTCCCGGCTTGTTTGGACGCCTCACCAAAAGTATAGACACGTTTGGTAAGGGTTTGTTTGATGACGAAGACGATATAAAGTAACAACAGCGAATGTAATAAAACCGGAAGACAATGGACGACACAATATTAAGTTTCAATTATCCGACAGATACTCCTAAGATCATCAAAGTAATTGGTGTTGGAGGCGGTGGTGGTAACGCTGTTACCCACATGTACAAAGAAGGTATACATGATGTTACATTCGTTCTGTGTAACACCGACAACCAGGCACTGAACCGCTCGGACGTGCCGGTCAAAGTGCCTCTGGGGCGTAACATCACCCAGGGACTGGGAGCCGGAAACAAACCCGAACGGGCCATGATGGCTGCCGAGGAAAGTATGGAAGATATCCGCAAGATGCTGAGCGACGGTACCAAGATGGTTTTTATCACTGCCGGTATGGGTGGTGGTACGGGAACGGGAGCCGCTCCGGTAATCGCTCGTTTTGCCAAGGATATGGGAATACTGACGGTCGGTATCGTTACAATCCCCTTCGTCTTTGAAGGTGAACGCAAAATCATCCAAGCGTTGAACGGGGTGGAAGAGATCAGCAAGAACGTGGATGCCCTCCTGGTTATCAACAACGAACGTCTTCGTGAAATATATTCCGACTTGACCATGACGAATGCTTTCGGAAAAGCCGATGATACCTTGACCATTGCCGCTAAGAGCATTGCCGAGATCATCACTCTTCCGGGTATTATCAACCTCGACTTTGCCGATGTCAATACCACTATGAAAGATGGTGGCGTAGCTCTTATGAGTAACGGTTTCGGTGAAGGGGAAGGTCGTGTGCGCCAGGCAATAGAAGATGCTCTGAACTCTCCGCTGCTGAACAACAACGACGTGTTCAATGCTAAAAAGATATTGTTCAACGTATCGTTTGGCGAAGAGGCTGAGCTGCGTATGGAAGAAATGAATGACGTACACGATTTCATGTCACGCTTCGGACGTGACATCGAAGTGATTTGGGGTACGGCAATCGACAATACATTAGGGACGAAAGTCAAAATGACTATCCTAGCCACCGGTTTCGGTATGGAAGACATTCCTCAGATCGCCGAAAAGCGTCAGATCGAGCAAGGCCGCATGACCGAAGAGGAACTGCGCCTGGAAGAAGAACGCCTGAACAAGGAACGTGCCGAAAAAGACCTGATCGACAAATATTACGGAGCTTCCGGTCAGCGTATGCGCCGTGTGGCAGCCCGTGCAAAAGCGGTTGTGTTGAATCAGGATGAACTGGACGACGATGCCCTGATCGCTCTGATCGAAGATAATCCTACTTATAACCGTGACCCGAAGGTGATTGCCCGTGCCCGTTCCAAAGTGATGGGTGACGAGATCCCGGTTTCATCTTCTGCGACAACGACTCCTTCGGCGC
Organism: Parabacteroides sp. AF17-3; assembly: GCF_003635445.1. Taxonomy (NCBI): domain Bacteria; kingdom Pseudomonadati; phylum Bacteroidota; class Bacteroidia; order Bacteroidales; family Tannerellaceae; genus Parabacteroides; species Parabacteroides sp. AF17-3. Next base: position 30,429 of record NZ_QTMM01000002.1, on the reverse strand, counting down.
CGCGTAGCGAAGGGAAGAAACCCGATACGGGCGGTAAGCAGGTGATAAGTTTCCGATAATTCTTAAAAAAGAAATTAGATATGGATTTGTTTGAAAAAGTCAGCGAAGACATTAAAAACGCAATGAAGGCAAAAGACAAAGTTGCCCTCGAAACATTGAGAAATGTAAAGAAGTTCTTCCTGGAAGCTAAGACAGCTCCGGGTGCCAACGATACCCTGACGGATGCCGATGCGTTGAAGATTATTCAGAAGCTGGTAAAACAGGGCAAAGACTCAGCTGAAATTTATACTCAGCAAGGTCGTGCCGATCTGGCTGAAGCCGAACTGGCGCAGGTAAAAGTGCTTGAAACTTACCTTCCGAAGCAAATGACAGCCGAAGAACTGGAAGTTGAGGTAAAGGCCATCATTGCCCAGGTAGGTGCTGCCGGCCCGAAAGACATGGGCAAGGTTATGGGCGTAGCTTCTAAAGCCCTTGCCGGTAAAGCGGAAGGACGTGCTATCTCTGAAACGGTAAAACGTTTGCTGAATAGCTGATATTTAGAAAGAATTGAGCTATCCCGTTCCCGTGCTTGACACGGGATCGCAAAGGCACAAACCGTATCCTATATACTGCCGGTCCTTCTGCGACCCCGTGTCAAGCACGGGGACAAGGTAGTTCATATCTTATACTAACTAAACCATCAGGATATCCCGTTTGTGTATCGATAAATATCCTTTTCTGAATAGACCAACATTCTAATAACTCTTTATAATGATAACCTTTATCTGCTGCCTGGCAACTCTTATTGCCGGCTATTTTATCTACGGTTCTTTTATAGAACGTATCTTCGGGGTGGACCCTTCCCGTACAACCCCAGCTTACACCCATCAGGACGGAGTCGATTACATTCCGATGTCTTCCTGGAAAGTTTTTATGATTCAGTTTCTGAACATTGCCGGCCTTGGTCCGATCTTCGGTGCTATTATGGGCGCAAAGTTCGGTACGGCTTCTTTCCTGTGGATAGTCCTGGGGACGATCTTTGCCGGAGCTGTCCATGACTACCTGGCGGGAATGCTTTCATTGCGTCATAACGGGGAAAGTCTCCCGGAGATTATCGGACGTTATCTCGGAAATAACTTCAAACAATTCATGCGCGGCTTTACTGTGGTCTTGATGATATTGGTCGGTGCCGTTTTTGTAGCCGGTCCGGCCGGTTTACTGGCGAAGCTGACACCGGAGTATCTTGATGCTACATTCTGGATATTCGTGGTATTTATCTATTATATCTTGGCTACTTTGTTACCGGTTGATAAAATCATCGGAAAGATTTATCCGTTGTTTGCCGCAGCCCTGCTGTTTATGGCAGTCGGCATTCTGGTGATGTTGTTTGTGAATCATCCTCCCCTGCCTGAGTTGACGGACGGGTTAGCCAATAAGCATCCGGAGAATCTACCTATTTTCCCGATCATGTTTGTAAGTATTGCCTGCGGAGCTATTTCCGGGTTCCATGCGACACAAAGTCCGTTGATGGCCCGTTGCATCAAGAGCGAAAAGATGGGACGTCCCGTCTTCTTTGGTGCGATGATCACAGAAGGTATTGTTGCTCTGATCTGGGCGGCTGCCGCAACTTATTTCTATCATAATAACGGGATGGGAGAAAGTAATGCTGCTGTAATTGTAGATAGCATCACTAAAGAATGGCTCGGTACGGTCGGAGGTATCCTGGCTGTCCTGGGAGTTATTGCCGCTCCGATCACTTCCGGTGATACGGCATTCCGTTCGGCCCGTTTGATTGTAGCCGACTTCCTGCATAAGGAACAGAAAAGCATGGTAAGCCGTCTGGTGATTTGTATACCTTTGTTTATTGTGGCGATCGGCATATTGCTCTATAGCCTGAAAGATAAGGACGGTTTCGATATGATCTGGCGTTATTTTGCCTGGACAAACCAGACGTTGGCTGTATTTACCCTTTGGGCACTGACAGTTTTTCTGGCACGTTCCAAAAAACTGTATATTGTCACCCTGATTCCGGCCCTGTTTATGACAGCCGTTTGTTCGACTTATATCTTTGTCGCCCCTGAAGGTCTGGGAATGGATGTTACTGTTTCACAAACTATCGGCTGTATCATCACCGCTATAACTCTGGTGACATTCCTTTGGTGGAAAAAGAAAAATAAAACAGTAGATTATTAACTCGGACTGTTGCTTCCGGAGCAAGTATTCAACCAACATAAAAAAGGCATTGCCAACTCTTTCGAGCAGCAATGCCTTTCTTATTTTATCTTCCGAAGAATCCGCTTTTGGCGGCTATTCTCCGGGATATGTTCATTAAAGTACCTGGATACCTTCTTCGCGGGCCTGTTCTTCTCCTGAAGGAGTGATCAGTTTGTAACCCTTACCGTGGATGTTGATGATTTCGATTCCGGGATCATCTTTCAACAGTTTACGAAGTTTAGTGATATACACATCCATACTACGGGCATTGAAGTAGTTATCGTCTACCCAAATAGTTTTCAGTGCATAATTACGTTCCAGAATTTCATTCGCATGAGCACATAACAGGCTCAGCAGTTCGCATTCTTTAGTAGTCAGCTTAGTCACTTTGTCACCGATAGCCAGTGTTTGTTTCTGCGTATCGAATAAGAAATTACCCAGCTTGTAGAAAGGAATGTCTTTCATCTTCTTGCCTTTCACACGGCGAAGGATTGCTTCGATACGAAGCAAGAGTTCTTCCATGCTGAACGGTTTTGTCAGATAGTCGTCTGCACCGATCTTGAATCCTTCCAGAATATCTTCCTTCATCGTCTTTGCAGTAAGGAAAATAATTGGAATATCAGGATTTATAGAACGGATCTCCTGTGCAAGAGTGAAACCGTCTTTTTTCGGCATCATCACGTCTAATACGCAAAGATCATATTTGCCTTTGGTGAAACCTTTGTAACCAGCTTCTCCGTCAGAGAAAAGATCTGTTACATAACCTTTTGCCTGTAAGTATTCTCTTAATAGCATACCCAGGTTTTCGTCGTCTTCACAAAAGAAGATTTTCAGTTTTTCTTCCATAACTAACTTTTTATAAGAGGTAAAGTAATAATAAATTTTGTTCCTACATTTCCGGGTCCCATTTCAGCACGGATCGTACCTTTATGGTCCTCGATAATCTTACGGACGTAAGCCAGTCCCAAACCGAAACCTTTTACGTCGTGTACATTCCCTGTCGGTACGCGGAAGAAGCGGTCGAATACTTTCTTAAGGTATTCCTTCTTGATTCCTATACCATTGTCTTCAACGGAGATCAGCAACTTTCCGTTGTTGTCGTTCCAGGTTCTTACCATCAATGTAAGCGGCACTTCCGGACGGCGGTATTTCACTGCGTTGTCCATCAGGTTAAACAATACATTGGTGATATGCATTTCATCTACGTAGATGGACGAATCGGTTGCCTGCAAGTCAATGTCGAGTGAGCCATCATACTTTTCTACTTTCAGGACGAAGGTGTTCGCTACGCTGATCACCAGGTCGTTTGCATCTACTTCTTTCAGTTTGAATGCTGCTTTCTGCCGTTCGAACAACGACATCTGAAGCACTTTTTCAACCAGGAAGCCTAATCGCTTCGTTTCATCATTTATCACGCCTGATATATGTTTGAATACATCGGGGCTTTTCGTTATATCCGAGTCTTTCAGCATCTGTGCCGCCAGCGAGATAGTGGAAACCGGAGTTTTCAGCTCGTGCGTCATATTGTTGATAAAGTCGTTCTTCATTTCTGACAGTCTCTTCTGGCGGAATACAATATATATGGTAAAGATAAATGTTACCAACAGTATCAGCGAGAAAAGAACAGACGGTACAATAAATGTTACAGAACTTGAAATATAGTCACCTTTTGTAGGGAAGTATACTTTCAGATAATTCAGTTTTGAGGGAGGATCGTTCGGGAACAATACGTACGTAATTATATCAGACGCAATAGGTTCCTTCTTTATTTCCCCACTCTGGTACACGGTTTTCCCGTCTTTGTTTATAACAAAAAATATGAACGGCAGGTTCAAACCATTGTTAATAAATTCTGATTTTAAGTAATTGTTCAACTTCTTAAAATCGACACGCTCCTGAATCGGTTTAAGGTTTGCCGTATTTAATATATTCACCAAAACTTCCTGCATCAAAGCATTCTGATATTTAAGACGGCGCATAAGTGTTTTTTGCAGATCCTGGGAAGTACTGATAATATTATTGGACGTTTGTTTTTTGTCCAGCGATGACAGCGGTTCGAATTTCTGACTGAAACTGTGTAGCTGATCTATTTGCAGTATATTACCGTTGGCGTCCTTTATTTGTGATTTCTGCAGGGTGATTGTCTGAGTAATCTCTTGGGGATCCTGGTTATTTTGCAGATAATAACTCTCGTCACGCTTAAGATCTTCTTCCAGATATCTCTGCGTTTCATCCAACTCCAGGTTTTTTGAGACCTGGTGCAGGCTTCTTTTGACTGTTTCATTGAATTGCTCGCTGCTTTTTTTGAGTATGATGCTCACGTACTTAACCTGTAGGAAAAGCAAACCAGCAAAAGCAAATGCCATCACAACTGCGAGTAACCAAATCGTAGATTTCCTCATTCTAAATACTTTCTCTTTTTAACAGAACAAATAACGCTCATTTTAGTTTAATATTTACACAAAAAAGGTAAAAATAGCGGGCTGTTTATATTAAAAAAGGTTTACCTGGTACTCCGGTTTTCTTCTTATTGTCTTTTAAAACAACCGTTTATGCTAATTAACATCTGTCTGTGTATATATATGCATCTTCATTTCTGTCTATAAAAACATAATTATTGATTATTTTGTTTCAACTTATGCAAAAAATATGAATTCCGATGGAAGAATTCGCATCTCCATGTTCGTGCATACGCGTCAGATAGTATAATGTATAACGGATACAGGTGCTGTTTTATTTTATCCGGCAGTAAAGAACATATGACTTAAGTACTTGAAACTTCTTAAAAACTTTTGCCGAATGCATTCAAATTTAATTATTAGCTATATCTTTGCTGCTGACAAGAGTTATGCAAGATGGCACAAGAAGGTATTACACAAATTGATGTAAAACAGGTATTACAGCAGAAAGCGCCCTCCGTGGCCGGTAAAATACCCGGTTTTATTGTCAATTATCTGATCCGTACCATTCATCAGGACGAACTGAATGATATCCTAACCCGTTATCATGATAAGGATGGGGTTGATTTTATGCAGGAACTGATCGGTTATTTTGACCTGACCCTGGAACTGGTGAACGAAGAGAACATCCCGGCGGAAGGCCGCTATATTTTTGCTTCCAACCATCCGTTGGGAGGGCTTGACGGTATCTGCCTCTCGGCAGTGATCGGACAGCATTATGACGGAAAGATCCGTTACTTGGTCAATGACCTGCTTCTCTACTTGTCAAATCTAAGGTCCATCTTTGTCCCTATCAACAAACATGGTGCGCAGGGTAAAAACAATGCCCGGCTGATCGACGAGGCCTATGCTTCCGAAAATCAGATCGTGACGTTCCCCGCAGGACTTTGTTCGCGTAAGATAAACGGACAGATACAGGATACCGACTGGAAGAAATCGTTTATCCAGAAGGCAGTCGAACATCAGCGGGATGTCGTTCCAGTATATTTCGAAGGAAGAAACTCTAATTTCTTCTATCGGTTGGCAAATCTGCGCAAGAGGTTGGGTATAAAGATGAACTATGAAATGATTTATTTGCCGGATGAAATGTTCCGGTCTAAGCATAAAACGTTCCGTATCCATTTTGGCAAGCCTGTCCCGTGGCAGACTTTCGATAGCAGCAAGAAGCCGGTCGAATGGGCCGAGTGGGTGAAGGAACTTGCTTATAATCTCAGGAAAACATAGACTCTATAATATATGCAAGACATTATTAAGCCGACTGATCGTGCTCTTCTGAAGTCGGAGTTGACGAAAGAAAAGAAACTCCGCAGCACGAATAAGTCAAACAATGAAATATATATTGTTACAGCCCACGACGCTCCCCATGTGATGCAGGAGATCGGGCGTCTGCGGGAAATCGCATTTCGTTACTATGGTGGGGGAACGGGGTTCCCGGTAGATATCGACGAGTTCGATACGATGGAGGACGCTTATCGGCAGTTGATTGTCTGGAGTCCGGAAGATGAGCAGATCCTGGGCGGTTACCGTTTCCTGTGCGGTTCGGATGTCAAGTTCGATGAGAACGGGAAGCCGATGTTGGCTACTTCGCATCTGTTCAATTTCTCGGAAAAGTTTAATAAAGAGTTCCTCCCTTATACGGTCGAGTTGGGCCGTTCTTTCGTTACTTTGGAATATCAGTCTACACGTGCTGGCGCAAAAGGATTGTTTGTGTTGGATAATTTGTGGGATGGATTGGGAGCTTTGTCGGTAGTCGATCCGAGTTTGCAATATTATTTCGGGAAGGTGACGATGTATAATACGTATAATACGGAAGCACGTAATATGATTCTTTATTTTCTGGGGATGCACTTTCCGGATGCGGATAAGCTGGTGACTCCGGTCTATCCGTTGGAAACCGATACGGACATAGAGAAGATGAAGGAGTTGTTCCGTTATGATAACTTCAAGGACAATTATAAGGTATTGAATCAGGAAGTACGTAAATTCGGTATCAATGTGCCGCCGCTGGTGAATGCCTATATGAGCCTTTCACCGAAGATGCGCGTGTTCGGGACGGCCATCAACCATGAATTTGGGGATGTGGAAGAGACCGGTATCCTGATTGCGATCAATGAGATTCTGGAAGACAAGAAAAAACGTCATATAGAAACTTATCTGAAAGAGGAAGGCCAGACGGCTGATCTGATAAGAAAAGCGGAATAACCTAGGGATGATTTCTGTTCACGAGGGCCTCATAAATGTTTTTGACGCCCTCGTGAATGTTTATGAGGTCCTTGAAAATGTTTATGAGGACGTCAAAAACAGTCTTTATACTATAGTCTGACAGAAGACACGTTATCCGTGTTCCATAAACAGGCACATCTATTATTGGCACTAACCCAATTTTTCCTGTTCCTTTTGTTTTCTCCACTCCTCAGCTACTTCGACCAGACTTTCATACCATTTCTCGCCGAACTTGCGGATAAGCGGTTCTTTCAGGAACTTATATAAGGGTAGTTTCTCTTTTTGTCCTAATATTTCTGCCGCTTTACATATTTTCCAACGGTCGTAGTTGACAGCCCGGAAGTCTTTGTATTGGGTTACACGGACAGGATAGAGATGGCAGGATACCGGCTTGTAAAAGGACAGTTTCCCTTCACGGTAGGCTTTCTCGATAGCACATTTACAAGTACCGTCGCTGTCATAACAGGTAAATACACAATCTTTGTTGTCAACGATGGAGGTGACGATATCACCTTCGCAGTCGATATAGGCTACGCCTTGTTTGTTGATAATTGCCTGGGCTTCGGGTGACAGGTCGTTCCATACGACCGGAAGCGCTTTCTCCAGTTTGGCAATCTCGCTTTTCTCAAGCGGGGCACCGGAATCACCTTCCACACAGCAAATGCCTTTGCACTGGGCAAGGTCGCAGATGAAATTTGCCTCGATCAGGTCCAGGCTGACCAGGGTGTCGTCTATTTGGATCATTTTGTTATCAGGGAAGAGGTAATAAATACCCCTCTTCAGGGAGGACATGAGGGTTTGTTATTGAAGTTTACACACCCCCTGCCCCCTCTCAAGAGGGGAAAAGTTACTATTGGTACAATAATTATTTGATCAATGATTTTCCTGTCATTTCTTTCGGTTGCTTCAGCCCCATGATATGAAGGATTGAAGGAGCAACGTCTGCCAGGATACCGTCTTCAACTTTAGCGTCTTTGTTTTCTGTTACATAAACGAATGGAACAGGATTCAAAGAGTGAGCAGTGTTGGGTGTGCCGTCTTCGTTCAAAGCATGGTCGGCATTACCGTGGTCGGCAATGATGATTACTTCGTAGCCATTAGCCTTAGCTGCTTCGACTGTGTCGTTCAGGCAAGCGTCGATAGTAACAACAGCCTTTTCGATGGCTGAGTAAATGCCGGTGTGGCCTACCATGTCGCCATTTGCATAGTTACAAACGATATAGTCATATTTCTTTGTGTAGATGGCTTCAACCAGTTTGTCTTTTACCTCGAAAGCACTCATTTCCGGTTTCAGGTCGTAAGTGGCCACTTTCGGAGACGGAACCAGGATACGGTCTTCACCTTCGAACGGAGTTTCGCGTCCGCCGTTGAAGAAGAAAGTAACGTGTGCATATTTTTCTGTTTCGGCAATGTGCAGCTGTGTTTTACCGACTGATGCCAGAAATTCGCCCAGTGTATTTTCTACATTGTCCTTGTCGAACAGGATATGAACGCCTTCGAAACTAGCATCGTACGGAGTCATACAGAAATACTGCAAGTTCGGAATAGTTTTCATTCCGGCTTCCGGCATATCCTGTTGAGTCAGGACGACTGTCAGTTCTTTGGCACGGTCGTTACGGTAGTTGAAGAAAATCACAACGTCACCTTCTTCGATAGTCGCTACCGGCTTACCGTTTTCTACGTGTACGATCGGTTTGATAAATTCGTCTGTTACACCTTCTGCGTATGACTCTTCCATTGCCTGAACCATGTCTTCGCAAGGTTTACCCGTGCCGTTCACGATCAGGTCGTAAGCCTCTTTTACGCGTTCCCAACGTTTGTCACGGTCCATTGCATAGTAACGGCCGATGATGGAAGCGATCTTTCCGCCTGTTGTTTGCAGGTGATTTTCCAGCTGTTCGATAAAGCCTTTACCGCTTCTCGGGTCCGTGTCGCGACCGTCCATAAAGCAATGAACATATGCTTTGTCGATTCCGTATTCTTTGGCGATATCCGCCAGTTTGAACAGGTGTTCCAATGAGCTGTGTACACCACCGTCGGAAACCAGTCCCATGAAATGGATCTGTTTGCCGTTTTCTTTGGCGTAGCTGTAAGCACGTTTGATTTCCGGATTATCGAGGATTGTGTTTTGGCGGCATGCGATATTGATCTTCACCAGGTCCTGGTAAACGATGCGGCCGGCACCGATATTAAGGTGGCCAACTTCCGAGTTACCCATCTGTCCGTCAGGTAAACCAACATTTTCGCCGGAAGCCTGCAACTGAGAGTTTGGGTATGTTTTCAACAGTTCGTCCCAGTAAGGGGTGGGAGTGTTGTAGATTACATCATCTTTACCACGGTCGCCGATTCCCCAGCCATCGCAGATTAGTAAAAGTGCTTTCTTGCTCATGATTGCCTTGTTTATATTGTTTATACTTATTAAATATCTAATACCGGGCGCAAAGATAAGCATTTCTGATGTAATATTATTTGCCTTTAAAGTATTACTTTTGCAGGTAGATATGGAAAAGAAGATATACGACAACGATCTGGGAACCATCCTTCTCCGTACTGCCCCGCGAGCTACCCGTTATACGCTGAAAATATCAAAGGGAATGATCACTGCCACTATGCCGGTCGGGGGTGATGAGGGGAGAATGTTGTCCTTTATTGAAGAGAACCGGCAAAAACTTCTGAACGCTCTGAAAAAGCATCCGGCACGTCCGTTGCTGAATGAAACTGCCAGATTGGAAACAACTACTTTCCTGCTACATATTTTCCGGACGGAACGTGCAAATTTTTATATGAAATTGGATAACAGTATCCTGCATATCGCCTGCCCGCTGGAAACCCGGTTTGAATCGGACGAGGTTCAGCTCATATTGAAAGGTTTTCTGGAGAAGGCATTGCGGCATGAGGCAAAACGTCTGTTGCCGAACCGTCTGAAGACGTTGGCAGACCGGTATAAATTGACTTTCACGAGCGTACGGATCATGAACAGCAAAACCCGCTGGGGAAGTTGCAGTACGCGTAAAAGTATCAATCTCTCCCTTTCGCTCATGTTGCTTCCCTGGCATCTGATCGATTACGTCCTGCTTCACGAACTTTGCCATACGGTGGAGATGAACCACAGCGACCGTTTCTGGAAACTCCTGAATGAGATAACGGAAAACAGGGCGTTAATGCTCCGTCAGGAGTTGAAGAAATACTCTATACTGTAACACCTTCCTGCTCCGCCCGAAGTGCAAGGCATGCACCGGTGTTGTATTGCGTTTACTGTGCCAGTGAGAACCGTAATGCAACACCGTAGTTGGAGTTGGATGTCGGATAAGATGCATTTGAGATCAGCGGCTCATTGATCTGCAAGTCGTAGAAAGCACGCAGTGTCAGCGCACGGCTCAATCCGTAATCGGCTGAGAACTGGATCGTTTTGGCAATGTTACCGCTGGTTGCCTGTGTGAAGCTATCCTCGATCTTACGGATCAATGACTGCATCTTGTTGTATGAGAAGTCCAGACGCACGGTCAGGTCATTGCTGAAATCACGCGTTTTCTTCATCTTCAATATCTTGTTGAACTCGGCGAACTTATATCCCAGTCCGATGGTATACTTATTCGAAAGCGCTTCCACAATCTGGTAAGACGAGATATTCAGGTTCAGATTACGCGTTGTCGTGTAATCGGCACGGATCGTGATATTGTTCAACATGGTCGCATCCACTCCCAGCAACGGGCTGAAACTCTCCGTCAGGCTGACGGAAGAGATGGAGTAAGGTGAAGACGGGATAGGAGCTTCGGAAGCATTCTGTGTAAATCCGAGGTTGTCACCCAATCCGGCATCCACCCAGGTCGAATAAGTTTCGTAGGCACCGACATTGTAAGTACAGCGATACTGATGGGTCAGCATGACCGACTTGAAATGTTTCTTTATGGCCGGAATGCGGATCAGTCCGTCGTAGGTGATACGCCAGTTCGGCAGCATGCTGCGGATAGCCGGGAACGGGGAGGATGAAATCTTATTAGGATCTTTCCCTGTATAAGCGGCCAGGAAGGCCGGGATCAGTACATCGGCCGAGTTATGGCTGACTCCGCCGCCATGTTCTTTATTATATTCTTTACCTCCGTATTGAGATTGTCCCAGGAAACCGGAATTCGGATAGGTTGTTCCTGTATAGCGGCTTTCGAGGCGGTTCGCAATAGTCTCACGGTATTCGATAAACTTATTGAATGTTTCCGATGCATAGTTATTACTTGCATTGCCGACGCCTTTGAAGAAACTACCCAATGCGACAGTCGTCATCGTAAAATTTCCTCCGGCCAGTTCCGGCATACCGGGATACATATATTGTATATCGGTGTTGCGGGTATCGACGCGGTTGGCATTCAGGTCGATCTTCAGTCCGGTGATAGGCTCCAGGTTCGCCCGGATATTCAGGTTTTTGGCACTGCTCATGACGGCCGGATTGACATTGCTGGTGTTTTCAACCAGCCAGCCACGGTCTTTGGCATCGTAGAGAAAGTCCCGGTTCACGGCTCCGAAAGCAAAGCCAAGTCCCGGTGTCAGGCCGAAAGGCGAGCGGCCCTGTCCGAAGATATCACCGATCATTGGGGAGAATCCCGGAACCGACATACCGTCGGTCGTCGCATACTGGATATTGATACGGCGTATCATCATCAGGAAGCGGCTGCCATATTCTGCCGTTTTGTAGAGGAAGTCTTCCGTCGCTTTCGGACCCGGCTTGATAGTCAGTTTCAAATGAGCCGTATCCTGGTTCAGGATCATTACCTGTGCAAAGTTGATCGGCTTGTATTTGATGGCATAGACTTTGCCGTCGGCTCCGCGGGCGGTAATGCGCACCTTCTTGGTGAACATACCGTGTTGTACGACTGTTCCGCTGTCCATATTCAGTTGGATATCTCTTTCCAGTTTGATCTCTTTCTGTTCTTTCTTTTTGGTCGTGGTACGGGTGGCCGAGAACTTCTGGTTCACTTTCTTCAGGAACTTGTTCTTGTTGTAAAGCGATTGCAAGTTCAGGCTACCCTGCCAGTCGATCTGGCGCTGGTTGGTAATCGTGTTACCGAGCTCATATTCGGTGTTGGTAATGGCTCCACGGTCCCAGTTATACTGCGCGTTGTAAGTGACGGAACTGTTTACCCAATCCAATACCGGGATATACTGTAACGGCATATTCCAGGTCACGTTGAATGTCTGGTCGTATTTCAAAGGCGTACCCAGGTCGGCGATACTTTGTTTTACGGAATCTTTCCAGATCTGATACTTATCAGGGGCGAGATCTTTGTTCACCTGTACATACGGCTCTTCGATCCGGGCATTTGTTCCGGAGGTAAAGGTCATGTTCAGGCTGTTCGTGAAGTCCCAGCGCAGGCTGAAAGCACGGTCCCAGTAGAACTCGGAACTGAAGGTCACCTCAGGTTTGTAGCCGGTGTTTTCCAAGTCGCGCAGCTGCATTTCGTTATAGTTACGCATCATGGCTGTCTGGAAACTGATGTTCGACGGCAGGTAGTTCAGGCTGAACTGCTTGATGTAACGGGTGTAACCGTTGTTCTTCTTCAGCTTCTGGAACGGGCGGAACGGTTTCGCATACGGTGTGTAGTTGTAGGCGAAGTTACCGCGGTAATCCTTGGTCGTTTCATATTCCGTTTCCGGATTCTGCGTTTTCGTCTGGCTGAATGAATAGCCGATCGAGAAGTTTGCCGGGTCGTAAGGCATCGGGGTCTTGCTACGGATATCCGCTCTTACGTTATTGAATGAGATACTCTTGATGACGGTCTGGTCGACAGCCATACTCTTGATAGAGTCTTTTTCGGCTTTCGTGTCGACAGCGTCCAGAGCATCACTCAGTTTAATATCCTGATCGAGCGGGTTATATTTTGCTTTTGTCTGATCCTTGGAGTAGGCATAATACATCGGGATGCTGACCTTCGCTTTTTCCGGGAAGAATTTACCCCATTCGATGGTCGTAGCCACGTTGTATTGTGTGAAGTCGTCGATGCGGCGTTCTGCCAGTGACTGGTCGAGGGCACCGAAACCAGCTGTTTCGATACGTCCGCCCACATTGACCGTACCCAAGTCGGAGACAGCCACGTTCAGGTTGGCGTTGGCCGCCCAACCGCCTTCTTCGTTAAACTCGCTCAGACGGAGTTCGTTTATCCAGACTTCACCGCTTTTAACTACATTTTGTCGGTTACGGACACCGATCATGATCGTTTTTACTTCCGAGAGGCTCGGGTTACCTACGATGCTGATCGTGTTGCCATTCTCGTCCATTTCTGAATAGACGGTATTGAATGTAATACCTTTGTCTCCTGCCCGTTTCTTCTTGTTGCGGCTTAGTTTAAGGTTGGTCAATACTTCAAGACGGAAGTCAAGCATGTTTTCCGCCGGCCAGATTTCTACGGCCTCATAAGATCCTTTTACCGGGGTAACTTTCAGCGGAACTTCATATTCGTAGTAATTATTTTTATAGTCGGAACCTAAGCGAATGAATACAGACAAATCTCCGTTGGCAAGGGATGTGTAATTATCCGCATCTTCAGGCAATGCTTCTGCGTGGGTAAACAGTTGTAACCGTTTGTATTGACGTAGATCGTAATAAGTATTCTTGTAAACGGCACGTGCGTCCTTGGCAGCCAGGTCACTGACCTTCATGGATAATGCCTGTTCGTTCTGACGAGTCAGTTGAGGCTGGCTAGGGTCAGCAACACGGCTTACTCCCGGAGGTGTCATGTAAGGAATAGGAGTCCGTCGGCTGTTTTCTTCTATATTTACAGAAGATACTTCAAGTGTGCCATTGAATAATGGCGGAACTTTCGGGTCGGACAGATCCTGCTCGTATGAACGCCATTCACCGCGTACCAGTTCGAATGTTCCGAAACGCAGTACGGTCGGTTTAGAGAATTGGGTCATATACATGCGCATAAAGCGAATGCTCTTGAAGTCGCTGATGGCTCCGACAGTACGATTGTATTGCTTAACAGGGATTTTGAACAGGTACCATTTGGCCGGATTGTTTCTGTTGTTGACGCTTGCGTTATCCCCGTTTGGTAAGCTGGGATAGGTTGTCTTCATATCCACGATGAAGTTCTTTCCTACTTTCAGGTCTTCCGGACGAACAGATACTTTGTATTCGAAATACTTTTCGTTCTTGTTCATGGTGTTATCCTGATTCAGGTCTTCCACATCCGGATTCTTGGAGGCGGACGTGTCGTAACGTTCTCCTGAAGTTCCGCTTTCGGCGGAGTTGCCTTCAGTACCATTGTAACGTTTGTAACGATCGAGGATACTAACTTCTTCGACATCCAGATTAGAGCCACGGAAATAACGGTATCTATCAGTTCCAGGGTTCCGTAAAGGCGAGAATTCATCCTGCATCATTGAATCAATTCTTGTCGGCGATAACTTTGTCATAAGTTTATCGATAAACTCCTTGTATGCCGGATAGTCCCGTTCTTCCTCTGCCGACAAACCGTTGAGTCCGACGTCCTGTCTTGCACGTGCGCCTGACGTATTGTCGAAGGCATAGACCGTGCTCTGCTGTTTCGGAACAAGTCCCCAGACGGTAGAATCGACCCTGCTTCTGTCACCGTCGATAGGTAATCCGTTTTCATAGAATTTCTTTCCGTCTTTCAGGACGTCTTCCGATATTTCGCCCAGGTTGAAATACAGGTCACCGCCTTTAGCCGTAATACCTTCTTGTTCTTCATAGAGATAAGGGTCGAGCATCCAGAATTCGATGTATTCGATATTGGCTGTTTCGAAGTCGCTTTGGTCGATCTTACGCATGATACCGCCCCAGCGATTTTCCGGCTTTTGTAATGTTCCGTCAGGATTGACAAAGTCGGCATCCAGGTTGTACGGACCACGTTCATTCGGGTAATAAGCCAGGTTGAGCGCCTGGATCGTACTTGTTTCATTGTAACCCTGGTCTCTGTCCGGGAACAATTCGTCTACATAAATGGCGCGGACGTAATGGTTGGATAATTGTTCTTTATCATTACGGATATGCGTCGGAGCCTGACTGGAATTTTTACGGTTGAATAACCCGTCCACATAATACCATGCCAGCAGTGCACGGTTTTTACCATATTCTATATCGTTTGTTTTGCTTGCTTCTGGGAAAAGGGCATTAGCGCTATTATCCCAAGGCACGCTGGCGAGTTTCCACGGATACGGGTTCAGCAGGTCGAAGCCGCTTTGTGTCGATTCGAAATCGTCCAGATAAGAGTAGCCTCCGCTATATTTGTTCTCATAATGGCCGGCTATCAGATGGGCAAATTCTCCGGTGAATGCTATCTGGCTGGGTTTTGTCAGGTTCAGCAACGGCAGTTTGTCAAATGTGTTTGTCAGCCATTGGCTTTCCGATTTGTAGGCGATGTTGAATCCCCACAAGGTGTTTTTGATGGATTCGTCGCCAAATACCGTTTTAGTAGTCAACGGCATTTCTGACATGTGCATAATGGTGGCTCCCAGTGAGAAGTCGGGATTGAACTGGTAGTTGAGGTCCAGCCCCATCATCGTTTTTCGCTGCATATTGTAGGCCGTCTGGTTTTCCAGCGAGACGCTGACAGGAGTTCCGGCAGCAATGATACTTTCATTCAGGATAGTAACGGTTCCCGACGTATAATCGACCGTATAGTCCACATTTTCCGTCAGTGTGGCACCTGCTGCCGTTACACGTACCGAACCGCGTGCCACGTTGCTGGCTCCCAATTGTATTTCGGATGCGGAAGAGGCCTTATATTCTCCCCGCATAATGAATTTGTTCTTTTCAGCGATCTGACGGGCGGCAGTCTGGGTCGTATCGTATAATTCCTGGAATACATATTTATCGGCAATTGCCGGACTGACAACTTTTTCCAGTTTCTCTTTCAGGCTGGAACCGAAAGGTTCGATAGTCGGGAAAATCACCCTACCGGTGGACGCCTGTACGGTGTATCCTTCCACAAAGTCGAAATATCCGTCCGGATGCGATTCGTTCTGGGCGTTCAGGCGGTCTGCTCCCATCAGGCGTATCCAGATTTGTCTGGACAACGTGTCGGTACGTGCTTCCGGCAGATAGTTTATATAAGTACCGGTCGTATCGCTTTGGTACATGACATCCAGGCGGAACTTTTCTTTCTGGACAGAGTAAGCACCCAGGGAATAGATATTCTTCATCATCAAATCCCAATATTTCATGGGGGGAGACATATTCGTGCCTCTCAGTAACTTCACATACAGGCAGTTGCTGGGATTCGTCGGATTGCTGTCGGAAAACTCGCCGACTCTTCCTGTCCGTTTTCCACTGGCATCGGAATATTCATATTCAAAGGCCACGGCCAGCATCTGTCCTTCCTGTAAACTCATATTCAAGGACAGATATCCCAGTTGTTTGTCGTAGATATATTCGGAGTTCGGATCCAGCAAGCGGGCATTCTCTATGGCTTCATATTCGGAACCTCCGGTGAATCCGGTTAATACGCTTTCTACATCGCTGATTTGGCGGGCGCCGGAATAGGTGGTGGTCATTTGGTTGTATAGGTCATTCGCATTATTGGCAGGATATGATCCGTCCTTAATCGGGAATGCACCGGGATTTGCCATATAGGCTGCGTCGTTTTCACCGATGTCGGTAAAAGCGACGATGTTACGAGCCTGGTCGTAGTTACCTCTTGTGTTGGTCACCCAAACTTCCAGTCGGGTAATATTCAGAGTCGCTTTTATCTGAGGCAATTGGCTGACAGCGTCGTTGTATCTGTTGCGGAAGTAGTGCGCCAGGAAGAAGTGGCGGTTCGCATCATACTCATCGATCTTCAGTTCAAAATCCTTGGTCTGTACGCCACCTTTGGAGTTTACTGTTTTTGATTCCGAGTTCTGCTGTGCGAACAACGCGTTCACCCTCAGTTTACCGAACTGAAGGTCTGCTTTCATACCGAACAGGGCAGCTCCGCCGTTGATCAGCGAGTTGCTTGTCGTCATCGACACGTTACCGGCTTCCAGTGATTTGATGATCTCATCCTCTTCGCCCGTATAAGCCAGTTTCAGCTTTTTGGAATCGAAGTCGAAAGAGGTTTCCGTATTGTAGTTCATGTCGAAATTCACTTTCGAACCGACGGAGGCCTGTACATTCAACTGCACACTTTCGTCGAAGTTGAAAATGGTATTGCTGCGGGCGCGTTCGGGGAGTGAAGGGTCTTTCGTGCTGTTCCGCTTCAAGCCTAATGTGACTTCGGCCGACCCTTGTGTCTTTACACGTACACCTCCGGGACCGAATATACGTTCTGCCGCACCGATACCGAACTGCATATCTGCCAGGTTAAACTTCTTGTCTGCTTCCTTCTGAAACTCTTCTTCGTTTTTCTGGCGGTAGTAAGAACGGAGCGATTCCTGCATGCTGTATTTCTGATATTCTTCCGGACTCAGGTCGATCGGAGTGATCAGGTCTTTCTCCCCTAAACGGGAGCGGACAACATATCGTCCGGTCCTGATATCGTATTCAACGAAGGTTTTCACGTTTTCCGGATCGCGTAAATCTACCGGGGATTTTTTCAAGAGGTCTTTATAGGTTTCATCACCCTCCGGCACGGTTTTGGATACCGGATAGCGGGTTGCCGGGACAGTATCCTTCCCGTCGGGCATGTCGTCTTGTCCTTCAAGCAACTGGATATCCGGCAAGGATGCCGTATAAGTCAGGTAATTGGCATTCAGCGAGAGCATGCCGATCCCGAATAGCAGTATTGTAACCCAGATAAGATATTTAAGAGTCTTCTTTTTCATTTTAAACTGTCAACTGTCACTTGTAAGGGCGGTTCGCGAACAGCCCCTACCTGTCAACTATTAAAGCATTCTGAGTGCACTTTTTATCACTTGTTCCACAGCCAGCATCGGCGAGGTTTTCAGTATTGAACTGACTGCCTTTTGTGAAGCAGCCTTTTGGAATCCCAGCATAACCAGGGCGGCCACCGCTTCTTCGGCCACCGCGCCGTTTCCTGCCGTGGCAGCCGTTCCCGTCCCAACCATCGAATCGCCGGCTTTCACCTTGTTTTTCAGGTCGACCAGGATGCGCTGGGCTGTTTTCTGTCCGATGCCTTTTACCGAGGTCAGCGCCGTTTCGTTTTTGTTGGCGATAACCTGGATCAGTTCGGAAGGAGGAAGAGATGACAGGATCATACGTGCCGTATTAGGACCGACGCCGGATACCGATGTCAGCAATAAAAACAACTCGCGTTCAGCCTTTTGGGCGAAACCGAACAGCAGGTGAGCATCTTCACGTATTACTTCATATACGTAAATTTTCCCGGTTGGTTTACCGCTGAATGCGCTGTATGTGGTCAGAGATATGTTAAGTTCGTAGCCAATCCCTGCACATTCGATGATCATCTGTGTGGGAGTCAGTTCTACGATATCCCCCTTAATATATTCTATCATTTTGCGTCTCTTCTAGTTATTCGTACCTATTATAACGCAAAATTAAGCAAAAGCGTATATCAGACCTAAAGAAATATTCAAATAGGTGAATAATTATTCTCTTCCCGGATGTTCGGCAGTGAAGGTTTCGAAGCAGCCGCGGTCTTGCAGGGTGACATAGCAGCGGCGGTTGTCAGGACCTCCGAATGTGATGTTTGAGGGCTTTTTGCCTTTCAGTTGTATTTCGCGGATCAGCTTGCCCTTCGGATTTATAACGGCTATCGTTCCTTTGTCGTAGCGGCAGAGATACAGGTTGCCTTTCACATCGCAACGAATTCCGTCCATGCCGAAGCCTTCGAAGGTGTGGAAAAGCCGTTTGTTTTTGAGTGTCCCGTCCGGCTTGATATCATAGACCCATACTTTGAGTTGTGCAGACTCGTTAACATAAAGTTTTTTACCGTCCGGGCTGACATCGATGCCGTTGGTCGTCCCCATATTGTTTTCCAGCAGGGTCACTTTACCGTCGGGAGTGATCAGCCAGAGTTGCCCTTTCTGGTTCGGCCAGTCCGGATCGCTGGCATAGAGATTGCCGCCCGGAGCGAGGGCGATGTCGTTGGGCTGGTTCATCCGGGACTCATGTGCATACGTGCTGATCGCTTTGGTCTGCATGTCGACTTTCAGGATATTATGACCGGTGTAATCGGCAACCAGCATGTCGCCGGCCTTGTTGAAGCGGATGCCGTTGCCTGTCGAACCTTCGGGGAGTGTCACGAAGCATTCGTGCGAGCCGTCTGGACGTACAATGCCTATCGTTCCTTCTTTTCCGTAGTTAACGGCATACAGATTGCCGGCTTTGTCGGTGGCCGGGCCTTCTATTCCGTTGGTGAAAGTACCTTCCGGCAGTAAATCGGCTGTTTCCCGCTGTGCGGAGGTCTGTGCGCCGGCTGCCAGTCCTACGAACAGGCAACTCATGATTGTAAGGAACATTGTACGTGTTTTCATATCAAATCTATTTTATTGTTTCCAGAATCCCGGAACAAGTAATGTCAATACAGTAAATATCTCTAAACGTCCTGTCATCATCAGTAAGGAAAGGAACCATTTGGATACCACCGGAACTTCCGAGAAGTTGTCTACCGGCCCCAGTTTGCCCAGTCCCGGCCCGACATTGCTGATGGCTGAGACGGCAGCACCGATCGACTCTTCAAAGCCCAACCCGTCGAGCATCAGCACGGCACAGCTGAGTACGATCAGTGACATATAGGCAAAAGCGAAAGCCAGTACGCGGTGTACGACCTCGCCGGATACGATATGTGAATCCATCCTTACCGGGATAATGGCATGCGGATGGGTTTGTTTCTTGAATTCGTTGAACAGGTTTTTGGAAAGGATCACGAAACGTCCCATCTTCAACCCTCCGCAGGTCGAGCCAGCGCAACCGCAGATGAACATCAGTATCAGGGCGATCATCCAGAAGAAAGGTCCCCAGGGAATATAATTCTCTGTCGCGAAGCCGCAGGTCGAAACCAGCGTAACCACCTGGAATGCAGCCTGCCGGAAAGCTGTCGGGAAGTCTGTAAAGAATCCGTGATACATGATCCAGCCGGTTGTTATCCCTGTCATGATCAGGACGAACCAGAAGAACCAGCGAAACTCTTCATCGAAAAACAACTTCTTTATATTTCCGTTCAGGCAGAAATAGATCAGGGTGATATTAGTCGCCCCGATAAACATAAATATCGTGATAACATATTCTATATAAGCCGAATGCCAATAAGCGATACTGGCGTTCTTGGTGGAATAACCGCCGGTAGAAATCGCAGTCAAGGCATGGTTTACCGCGTCATATAAATTCATCGGGCCTATCCATAACAACCCGATCAGCAGGACGGTAAGGAACACGTAAACCCCCCACAGGCGTTTGGCGACCTGTGTTACACGCGGACGGAACCGTTCGTGTGTGATCCCCGGTGTTTCGGCATTAAACATCTGTGTCGCTCCGCCTCCCAGGATAGGCATCAATGCTACGGTAAATACGATCATACCGATACCTCCCTGCCATTGAGTGAGGCTTCGCCAGAACAGGACGCCTTTAGGCAGAGCTTCTATATCGGTGAGAATGGTCGATCCGGTGGTCGTGAAGCCTGACATGGTTTCAAAGAAAGCATCCGTTATATTGTCGATATATCCTCCCAAATAGAAAGGCAACATTCCCAGCAACGAGAGCAGCAACCAGGTAAGCGTAACCGTCAGCATCCCTTCCCGTCGGCCGGCTGTGTATTCGTTTGCACGGAAACCGATGGCATAGAGCGATATGCCGACCCCGAACAGGATTCCGCTGGAGATAAGCAATGGATAGAAATCGCCTCCTTTGTACAGGAAAGCGACCACTGTTGCCATCAGCATAAACAGTGTTTCGAGGATGCACATCATCCCCAGCATTTTTATTATGAAACGTATATTCAGTAACATACTAATTAAAATAATCTTCCAGTTTACGCATGGCAGTTTCCAGGCAGAATACCACCACGTGGTCGTATGCCTGTATCTGTGTGTCACCCTTAATCATCATTGGTTCGCCGTCGCGTATCAGTCCGCCCAGCGTCAGGTCTTTCGGCAGGTGCAGGTCTTTCACCTGTTTGCGGGTGATCTTCGAATCGGGGCGTGCCACCAACTCGGCCACGTCGGCATTGGCAAAGGTCAGGAACTTCACGTTCGACACGTCGGCATCCAGCAGGAACTGATAGATATGACTGGCGGCAATCAGCTTCTTGTTGATTACCGAACCGATATCCATATTCTCGGCCAGCGGGATATAGTCGATATTCTCGATCTTGGCGACTGTCTTGAATACGCCGAAACGTTTGGCAGCCAGGCAAGCCAGGATATTCGTACTCGAATTGTCTGTCAAAGCGACAAACGCCTGTGCGTCTTTGATCCCTTCTTGCATCAGTAGCTCCGTGTCGCGTCCGTCTCCGTTGATGATCAGGACATTGCTCGGCACAACCTCGGCTATGCGGTGACTTTTCTCTTTGTTTGTTTCCAGTATCTTTACGCGGATATTGTTCGGCAGATACTGGCTGGTGCGGATAGCGATGCGGCTGCCTCCCATGATAAAGATTTTCTTTACTTCCGGGTCTTTCTTGCCGGCATGCATCTGCACGTCTTTGATATGTTCTTTGGTCGTCGTAAAGAAAACGATATCGCCGGGCAGGACAAGGTCGGTACCGCGGGGGATAATCGTTTCATATTGCCGTTTGATGGCAACGATATGGTACAGCTTCTGTTCGTTCAGCAGTTCGGCCAGTTGTTTGTTCACCAGGCGGGAGTTTTCGCGAACCTTCACCCCGATCAGGATCAGGGCTCCTCCGAACAGTTCCCAGTACTGGCGTGTCCACGGGCGGCGTATCGCGTTGACGATCTCTTTGGCCGCCAACATTTCCGGATAGATCATCGAGTGGATGCCCAGCTTTTCGAACAATTCTTTGTTTTTAGGCAACAGATATTCGTAGTTGTTGATACGTGCCAGAGTTTTGCGTGCTCCCAGCTTGGAGGCCAGGATACTTGCCGCAATATTCGTTGTCTCTTCCGGAGTAACGCTGACGAACAGGTCTGTTTTCTTTATGCCGGCTTCTTCCAGGTCGCGGATCGAAGTCGGATTACCAACCATAGGAAGTATCTCCATATTGGTGTTGGTGATGTTCAACCGTTCCTCACTCGGGTCCATCAGGATGATATCCTGTTTTTCCTGCGATAACATCTTTGCAAGATGCGTACCCACTTCGCCTGCCCCGGCAATAATAATTTTCATTTTATCAATTGTTACTCATTCCACCTGCCGCATCGTCCGGCAAATCGTCATTAATAATTAATCGTTCATCATCTTTCGGATTTCTCCGGCTATGCTGCCGGCATCCAGGCCGCACAATTTGTATAACTCGGGGATCGACCCGTGTTCAATGAATGTGTCGGGTATACCGATGCGTTTCACCCGCGGAGTATATCCGTTGTCTGCCATAAATTCAAGAACCGCACTACCCAGTCCGCCTTTTGCTACACCGTTCTCTACGGTAATGACGCGTTTGAACTTTTTGCCTATTTCGTCCAGTAATTCTTCATCGATCGGTTTCAGGTAAATCATGTCATAATGTGCAACCGATATTCCTTCACCGGCTACTTCTTCAATTGCTTTTATCACATCGTTTCCAATCGGTCCGATAGATAAAACAGCGATATCGTCTCCTTCGCTCAATTTCTTCCCTTTTCCGATGGGCAGGACATGCATTTCGTTACGCCAGTCCTTTTTCTCGCCTTTCCCTCGCGGATAACGGATTACGAACGTGCCCGTAGCCTCCTTGTAGCCCGTGTACATCAGGTTCCGCAAATCCAACTCGTTGAGTGGCGAGGCAACCGTCAGGTTGGGGATCGGACGGAGGTAAGCCAGGTCGAACACCCCGTGGTGCGTGGCACCGTCTTCGCCGACCAGTCCGGCACGGTCCAGGCAGATCACCATATGCAGTTTTTGCAGAGCGACGTCGTGTATCAGGTTATCGTATGCCCGCTGCATGAAAGAGGAGTAGACATTGCAGAACGGGATCATTCCTTCTTTCGCCAGTCCGGCGGAGAAAGTCACCGAGTGACCTTCGGCTATCCCGACATCGAAGGCCCGTTGAGGGAATGCCTTCATCATATAGATCATGGAACTTCCGGTCGGCATGGCGGGAGTGATACCCACGATCCGCTCATCCTTTTCCGCCAGTTCCACCAGCGTATGTCCGAAGACGTCCTGATATAATTGCGGCTCATCCAGATTGTGCACGATGATGCGCTGGCCTGTTTCTTTGTTGAACTTGCCCGGTGCATGCCATTCGGTAGCCGATTCCTCGGCAGGCTTGAACCCTTTTCCTTTCTTTGTCTTGATATGCAGTAGCTTGGGGCCTTGCAAGTCTTTTATATCGTTCAGCAGCTTTATCATGTAGTTCACGTCGTGCCCGTCTACGGGGCCGAAGTAACGGATGCTGAAACCTTCAAACAGATTATGTTGCTGGGTGAGCAGCGCTTTCAGGCTGTTGTTGAAACGCAGGATATTCCCCCGGCGGTCATTGTTGATGAGCTTCATCTTCCGCAGGCCGCGGTACACGTCGTAACGCATTTTGTTGTAAGCCTGGCTGGTCGTGATATCAACCAGATACTGACTCAATCCTCCGACGCAGTTGTCGATAGCCATATCGTTGTCGTTGAGGATAATCAGCAGGTTGTTGGGGTTGGCAGAGGCATTGTTCAGCCCTTCGAAGGCCAGTCCTCCGGTCATTGCCCCGTCGCCGATCACGGCTATTACGTGGCGGTCGTGTTCCTCCTTCAGTTCCGAGGCGACCGACATACCCATGGCTGCCGAAATGGAGTTGGAGGCATGTCCGGCAATGAAAGCGTCATACTCACTTTCTCCCGGGTTGGGGAAACCGCTGATTCCTTTGAATTTCCGGAGCGTATGGAAAGCCTCCCTGCGTCCGGTCAGGATTTTGTGCCCGTAAGCCTGATGTCCGACGTCCCAAACGATCCGGTCGTAGGGCGTATTGAAGACATAATGCAGGGCGACGGTCAGTTCGACAGTACCGAGGCTGGCTCCCAGATGGCCGGGGTTTTCAGAAAGTATATCTATTATGTATTGCCGCAACTCTTCACATACCTCGCCCAATTTCTCCTGAGGCAACTTGCGTAAATCCTCGGGATAATTAATGACGTTTAATATATGTTCATCCTTGCAATCTATCATGTCCGCTAATTTTTGTGGCAAATGTAAAGAATTAACGGCACATAAAATAGTTTTGGCAGCGCATTTTCTATTTCCCGTAGCCGGATTGGGGTAATTCGTCGAATAAATTGAATTTTATTTTAATGCTCCCGTTTTAGCTTCGCCCTTATCCGGCTAAGGCTTACCGGGGTGATTCCCAGATAGGAGGCGAGGCATTCCAGCGGCATTCTTTGCAGTAAATCCGGATTGTCTTTCAGCAGTTCCCTGTAACGTTCGGATGCGGTTGTAAACAGGAGGGAGATAAGCCTTTCCTCTGTTTGCAGGAATTCTGTTTCTGCAAATTTGCGTCCCCAGTTGGCGATATGTATATCTTCTTCGAATAACTCATAGAGTTCTTTGCGTTTCAGCATATACAGCACCGAGTTTTCCATCAGTTCGACAGTTTCATATCCTTGCTGGTTGTTCACGTAGCTTTTCAATGAAACGATGGTGCTGCCTTCCCTGCCGATCCAAAAGGTTACTTCTTTGCCGTCGACAGGGATATAAGCCCTTGCAATCCCTTTCTCGATAAAAAATAGATTTGTCTCGGTTTTGCCCGTTTCCAATATGAGGTGGCCTTTAGGATATGTAACCTTTGACAAGAGCCTCTTCAGCTTGTCTACTGAAGATTCCGGCATCGGGTATATTTTGTTTATGATCTCATGTATATCCATAGGTTATCCAATCGTTTTTACAAAAGTACTAAAAGTTACCTTTGAAAAAGGATTTTTTTGCAACCTTCTGCCGTTATTTCTTATCAAATGTAAAGAGCCGGTGAGAGGGGGGAGTTTAACTTTGCAGCCAAATTTTAAATGTCGGAGTTTATGAGTTGGATTATATTGATTGTTGCGGGATTATTGGAGGTATGTTTTGCCTTTTGTCTGGGTAAGACCAAGGAGACGGTAGGAAATGAATATTATCTGTGGGGAATAGGATTTGTGGTCTCCGTAACTCTGAGTATGTATCTTTTGGCAAAAGCGACACAGACTTTACCGATAGGTACAGCTTATCCGGTATGGACCGGTATCGGAGCTGTCGGTACGGTGTTGGTCGGGATTCTTTTTTTTCATGAACCGGCTACTTTGGGACGGTTGTTTTTTATTACGACTTTAATCGTCTCCATCATAGGGTTGAAGATGGTTTGATTTTCTGAATTTTGGTTATCAGCAAAGTTTTCGGGAGCACCGCGAACTTTGCTGATCCATATAAATAAAGTGAGTGGATTACAAGTTGTCTATTTCTTCAATTGACAGACCTGTACACTGGGCAATCATTTCTGTGTTGACTCCCCGCTTTTTGAAATTGGCAGCGATAAGGCGTTGTTCCTCAGTCTTACCTTTTTCTTTCCCTATTTTGATCCCCTTTTCCACACCTTTCTCTTCCGCATAGTCAATCGTATTTTTATAATCGCGATAGCGTTTCAAGGCTTCATCATACAGGATACGTTCATCCTTGCTCAGATTAGCCACATCTGCCACTTCTAGCAATTTGTCGAAGACGGCTTTGCGTGCCTTGAAGGGCATTCTTTCTAATGTATCCATATGTTTTAATAAATATAACCAACGTTCAAAATCTGTTTCGCAATCATCCGGCTCTTTTGTAAACCAGGGGAGTTCCAAATAGACCTGGCGAATCTTGTCGCTAAACATACGCCCCGTATCACGGTCTGCCAATATAACATCAGTACGGAATTTGGAGTTTATCCCCATCTTATAGTTTAACAGAAATATGCCATACACCGGACATAAGCTAAACTTCCAGTCTTTTCCCTTTTCCCCTTGATTACTGATAGCCCGTGACAAGTAATAAATACCCCGGTCGTAAAAATAGGGTTGGGCTCCGTTTTGCATTTCGACCACAAACCAACCTCCTTTGTCATCCCTGCAATGAATGTCGAATATCACTCCCCGGTCCTCTATGGTTTCCGGTTGCTGGATAGGATTCAGGAAAGTGATGTCAATGATATGACGTTCATCTTTCAATAATTGATTCAGAAAATCAATTAATAACTCTTTGTGTACCTCTTGACCGAAGATACGGTGAAAACCGAAGTCGGTAAAGGGATTTATAAATTTCCCCATAACTAATGAATTTTGGTTGTCGTCCAATAACAGACGATGTGACAAAGGTAAAGATTATTTTAATAAACAATCGTTCTGAAGGGACTTTTTTTCGTATCTCCGTCCGTTTTTGCTGTTCGGCGAAGGCGAGTATGACTTCTGATATGACTGGTCAGACAGATTTGTGGGGAGAAAATTTGTAGAGTATGATTAGTGCGATTAGGAAGAAAGTTAATAAAATCGTGATTTGGGGCAAACCGGATTTCCTTTCTGTCTCTTTTCTGATCTCTTTTGTTTGTTTTGACTGCCTCTCCAATTGTTCCTCATATTGCCAGACGAGCGTTTGCAGGCTATCGCAGGTGGCAGCGACAAATAACGTGTCATGTAGGAAACGGATTTCAGCTGTTGCCTGTCCGCTTTTTTGGATAAAGGCGGCGCCGGCTGGCAACTCTTTGAGGGTTGCGACCGGAATGGAAAGGTCGGCACGGCTTTCGGGGATTCGGGCCGTTTGAACTGTCAGGCGGCTGGTTTGCAGCAGGCTGTCGGTCTGCTGGCAAAAGGAAGCGGTGTGCTTGCGGCTCGAACAATTTGCGAAAAACAAGATGATGAGAATGAATAGGCTGAATTTCATGGAGATTTTTAATGGTATGAATTTATGGGGTGTGTTTTGCAGTTGTCTCTTATTTATCCGTAAAGTACCTGCCGGCGGTTAAACCCTTCGCGATAAGACAGATGGAGGAACTTTTTGCGTCGGTAGAGGATTGCCTGATCGAAATCGAGACCGGAGGCTTTCAATATCTCCAGCAGCTTTTCCGGCCCTTCGGCGATGTAGCAGTCGGCTGCTTCGCCTTTCGTATGTTGCGAATTTTTGACTCCGCCGACCAGCAGGTTGACCGTTTCGTTGCGGTAGCCGCTTGTGATGGCGATTGCACTGCCGTAGCGGTCGCGAAGCGGTTGAAGCAGATAGGTCGCGAGGTTTTTTAATGATTGGAAAGCCAGCGGGCCGGGTACGTTTTCAAGACCGTGCTCGATGGCGATACGACTGTAAGTGAGTTCTTCGAAGGTGAAATTTCTACTAAGGTTCATTGATTTTGTTTGTATTTATAATCGACTCCGAACAGCGCTCCGGCAAACGTTGCAGTCTCACCGAAGGCCACCAGCACACTGTTATGAATCTCTCCCAGCGGAGCCGTCCAGAAGCCGAAAAATAAAAGGAGGATGCCGGCTGCGGTCAGCAGCACGGCAATCCATAATTGTACACTTTGTTTCTTCACTCGGGAAAGTCAGGGTTCGCCCAGATATTCAAAGACGAGCGTCACCTGTTTAGGAGTTAAAATCTTTTGTCCGTTGTAATAGCCCGCATCTGTGAGGGCCTGCATGAGCGGTTTGTTATACACGAGCCAGCGTTTCAGTTGCACGCCGGCGCTGCGGATGCTGCTGTGCGGAAAATACATCGCACTCAGTTCTTTAATAGAAAGCGTTGTTGGTTTCATCGTGATAACAAAGATAATGAAAATTTTTCAATTAGCCGGGTTACTCGATTTCCGGTCTGTCGCTGCCTCCGCCGCCCCCTTCGGAGCCGTTGCCTTCGTCTTCCTTCTTTTCGGTAGAGGTGAAGGCGACCAGCTTTTTGGTATTACGCAGGGAGGCGCCGGGTGTGAAGATCACACGTGCCCCTTTCACGTCGGCCTGGGTGAACGATTTCTTGTCGCTTGCGCCGTTGCTGGACAACGAGAGGCGGAAATTACCGAACTCGCCTAACTGGACGATACGTCCTGCACGCAGCTCCATGTCGAGGATGAAATTAAGGTTATCCAATACCGCTTTTACGTCGGCGCTGGAAACGGTAGATCGCGCTCCGATCATGACACACAATGTATCCATGTCGGTATGCCCGTTGTAGTCCGGTATCGCATAAATTTTTTCCTGTGCTGCACCGCCTTTCAGGTCGGTCACTTTTCTTGTTACTAATTTGTAGCCCTGGGCCATCGTTAATAAATTGTTTTAAGGTTGATACTTTGTTGTTTCGTCTGATTGACAATGCAAAGTTACGACCGGTCGGATAGGCGGAGTTGAGTTGTGTGCAGATAGGTGTAGATAAGTCGTTTTTTCAGATAAATTCGAACAAATAACTATCGTTGTTTTCGTCGAGGATGCCGTTTTGATGGAGGACATCGTAGACGTTTTCGAATGATTTTGAGCCGAAACCTCTGAGGCGCCTCAAATGATGCATCTTGAATATTTTGATTTCAACCAACAGTTCTTTGAGCGTACGTATATCTACGGCACATAAACCGAACAGGACACGGTTGTTAAAATCAAACTTGTAAACGGGTTGCAGGAGTATTTTCATCATGTCTTCCAGAAGCATCGGGGTAAGTTCATACCTGTCAACTTCTTCCGGAGGAATATTGCCTTTATTACGCCATGACTCATAAAGTAACGACCGTAACCGATTGTTATCATACTCCAGGGCCATATTTTTTACGGTCAACTGATTTACTAATTCTGTCTGCGCGGAGAGTTGTGCTCGCAACTCGTCTTCCGGTGTTTTGTTTTTACTGTGTTGTGTCATAACGTTATTATATTTAAAATGAACTGCCTATCCTCACGGACGGGCAGTTCTTACTTAACCGAAATTAAATTAATCAGGCTATCACCTGAAATTTATACCCCTCTTTTAAGTATAGTGAGTTCGATAAAGTCAAAAACAATGATCTTTTGTGTAAGATTATAAGATTGAAAGACGGCAGTTTAGGGCATAAAAAAAGCGTGTGACTGCCGCTATTACCTATCAACGAGGCATCCCCATGCCCACAAATCAGATAATAGACAACAGCCCACGCTATATTTATACACATAAGTATATACAACTAGCATGGGCATTTTGTTGCTATTATTCCTGATTTGTAACTAAATGGGGATTTTCGTTGATCGGAATAATACCTTATAAAATGCTTAACTTATAATTTATATCATCGTAAATCCGCCACCGCTGTAACAGACCTTCATACGACATTGCAAATATAACCTTTATTTATAAACAAACCTTGTTTATCTAAACTTTTTTCAATCTGACACCTTATTTCTGAAAGCCAGTCTCGAATTTTACATTATCTTCCCTTCCCTGTTTCACCCCATCCGGGTCCGTTTTCAATTTCTCCCGGATGAAATTTGATTTTCTTCCGAAAGAAATTATTTTTTCTCCCGGAAGGGCGTTTTCCTATAAAAAACAACAGCTTTCGCCGGAATGGGGAAATTTACAATAAGTATTTTGGCGATGGCCTATTTTTCGCCGTTGGAATTTAGTAAAAATCTATGTATTTAGCACGGATGCAATAGTTAATATTAATAAATATTCAACGAATAAAAATATTTTCATAAAATCGCATACAAATATTGATTATTACTTGCTCATGTAAATTTAAACCCTTACTTTTGCATCGGTTTAATCAATCAACACCTGGTTAAATCTTAACTATTGTAATTTAATTATTTTAATTTTAAAGTAAACAATGACTAAAAGTGAAAAAGGCGTTTTAAAAGCCGGCCTACCTATGGAAAATTGCGTATCGACTCTCCAAATGAATGCGGAAAGCAGTGTCTTGTATGCCGGAAAAGGGCGCGGGCTGTTGGAACAGATCGGACGCGAAGGAATGAACGAATTCTTTGCGGGCGAAATCAGAGCCTACATTGCCGAATGTACATGCGAAGTCGGGCGAATGAACTGTATCCGTAAACCTTTCACGACCGAGCTGGTCAAGTGGCAGAAGCAATTTGTCGCTTTTGAAAAAAGTATCGATCCGGCAGAAAAAGGCAGTCCTGCCTACGAAGCCTCCTGTATCCTGTTTGCTTATATGAAGAAGCAGATGAACGAAGCAGAAAACCGTGCCCTGCAATTGCAAAAGAACCGCAACCGCACCGAAAAGCGTATTGCCGGGCGTGATGACCTCTCCGATGAACAAAAGTCGCAAGCCTTGCAGAAGGCCGATTCGCGACTGCTGGCTGGGCAGGCTGCCCTTCAATTGACTGCGGTGGCTACCGATCTTATCCCTGTCGTGACCGATCCCGAAGGTTATATCGACCTGTTGCGTTTCTGGTGGCAGGAACTTGGTCGCAACCTCTCGGATGATGATCTGGAACGTATCTTTCGCCCGATGCTGTCGTATGCCAAAAAACAGGCGCGCAAAGGGGTGAGAGTGAAAAGCGTTTACATAGAATACCGCGAGGAACCGAAAGGGGTGCGGGCAGCGTGAATTTAGAAATGAATCTAAACGATACCATTTTAATAAAGTAATGAATAAAACAGAAAAGACTT